>CAXUJE010000048.1:0-1179 GCA_964251035.1 uncultured Acetobacteraceae bacterium
TGCAGGCTGAGCGCCGCGCGGGCCTCGGCGGGGGTCGCGGGACGGCGGCCGTGCCGGGCGATGGCCTCGGCGGCCATGCGCACCAGCTCGGCGTTGCTGTCGGCCAGGCGGTCGCGGCTGGCGCGCACGTTGTCCTCCAGGCCGGTGCGCACGCCGTCGCCGCCGCGGGCCAGCACCCAGTCCATCACCCGCGCCTGGTTCGCGCCGATGCCCGCCGCGGTCCAGGTCGCATGCGGCAGCACGCGCTTCAGCTCGCCCAGCATCAGGTCGAGCAAATGCTCATCGGCCGGCAGCGCGTTCTTCACGCCCATGACGACCTGCACGTGCGGGCGCTCGTCCATCAGCCCGGCGTCGATCAGGCGGCGCGCGCCGTGCAGGTGCGACAGGTCGAAGATCTCGATCTCCGGCCGCACGCCATAAGTCTGCATCCGGGTCGCGAGGTCCGTGACCAGCGCCGCCGAGTTCTCGTACACGATGGTCGGGAAGTTGACCGACCCGGTGGAGAGCGAGGCCATGTCGGGCCGCAGGTCGAGCGCGTTGCCGCGCGCCGCCGGGTCGCGCCCGCGCCCGCCGGTGGAGAACTGCACGATCATGCCGGGGCAGTGCCGGCGCACGCCCTCCTGCACCTCCGCGAACAAGGCGGGGTCGCTCGACGCGCTTTCATCGGGGTTGCGCACGTGGATGTGGACGAGCGACGCGCCGGCCTCGAAGGCCTCGTGGGTGCTTTCGACCTGCTCCGCGGGCGTCACGGGGACGGCCGGGTTGTCCTTCTTGCGCGGGACCGAGCCGGTGATGGCGACGGCAATGACGACAGGCTGCATGAGCGTTCCCTCCCAGGCGACGCTTAGCACGCCGGGATGCGGCCTGCCGAGAGCCGACGCCGCTCAGGCGCGGACCAGTCCTTCGGCCAGCAGGCTTTCGGCCGTGGCGATGATCGCGTCGTCGTTCGGCCGCGGGGTCCAGCCAAGCTCGGCGCGGGCCTTGTCGGCGGAGACGGGGCGCAGCTTGCCGAGTTCGAACCGGCGGTCGCGCACGACCGGGTCGAACACGGCGGATAGGCGGACCAGCCAGTCGGGCAGGGACCGTTTCGGGATGTGCCGGGCCGCCTGCGGAACGCGCTCCCGCAGCACCCTCGCGATGTCCGCCATCCAGTAGAAGGGGCCAGCGCCGATGTAGCGC
>CAXUJE010000048.1:1189-2754 GCA_964251035.1 uncultured Acetobacteraceae bacterium
GCGCCCCCCCCCCCCCCCGGCCTGGCCCCCCCCCCATCCCAGGGGCCCCGCCCGTCGGCCCGGGGGCCCCGAGGCCTTGGGGGCCAGCATGGCGCGGCAATGCAGGTCGGCGATGTCCCGCACGTCCACCAGCGGCCAGCCGAACCGAGGCAGGCCCGGCAGCGATCCGTCCATCAGTCTCTTGACGATGTCGATGGAGGCCGAGAAGTCCCGGCCCAGCACCGGCCCCAGCACCGCGCCGGGATTGATCGTCGCCAGCTCCAGCGCCCCGCCCTCGCGCCGGAGCCATTCCCAGGCGGCGCGCTCGGCAATCGTCTTGGACCGTTTATAGGCCGAGCTGTCGGCCCGGTTGGCCTCGTCCGACCAATCGGCTTCCGTGAACGGCGCCGTGCGGCCTCCGCGGCCATAGGCGACGGCGGCGGTCGAGGAGGTCATCACGACGCGCCGCACGTGCTCGTCGCGCGCCGCCGCCAGCACGCGGAGCGCGCCGTCGCGCGCCGGGCGCACCAGGTCGTCGTCGCTTTTCGGGTTCTTGGACGGCAGCGGCGAGGCGACGTGCAGGACGTAGTCGCATGACCGGGCCGCCTCCCGCCAGCCAGCGTCGGCGTCCAGGTCGGCGACGACGACTTCGAGCCGGTCCCCGGCCTCGGCGAGCTTGTCCAGGGTCCGGCGCAGCTCGGCTTCGCGGCCGAGGCTCCGCACGGTGGTCCGCACGCGCCACCCTTCCCGCAGCAACTGTGCGATACAGAAGCCGGCGATGTAGCCTGAGCCGCCAGTGACCAGCACCTGACCTTGCGCCATGGGAAGCCTCCTTGCCTGAACATGACGTTAGACGTAATAGACGAATTATGTCCAGTCAGTCCGATGAAACAGCCCGGCGCGTGCTGGACGCCGCCGCAACGCTGTTTGCCCGGCATGGCTTTCAGCGGGCCAGCATGGCGGACGTAGCGGCGGAGGCGGCGGTCTCCCGCGCGACGCTTTACCTGCGCTTCCGCGACAAGCGGAGCCTGTTCGAGGCTCTGGCGGCCTCCTTGGTGACGAACGCGCTGACTGCCGCGGGCGCCGCCTGGGACCCGGGCGCCGCGCTGGCCGACAACCTGGAAGCGACGGTGCTGGCCAAGGACCTTCCGCTTTACCGCCTGCTGCAAGCCTCGCCGCATGGCGCGGAGCTGCTGGCCGTGGACGCCGAACTGACCCGCGCCCATGCCGAACGGCTGGACCAACGTTTCGCCGCCCTGCTGGCGGAGCGCGCGGCGGAGGCGGCGCGCGGCGGGGCCGACCTGAGCGCCTTCGGCGGGCCGGACGGGTTCAGCCTGTTCCTGGCCGTCACCACCGCTGGGCTGAAGCACGAGGCCCGGACCGAGGCCAACTACCGCGACGCCGTTCGACGCCTGTGCGTCGTTGGGGCGCGGGGGCCCCCGGCCGGCGCCCGCGGCGGCGGGCGCCGGCTGCCCCGAGGCCCGGCCCGGCGCCGGCCGCCTCACCATCGAACAGGCCCTCACCGCCGGCTCGTAAGCTCTTCTTCACCGCCACGGCCCAGACCAAGCGCAAGCGCCGCTCCAAGC
>CAXUJE010000048.1:2764-22641 GCA_964251035.1 uncultured Acetobacteraceae bacterium
CCCGCCGCCGGGGCGGCGGCACGGCACGGGCGACGCTGCCGCCCGCCGTCGGCGCGTAAACCGGCGCCGGGTCATGCGGCCTTGCGGACCCGGGCGCGAGCGGGCCGGCGAGCAGCGCCGCCACGGCGCCGCCGGACGCCAGGGCGCTAGGTGAACCGTTTGGGCGTGACAACGCTTCCGACGCCCCAGCCCAAGAGAACAGCATGCAGCGCGCCAACCGCCCCGGCTCCAAGGATCAAACCGCGCGGGAGCGCACGGTGGAAGTCGTAGGCGGGATGGTGCGCATAGGCCCGGTGCAGCGCCATGTGGACCATGAGGAAGTCGTCGGTTGCGACCTGAAACCAGAACCGCGTGACGGTGGAGGGGTGGGCGGCCAGCCAGACCAGCGCCGCCAGCGGGGGCACATGGACCAGGATAAAGGCGTCCCGCCCCCGCGCGTCGGGCAGGCTGCGCAGCACCGGCAGGAGACGCCACTCGCCGGCGCGCACCGCGTCGAGTTCGTGCGCGAGCAGCAGGGCGAGGCCGAGGCTGAACAGCGCATCCATGGCCGGCAACCCTGCCGTCCACTTGATCGTCAGCTTGCCTTGCGTCTCGCGACGAGGAGGGCAACCGCCAAGCAGGCGCCCACGCCCCACAGCAGCCATGCCGCGGCGAGCAGGACGCTGGTGGGATCGTCACCGTAAAGCGACTGTGCCCAGGTCAGGGCCACCCCGTCGCAGGGGAGCGCTGCCGCTGACGCGACAGCAACGCCGGGCACGATCTGCTCAGGCGTGAGTGCTGCGGTGCGCCTGCAGAGCTGGACCAGCAGCCAAGCGCCGGGAATCGCGGCGGCAAACAACAACGCGCTCGCGGCCGTGCTCCCGAACAAGCCTGCCGGTATGCTGTAACGGATCAGCAAGGCGAACAGCAGCCAGAGTGCCACGCCCAACGTCGCAAGGCTCGCGACCTGGCCGCGGCGAAGCTGGCCATGGATCGTGGCGTGTTGACGGTGTAGGTCGGACTGCATTTGCATGGCTGCCTCCTGTGTAGCACCCGCTACGTAGCATGGCTATGTAGCGGGTGCTACGGAAATCGCATGAACGTTCGGGACGATCGCCGGGACGCCGCGCTGGAGCGCATGGCCGACCACCTGCTGCATCACGGGCTGGCCGGCGCCAGCCTGCGTCCGCTGGCCGCCGCCGCTGGCACCAGCGACCGCATGCTGCTGTACTACTTCAAGGACAAGGACGAGCTGCTGACCGCGACGCTCGGGCGGGTGATGGCGCGGCTCGCCCGGCTGCTGGACGATGCCGGCGGCGAGGCCGGGCCGAAGCCGTTCACCACGCTGCTGCTTGAGATCCGCGCCGTATTCCGCAGCCCGGACCTGCAGCCTTACATGCGGCTCTGGATCGAGCTTGCCGCGAGCGCCGCCCGCAACGAGGCGCCGCACCGGGCCGTTGCCGGGCAGATCGCGGATGGGTTCCTGGCGTGGACGGCGGGCCGGCTGCGTGTGGAACAGGAGGCGGACCGTGTCCCCCTGGCCGCGCTGCTGCTCGCGACCGTGGACGGGTTGGCGCTGCTGGATGCGGTTGGGCGCGACGGCATGGCGGACAGCGCCGCGGCTGCGCTCTCGATGCGCTCGGCTCCGGCCGCACGGGGGCCGAAGGGGCCGCGCTGAAAACGCAGGCCCGTCAGCCCGGCCACGCGGCGCCGCCCGATTCGCCCCAAACCTCGCCGGCGGCCTTGACGATCATGCGGAGCTTGGCCCACTGCTCCTCCTCGGCCAGCGTGTTGCCCTCCTGCGTCGAGGCGAAGCCGCATTGCGGCGACAGGCAGAGCTGGTCGAGCGGGGCGAAGCGGGCAGCTTCCTCGATCCGGCGCCGGACGTCGCTGGGCTGCTCCAAGGCGCCGGTCTTGGAGGTCACGAGGCCGAGCACGACGGTCTTGCCCGGCGGGAGATGCCGGAGCGGCTCGAAGCCGCCGGCGCGGTCGGTGTCCCACTCCATGAAGTAGCCGTCGACGGGCATCGCGTTGAACAAAAGATCGGCCACCGGCTCGTAGCCGCCGGACGCGATGAAGGTGGAGCGGAAGTTGCCGCGGCACAGGTGCATGGTAACAGTAAGGTCCGCCGGCTTGTCGCGCAGCGCGTCGCGCACCATGCCGGCGTAGATCGCGGGCTGCCGCTCCGGATCGTCGCCGCGGGCGCGCAGCATCTCCCGCTGCTCGGGGTCGCAGAGATAGGCGAAGGAGATGTCGTCGATCTGCAAGTAGCGGCAGCCCGCGTCGTAGAAGGCGTGCACCGCCCTGTTATACGCCGCGCCCACGTCGGCGTAGAAGGCGTCCATGTCGGGATAGACGCCGAAGTTGATCATGTTCCGGCCGCCGCGGTAGTGCAGCATGCTGGGTCCGGGGATCGTCATCTTCGCCACGCGACCGGTGTTCGCCGCGAGGAAACGGAAGTGATCGATCATCGGATGGCCGGAGAAGCCGACCTTGCCGGTGATGCGCAGCGCCTTGTTGATGCCGATTCCACCCTTGAAGTTCATGCCGGAGTCGAGATCGACCGCCGTGACGCCATTCAGGTGTTCCAGGAAGTCGAAATGCCAGTAGGCCCGGCGGAACTCGCCGTCCGTCACCGCCTGCAGTCCGACCGCTTCCTGCTTGCGGATGAGGGCGATGATCTCGCGGTCCTCGACCTCCTTGAGGGCGGCGTCGCTGATCTCGCCGCGTGCGCGCTGCTCGCGGGCATGCTTCAGCGCCGTCGTGCGCAGCAGGCTGCCGACCATGTCGGCGCGGAAGGGCGGCTTGGTGCGTTGCATGGGGATCGCTTCTCCTGCGGATGGGCGGCCGGGCAGGCGCTTCCTTTCCCGGCGCAACTGGACTGCGGGACCTGCCTCAGTCGGCCGCAGCTTCCGCCGCGTAACGCTGCGTCGCCGTTTCCACAGCCTTGGCGTGCACCTCCGCGAGGGCCGGGCGCGCGTCCCGCGCACGCTCGGCGGCGCCGAGGGTTGCGTGGTGGTGCCCCTGGAAGCGCGGCATGACGTGGCGCGCGATCAGCTCGTAGCTGCGCAGCGTCGCCTGCTGGTTGGCCCAGTTGTGCGCAAGCATGAGGTAGGCGCCGAAGCCGCCGCTCGACTGCGCGTGCAGCCGCTCGATCTGCGCCGTGCACATGTCGGGCGTGCCGATGGCGCCGAAGCCGGAGTCGTTGATGAAGGCGATCATCTCGCGCACGTTCGACCCCGGCATCGACATCTGCGGGAAGGCCGCGACCGCCTGGAAGTAGTTGAACCACTGCTCGATGCCGTACTCCACGTCGCGGTAGGCCTGCTCCATCGTCTCCGCGCAGTGCACGAGGCCAACCAGGCGCCATTTCGAGCGGTCCACAGCCTTGCCGTGCCGCCGCGCCTGCTCCTCCAGCACGTTCCAGTGCAGCGCCAGCGCGTCGAACCCGGCGGCCGTGGTGGCGCCGATCGACAGCAGGCCGATGCCATGCCGCCCGGCCAGCCGCGGGCCCGTCGGCGAGGCGACGGCGGCCACGGCGATGTCGAACAGCGGGTTCGAGTACGGGCGGAGGTGCAGCCGGGCGTCGCACAGGTTCCAGCGGTCGTTCTGGAACGTCACCGGCTCGTCGGTGGTGAGGAGGCGCATGATGATGCCGAGGCTCTGGTCCAGCAGCTCGCGCGTCTGCGACTGCGAGAGGCCGATCATGGCGCCGTCGGTCGGCAGCGATCCCGGCCCGGCGCCGAACATCACCCGTCCCCGGGTGATGTGGTCCAGCATGACGATCCGCTCCGCCACCCAAAGCGGGTTGTGGTACGACAGGCTGACGACGCCGGTGCCGAGGCGGATGCGCCGGGTGCGCTCGGCGGCGACGGCGATGAAGATCTCCGGGGACGCGCTGATCTCGCTGCCGGCGGAATGGTGCTCGCCGAACCAGGCTTCGTCGTAGCCGCAGCGGTCGAGCCACTGCACCAGCTCGAGGTCGCTTTCCAGCGCCAGGGTGGGGTTGATGCCTGGCTTGTGGAACGGGGCCAGGAAGATGCCGAATCGCAGCCGGGACGGTGTCATGGTGCCTCCTTGCGGGCCTCTGCGGGCGCCTGCCGGCATGGTGCGACGATCCCGAGGGTTCGGCAACCGGGGAGACGCCGGGCGGGGGGACACGCACGGACCGCGCGATCACGCCAGGCGGTCTCGCCCGATCTGCACCAGGCCCTCTGCCACCGAGACGAACTCGCCGCCGCCCGACACCCGCTCCGCGCCGAACCGCTGCTCGAACAGGCGGCGCACCGCGGGCACGAAGGCGGTACCGCCGGTCAAGAACACGCGATCCACAGCTTCGGCGGTGATCCCGGCCTGTTCCAACGCCCGGTCCACCGCCGCGGCAAGCTGCAGGAGGTCCGGCGCGATCCAGGCTTCGAACTCCGCGCGCTCGATCACGGCCTCGATGGCGACGCCGGCATGGTCGAAGCGCAGCGTGGCCCGGTCGGCGCGCGACAGCTCGGCTTTCACCGCGGAGACGGTCTGGTAAAGCTGGTAGCCCAGCTCCTCTTCGATCAGGCGGATGAGCTGGCGCAGCTTGGCCGGCTCGGCCGCGGTGCGGGCGACCTCGTTGATCTCGCGCAGCGTGCGCGGCGAGCGCATCAAGGACAGCCGGTGCCAGCGCGCGAAGCCCGCGTAGTACTCGATCGGCACCGGCATGTCGGTGCCCATCACCTTGTAGGTGCCGCCCTTGCCCAAGCGGGGCGAGACCACGCGGTCGATGATGCGGAAGTCGAAGCTGTCGCCCGCGATGCCGACGCCCGTGGTGGCCAGCGCGGTGATGGGCTGCTGCGCGCCCGGCTCGAAGCGCAGCAGCGAGAAGTCGCTGGTGCCGCCGCCGAAGTCGCCGATCAGCACCGTGGCGGGCGCGTCCAGCGTGCGGGTGAAGCGATACCCGGCTGCTTCCGGCTCGAACGCCACCTCGACCTCGCCGAGGCCGGCCAGGCGGTAGGCGTCGCGCAGCCGGGCCTCGCCCAGCGCATCGTCGGCCCCATCGCCCGCGAAGCGCACCGGGCGTCCGGCGACGATGCAGGCGCCCGCAAGGTCCATACCGTCCAGCAAGGCGTGCAGGAACAGGGCGACCATCTGCTCCAGCGTGAACGGGCGGCTATGCACCTGGGTGCGGGTGAAGCTGCGCTGCGCCAGGTAGGTCTTGAGCGACATGATGAGCCGGCTGTCGAGCGGGTCGTCGAGGTAGGCTTCGAT
Organism: uncultured Acetobacteraceae bacterium; assembly: GCA_964251035.1. Classification (GTDB taxonomy): domain Bacteria; phylum Pseudomonadota; class Alphaproteobacteria; order Acetobacterales; family Acetobacteraceae; genus CAHJXG01. Next base: position 7,988 of record CAXUJE010000048.1, read on the forward strand.
GGCCGCCGGGCCGGCTGCGTGCTGGAGCGTGCCGGCGCCCGCACCGCCGGTCCAGAAGCACAGCACCGAGCGGAACACGTCGAGTGGCCCGGCGTCGGTGGGGAAGTGCCGCGTCCGCACCGCGCCGTCCTCGCCCAGCACGGCGACCACGCTGTTGGTGGTGCCGAAATCGATGCCGATCAGGGGTGTCATCGCGGGCGCATCCCGCATGCCTGACCGCCCGCGTCAAGCGCCGCGATGAGGCGGCCGGTGAGCGCGGCGCCGAACCTGGTCACGCCGCGAGGCATGAGCCTCATCGATGCCGAGGTGGCGCGGTTGCAGGCCCTGCTGGACGGCAGCATGCCCGATGACCCGCGCCGCGCCGCCATGGCCCGCGACCTCCGCTACTGGCGCACCCGGCGAGGCTCCGCGCAGGTGATCGCACCTGCCGCCGCACCGGCGGAGGTGGCGTTTGGCGCGGAGGTGACCATCCGCCGCGGGGATGCGGTCAGCGTCTATCGCGTGGTCGGAGAGGACGAGGCGGACCCGCCGGGCGGGTTGCTGAGTTGGACATCGCCGTTGGCGCAGTCGCTCATGGGCGCGCAAACGGGCGACACCGTGGATGTCGGCGGCGGGCGTGCGCCCGTGCTGGTGGAGGCGGTCGAAAGCGGGGTGGAGGCGTGTTAGGCGCCCCGTGTCGCTTCAGACGCCGGGATCGTAGAGGTAGAGATAGCTGCCGCCGGGCTGCGTTCCCGTCGTGATCTGCAAACCTTGGGCTTGCTGCGCGCTGAGGCCGGCAAAGGTGATGCTGGCGTCGACCCCGTCCCCCGTGCGGCCGGCGCCTCCGGCGATGTTGGCCCGCAGCGTCGCGCCCTGGAAGCCCGCCACGCCGGCAACCCCGTCCCAATGATAGCTGCTGACGCCGGGGGCGAAACCCCACAGCGTGGCGGCGTCGCCGGCGTGCAGGTTGCGGATCGTGTTCCAGACGGCGCCCGGCGCGCGCGCGTCGGTGAAGAACGTGTCAGTGCCGCCGCCGCCGATCAGGAAGTTGGAGCCAAGCCCGCCGTCCAGCACGTTCTCACCGCTCGACACCTGGATCGCGTCGTCGCCGCTGCCGCCATGGATGAACACGTTCGGCGCCTGCGTGCTCAGGGCCTGGGCGGTGGCGCCGGCGTTGATGTACTGCGCCAGGACATAGCTGGGAGCGCCCGCGCCGGGGTCGTCCATCGCGACCGTGCCGGTGCCGCTGCTGGCCGTGTCGGTGTAGGCGAGCCAGGGCAGGCTTGCGGTCGCGACCGTCTCGTTGCTGAAATGCAATGCCTGGATGTTGCGCAGGCTGTCCTGCCCGCCCGCGAAGGCGACCTGGACCGTGCCGTCGCTGGCCAGGCTGATGGCCGCCTGCTGCCGGGCCACGTCATACAGCGCCGTGTTGGCGCCCCCGCCGCCGTCGATGCTGTTGACGCCCAGCCCGCCCTTGAGAAGGTTGTTGGCGGCGTTGCCGACGATGACGTCGTTGCCGCTGCCGCCGAACGCGTTGGCGATCAGGGAGCGCGGGTCGTTCTGGAATTGCAGCGCGTTGTAGACGTTGCCCTTGGCGGAGTTCCCGGCGCCGAGGTCGGCAAGCTGGGCCGCCGACGCGACCGAGTACGCGCCCGGGTTCAGGTTGACCTGCACGCCGGAAGCGTACTGGGAGAAGTCGTAGGTCGCTTCGTTGCCGTCACCGTTCCAGATCGTCTGGAACACCTTGTTGCCGCTGGGCGCTCCCTGGCCGGCGCCGTTGATGAAAGTTTCTCCGGTCGCCGGGTCCCAGCGGTAGGTCGTCGGGCCAGCCACCGAGAAGTTCGCGCCATAGAGGTACTGCAGCGCCGCGATGTCGTCCATCATGTACGTCTGCGGGTTGCTGTCCGGTCCGCAGGTGTCGTACTGGGCCGGCGAGCCGACATAGCTCGCGTAGGTCATGATGCTGTATTCGAGGTCGTCGGTGGCTGCCGGCAGGGTTTCGTTGGCCACCCCGCCGGTTTCGCTGCCGTGCTTGAGGCCGAGCGCGTGGCCAAGCTCGTGGACGACGCTGAAATAGGCGTAGTTGCCGCGGACCGGGGTGCGGAGGTCGAGGCTGGGGGTGGCGTCAAACGCCTGGCCGAACCATGAGTCGCCGCTCTGCGGCACGCCGGGGCTTGGGACGTAGGTTTCCGACGAGGCGGGAACGCTGGATGAGGCCAGCATGATCGACGCGGGGCCGGTGCCTACGTCCGTGAACGCCTCGTTGGTGAACGACGCCACCGAGCCGAGCGTCGTGGACGCATAGCCCGGCATGGACGTGGCGCCCGTCAGCGTGCAGTCGGCGACGGCGTGCTGGGCAGGCGAGACGCTGCGGAAGCCCTGGGCCGCGTCCGGATCGTCTGCCCCATAGGACGGAGAGGTGGGGACGCTGAAATCAAGCGTCGTGGCCGTCCAGGCGGTGCCTTCCAGGATGCCGTCGATGGATTGGTTGCCGCTTGCCCCGACGAGCCGCACAGGGTTGTTCGCTGTTGAGAAGAGCATTTGCGAGATCCGGTTAGCGCCGTCCAGGATACCGGATGCGTTCTACGAAATGCAACGACGCCGTCAAGGAATTTTCACGCAATGGTTACTAAATTACAGATAAAGGCAAATCATAAAACTTACACGGGCAACGCCGAGAGCAATTTCCAATTATTGTGAGCAATTATCACAAGGTGAAGTAGATTTATTCGCGTCGTTCGACCTCGACAGTAAGGTGGGACAGGGAAGGAAACCGGGCGAGCCGTTCGCGATAAAATCCTGCGCTGCGGCCGCTCGCCGTCGCGACCGAAACGATAGCGCCGAGGTGGCCAGGCCCCAACCGCCAGACATGCAGGTCGGTCAGGCGGTCGCCTTCTGCCTCGATGGCCGCCCGCACACCCTCCGTCGTAGGGCGGTCGGGGTTCATGTCGAGCAGGATGGCGCCGGTGTCGCGCACCAGCCCATAGGCCCACGACGCGATGACGCCCGCGCCGACCAAGCCCGCCAACGGGTCCATCCAAAGCCACCCGAACACCCGCGCCAGCAGCAGCCCGGCGATGACCAGGACCGACACCGCCGCGTCGGCCAGGACGTGGACGACCGCGGCGCGCATGTTGTTGTCCCGGTGCAGCGCGCCGTCGGCGTGCCCGTGCTCGGCAAAGGCGACCGGGTAGCTTGCGCCGAGCACGTTGACCTGGGCGACGAAGCTGTGCGGCTCGGGAATCGGCTCGACCGACTCAAGGCAGGCGCCGCGGCTGGCCATCGCGAACACCTGCCGCGCGCCGTCCGGCCGGAGCGTCTCCACCGTGACCGGCACGGCGGGCAAGGGCGCGCCGTCCTCCCGGCGCAGGCGGAAGACCGGAGGCACCCCGTCCTCGAACACGCTCAGCAGCAGCGGGCCGCCCTCGGCCTCGATGCGGTGCTCCTCGTCATGTCCCTGGTGCCCGTGCCCGTGCCCGTGATGCCCGTGGCCATGCTGGTGCCCGGCGCCGAGCAGCCAGGCCGAGCCGATGTTCACGGCGAGGCCGAGGCACGCGATGGGGATGGCCTCGGCGAAATGGATCGGCACGGGCGCGAACAGCCGGGTCAGGGATTCGTAGCCGATCAGCACGGCGATCATCGCCAGGATGATGGCCGAGGTGAAGCCCGCAAGGTCGCCCAGCTTGCCAGTGCCGAAGGTGAAGCGCGGGTCGTCCGCATGCCGCCGCGCGTAGCGGTAGGCCAGCGCCGCCAGCAGCAGCGCGCCCGCGTGCGTGGACATATGCAGGCCGTCGGCGACCAGGGCGATGGAGCCGAACAGGAGGCCGCCGACGACCTCCAGCGCCATCATGGCCCCGCACAGCCAGATCACCGCCCCCATCCGCCGTTCGGACGCCGCGTGCCCGTCGCCCAGGAACACGTGGGAGTGCCCGGGGGAGCGCCCGGCGTCCATCGGCTTCAAGTCATCGGGCATCGCCGCCGTTCCTACTTCAAATAGCTGCGCACGACGTCGAGCAGCTGCTCGACCGCATCCTGCTGCAAGGCGTCCGGGTGCGCGGCGGGGTCCACGAGGTGGCTGCGCACATGCTCCTCGACCACCTCCGCCATCAGCCCGGCCATCGCGCCGCGCACGCCGGCGATGAGGTGCAGCACCTGGCCGCAGCCGGCCTCGCCATCCAGGGCGCGCTCGATCGCTTCGACCTGGCCCTTCATGCGCCTGACCCGGGCCAGGAGCTTCTGTTTCTCGCGGACGGTGTGCATCGGTAAACTATAGTCCCCTAACCTATGTAAGACAAGGCTGCCGCTGCGCAGACCCCGGGGCTGGACGCGGCGGCACGCAACTACCTGCCCTTCGTGCTGGGCGCCAACGTCCGGCCCACGGACGGTTTGCCGCCTGACGCCCGCGCTTGTCCCGCCGCCGGGTCGGGCGTGAGGCAGCGCGGCGGCCAGGCCTTCGAGTATCTTGGCGCCACCCCTGGCACCCTCGAGCTTTGCCGCATGCGGATCGGCTCCGACACGGTGGAAGCCTGGCAAGCCATCTGGCTGACCGCCTGGCCCGGCGCAGAGGCGGCGCGCCCGGCGCTCAAGTCGGACCGCAAGGGGGTGCAGGTGATCGAGGGCCGCAACGGCGACGTCGTCAGCTTCGATGTCCGCATGCTGCCGGGCATACAGTGGCATGACCTGGTTCGCAACGCGGGGATCGAGGACATCAACCTGCTCGGCAAGACCTATCACGCGGTCAAGATCTCGCATTGCCGCGAGGGCTGCGAGGGCTACATCTACCGGTCCGTCTCGACCAGGGCTATCGCATTTAAGTTTTGCCGGACTGGGCGAGGAGGCATGTGAGGAACGTTCCACTCAAGGCAGCGCGGTAGAGCTTGCCTTTCAGGGACTCTCTTGAGCCTTCAAGCTTTGCAAGGTTGAGGGCCAGGCGCCGCAGCAGGGCCAGGTTCCGTGGTCCGTGGTCTTTGTGGTTGCGGGCCTGGTCCCCGTCCATGGCCACGTCGAGCACCCGGTACAGGCCGTTCTCCAAGCTCCCGTGCGCCCGGGCCGCCTCGCCGAACCGGGCGTCGGACAACGCCGTGCTGAGCAGGCAGCAGACGGTTCCGGTGCTGGTCCGGGTGCCGGCCTTGCGGGTGCGGGCCACGCGGCCGAGTGTTGCGTATGGCGGATGAGGCAGGCCCCGGACGGCGCAGGGTCGAGCCGCCAGTGCAAACCAGGTGGTTTCGCCCGGAACAGCCGGCTGCAAGGTGTCATGGCTCGGGAGGCCGTGCCGCAAGCGCAGGAACCGCACGTTGAGTGCGCCGAACAGCGCCATGTCAGTCAAGCGTGCGGATCTTGCTGCAAAGGCGTTGAAGCGTTCGCCGAGGCTATCGATTCGTGCGGATTCTGCTGCGGCGTCCTCGTAAACACGAAGCCGTGATACATCCTCCCTGGGTCAACCAGCAAGAGGTCCGCACCTTGCGGGCACCTCTGACTGCCGTACTTACTAAGCATCGACGGGGGTATGAAGCCGCCGCGAGAGGCAGAGGGAAACGACGGTGACATTGAAATCAATGCTGCGATACACCAGCCTCCTAGCGCCCATGGCGCTCGCCGCGGCCGTATCGTGCGGCCCGGCGCAGGCGGCTGACACGAAAAGCTACGACAGCAGCAAGCCGAGCTTCTGGCAGCACCCGCCGCCGGACTGGTTCCTGGGCGACGAGACAGCCGATATGAAAGGCCTTGCCCCGCCAGTCGGCCCGGCGACGCCCACCCCGCTTGCGGAGCTGCAGGACAACCTCAAGAAGGTGAAGCTGCCGCCGGGCTTCAAGATCGAGGTGTATGCGTCCGGCCTGCCCGAGGCCCGGCAGATGGCCTGGGGCGACAACGGCACGCTGTTCGTCGGGTCCTACAACGCCACCAACGTCTATGCCGTGACCGATCAGGACGGCAAGCACGAGGTCAAGACGATCCTCAAGGGCCTCAACATGCCGACCGGCATCGCGTTCCGGGATGGCGCGCTGTATGTCGTCGCGATCGATAAGCTGATGCGCTACGACAACGCGGAGGCGAGCCTTGACCACATGCCGGCGCCGGTCGTGGTGTATGACGACATGCCGCCCTACGTGGCGCATGGCTGGAAATACATCGTGACCGACAAGACCGGCAGCATGTACCTGCCGTTCGGCCCTCCGTTCAACATCGGCATCCCGCCCACCAGCGTGTCGCAGGTGCGCCGGGTGGACCCGAAGACGGGGCTGGCGGAGATCATGGCGCTCGGCGTGCGCAACAGCGTCGGCGGCGATATCGACCCGCGCACGGGCGACTACTGGTTCACCGAGAACGCGCGCGACTGGATGAGCGACGACACGCCGAGCGACAAGCTGAACCACATCACCAAGATCGGCCAGCACTTCGGCTATCCCTACTGCCACCAGGGAGACATGCCCGACCCGAAATTCGCACGCGGGCACAAGTGCGACGAGTTCACGCCTCCTGTGGTGAAATTGGGTGCGCACGTGGCGCCGCTCGGCATGAAGTTCTACACCGGGAGCCAGTTCCCGGCGGAGTACCAGAACAACATCTTCATCGCCGAGCACGGCTCCTGGAACCGGCACAAGTACCAGGGCGCGCGCATCAACCGCGTCGTCGTCGATGCCGATGGCAAGAACGCCCATGACGAGGTGTTCGCCCAAGGGTGGCTGACCGGCGACCAGGACTACGCCGGGCGGCCGACCGACATCATCCAGGCCAAGGATGGGTCGCTGCTGGTGGCCGACGACTGGGCCGGCGCGATCTACCGGATCAGCTACGCCAAGTAGCGTTTTGGCGATGCCCGCTCCCGACCGGGGGCGGGCGTTGCTTGCAACACCAGCATGGGTATTCGGATGCGAATGACTTGGGCTTTGCTTGCGGCGGGGCTTGGCATGGCTGCGGTCCAGGCGTCTGCGGCCGACGTCGCTGCCGGGCAGGCGCGGGCTGAGGTGTGCCAGGCTTGCCACGGCGCGCAGGGCGTGTCGGAGAACCCGGCCATCCCTTCGCTCGCCGGGCAGCGGGACAAGTTCTTGCAGTGGCAGCTCGTGTTCTTCAGGTCGGGCCGCCGCGCCAACGAGATCATGGGACCGATGGCGGCCGACCTCTCTGACGAGGACGTTCGCAACATCGGCGCCTATTTCGCCTCGCTGCCGGCGGGCAAGCCTGCCGGGGCCGATGTGGACCCGGCGCTCCGCCAAACCGGAGCGGCGGTGGCCGAGCAGCACCGCTGCGCCGCCTGCCACACCGATAGCTTCGGCGGCAACCAGGCCGCGCCGGCGATTGCCCGCCAAAACCCGGACTACCTGGTCAAGGCGCTCACGGATTACCGGTCCGGCGCCCGCCCCAGTGTCGGCGTTGCTGCCATGACCGAGGCGGCGTCAGGCCTGAGCGACAACGATATCGCGGCGCTCGCCCAGTTCCTGGCGGCCTACCAGTGATCTCTCGGGTCTTCGCCGGCTTGTTGGCGTTCTCGCTGTGCAGCGCGGCGGCGCCGCCAGCGCCCACCGGGCCGGCGCTGGACCACCCGGAGGCGTTTGAGCAGGCATTCGCCACATCGTCCTACACCTTCGATGCTTGCGGCGACCCGCTGGCCGGCCGTCTGTTCCGGCGCGCCCTGACCGAGCGGTTCGCGCACTGCCCCTTCACTCCCGAGGCACGCTCCCGCTTCCAGCAGCGCACCCGTATCCAGCAGGCGAGGTCGCGGCGGATGGTGGAAGAGATGGTCGAGACGCATGGGGGCCTGCCGATGCACTTGGACGGCATGCCGATGACCTGCCACGAGCAGCAGGCCGACAACGGCTACCGCGAGTTCCGCGAGCGGCTGGACCAATACGCGCAAGGCGCCCTGCCGGCCGAGGCGGTGATCGCGGCGCCCTGCGACGCTCCTGAGATCACGCCCTGACTTCAGGCGGTCGGCGGGCGGAACTGGGCCGGGTTGCCGCCCTGCGGCGCTACCCCGTGAAGTCGATGCGGGCGGAGGTGCTGGACGCGGCGGCGCTGCATTGGACCGGGCTGCACGGCGACAGGCAGTATGCCTTCTGCCGGGCGGGCGACCGTTCGGATTTCCCCTGGCTGACGGGACGGCAAATCCCGGGCCTGGTGCTGCATGCGGCGCGCTATTCTGGTCCGGACCCCCGTCTGGCCCGGCTGCGCGTCACCGCCCCGGACGGTGCCGAGGGTGCCATCGACGATCCGGGCCTTGCCAAACGCCTGTCCGAAACCCTGGAGAGGCCGGTGCGGCTCCTGCGGCTCGGGCGCGGGGCATTCGACGCCATGCCAGTCTCGGTCATCACCACGACAACCGGCGAGGCCGTCAGCCAGGCGCATGGCGCGCTGGTGGCGCTGGACCGCTTCCGCGCCAACCTGGTGATCCGCCCGGATGACCCGGCGGCCACCGAACGGGACTGGCTGGGCCGTGCCTTGGCATTGGGCGATGATCCCGACCCGCCCGTCCTGCGACTCGACTGGCCCATCCCACGCTGCGCCATGGTGGCCATCGATCCCGCAACCGCCGTCCGTGACCCCGGCGTGCTGCGGACCGTCGTGCAGCGTTTTGGCAACGAGGTGGGCGTTTATTGCGCGGTGCAGGCGCCGGGCCGCATCAGGGTCGGCGACCGCGTACGCTTTGCGGAGTGATCGAAGCCGCGTCGGCATCTGACCACGCCGTGGGCCGGTACGGCAAAGGAGGGCGGTGCATCAGGGCGGCATCTGATGTAAGTGATAGATGCATGGCAGCAGACGATCAGGCGAGCGGGCGGGAGCGCTACCACCACGGCAACCTGCGCGAGGCGCTGATCCAGGCGGCGCTTGCCATGATCGCCGAACGTGGCCTGGCCGGCTTTGCCATCGCGGAGCTGGCGCGGGTCGTGGGCGTCAGCCCGGCGGCGCCATACCGCCATTTCCGCGACCGGAACGCGGTCATCGCCGAGGTCGCGCGCCGGGGCTTCGAGTCGCTTGCGGCGGCCCTGGCCGCCGCGCCGGCGGGGGAGGGTGGTCCGCGGGGGGCGCGGGCGGGGGGGTCCTTGGCGTGGCGGCGGCCGGGGCCCGCCGCGACGGCGGGGCAGGGTGATCCGCTGGGAGCGCTGGAGCGCGCGGCGCAGGCGCACATCGCGTTCGCCGGGCGGGAGCCGGCAGTTTACGCCGCCATGTTCGACGCCGGGTTTCCGTCGGGCGAGCACCCGGAACTGGTGGTCGCGCGGAACACCGCGTTTGCCGTGCTGCGCCGGGCGGCCGATGCCGCGTGCGCGATGGGTCGGGCGCCGCGCCGGCCGCCGCCGCTCATGGTGGCGCTGCATGTCTGGTCCTTGACTCACGGCATCGCGACGCTGTTCGTCAGCCATGACGGCAGCAACCGGTTGGCGATCCCCATGTCACCGGAGGCGCTGCTGGAGGCCGGGCTGCTGATCTACCTGCAATCGTTGGACTTGCCCGCAGGGGCGTCGAGGCCGGAGCCGAGTACTCGGTGAGCCGGGCACACGGTAATGTGTTGAGCCGGAGACGATGCGATCTCGCGGCGGAAGAGTAAATAGCTCTCACATACAGAAAATGAGGTGCGCCGTGTTGCAAGCCAAATTGGACGAGTGGGGCAAGCCGGCCTGGATATCGCTCCTGGTACTCGCGTTCCTCACGGGGTGGCCGCTTGGGTTGGCTGTCCTGGCTTACCTGGCCGGAAGCGGTCGGCTGCGGGCTTGGCGGGCTGAGATGCCCGGCACGTGGTTCAACCTTCGCCCGCCATCCGGCTCGGCATGGACGAGCGGCGGCCCGTGGTCCGGACGTTCGGCGTCGAGCGGCAACCGCGCCTTCGATGAGTACCGCACCGAGACGATGCGCCGCCTTGAGGAGGAGCAGCGGGAGTTCCAGGCATTCCTGGAGCGCTTGCGCCAGGCCCGGGACAAGGCTGAGTTCGACGAGTTCATGGCCGAACGCCGGCGCCGGCCAGAAACGCAGGATCATCCGGCCAACACTTAAGGCTGCGATCCGTTTGTGGGGAGCCGATCGTTCTGGTAGTCAAGCGGGAGGGCCAGGTGGCCCTCTCGTCTTATATGTGCCTTGAACCTCAAGCGTTCAGCTATCGGATTCCGCGGCCACTGCCTTGTCAGTGCCGATGCGCATCTCACATCGTGCGATGTTTTGGGCCATCGTTGAAACCTGTGCGATCAGCTCAAGACCTGCCGCCGCTCGTATGGGGCCGGACAGGATTTTCAACGTGAAGTGACGGGGGTTTGGCTTGCGGAGAGCGGCGGAGGCAGTCTCCGATGAGGGTCGGAGTCGTGCCCGGTGTCGTCGTTCAGTCCGTGCCCGGCAACTGCCCCACCTGTTCGCAGTCCTCTCGTGTATTTGGGTCATGGCGGCGGATACTCGATCCTACGCCCAAGATGCCGCACCGGAGCGTCCTGCTCCGGCACAAACCCCGGCACCTTATGTCGACTCCCGTTTGCCATTCGGCGCCCCGGTTCGGATCGCCATCCGGTATCCCGTCGGGAACGCGGCGGCGCGGCAGCGTGCAAACGACTTGGCGCGAGGCTTGAGCGAGCAGGGGTTGGATGTTGCCGACCCCGTGGCATCGCCGGGACGCATCGCCAGCAGCACCGTCAGCTACTTCTACGCGGAAGACCGGCCAGGAGCTGAGATCGCGGCGCGCGTGCTCGGTCCCACATGGAAGCTTGTGCAGCAACGGCTCCCGACGCGGGAGCCGTTCCCACGGCCCGGCGCGCTTGAACTTGCGGTCGCCGGGCCTTGATGGCGTTGCTGAAACGGAAGGGATGAGGCGGGCGGTCGCGTTCCCTTTACGGCCTTGCCTCCATAGTCAGAGCCGTACGCGGCACACGGAAGCGCCGCGGGGCCGGAACTGCCCCGCGGCTTGGCCACATGGATTACTGCCTGCCGTACTGGTCGGCGATCCGCGCCTTGTCGCGGTGGCGCACATAGGCGCCGGTCGCGCATCCAGCGAGGGCGCCCAGCACGCCATGCCCGGCGAGGTGGCCACCGACGGCGCCGGCCGCGCCATACTTCAGGCAGCCGCCGCCCGGCTTCGGGATCTCGCCGTTCTGCTGCAATTGCTGCGTCTGCGTGTAGCGGGGATCGCCCGGGTTGATCCGGCGCTGGTCCGGCATCGGCTGGATCTGGTCGCCCTGGAACGAGAATGCCTCGCCCGGCGAGCCTTGGCCGGACGTGGCAGGCATCGTTGTCTGAGCGCCGGCGATGCCGGAACTCAGGCTCAAGGCGGTGAGGGCGCAAACGAACAGTCTAGATTTCATGGCATGATCCCCTGGAAGGCTTGTCGGTTGGGTTGGCGTTATGCTTCCCGGCGTGGCGTCCTCGCCGCGGCAGATAGACAACGCCGGAATGGTGCAAAGGTTACGGCGTCCGAAGGCCGGCAGTTCTTGAGCGATGCGCCGAGTTGCCGTGGGCCGCTTGCGGAGCGAAGCCGGACTGCCTCCATACCTCCTGCAACAGCGGGGGAACCAGGGTGCCGGACCCCGCCCAGAACAGCACCAAGGCGACGATGAGCGGCTCGAACGGCGAGCCGGTCTTGCAGAGCGGAAACGCCCAGGTGGTGCGGAGCGGCCAGGCCAGCCGCAAGCCGCGCGGCGTCAGCAGGTCCGCGGCAAGGTGGGAAAGGTAGCCGACAGCCAAGGGGGCGGCGACCCACCTCGACGCATCGTGCAAGCCCCAGGCGCAGGCGGCGGCGGCCACCGCCGAATGCGTCACGCCGCGGTGGCCCAGGACTGCTGCGATGCCCGACGACACCGGGTGCACCCGCCTGCCGAGCCAGGATTTCGGGTGGTCGATGTCGGGAAGCAGGGACCCCAGCAGGGCCAGGCCGAGGCAGGAGGGGGACGCAGCCGGAAGGCCAAGGTGGGGCGCCGCGACGAGCCAAGCCGCCACCCCGAGTGCCACGTGCGATCCCGCCATCATCGGCCCGTCAACCTTCTCTCAATGCCGCCTCGGACAGTTGCGCCCAGGACACGCCGAACGCAAATCGCCGCGCCCGGATGACCTCCACGGCGCGGACACGCCGACCCGGCCTGACTTAACGAAAAACTTACCCGGCAACGCTACCCTGGGTTGGGTTGTCCGACTTTCGGCAAGCCGGGCGCAAGCATTATCGGGATCGCGGGTCGATGGCGACGAAGACGTGGAACGGACAGGACGGCGTCTTTGCGGTGGACGCCAATTGGATGCAGAAGGCGGCCCCCGCATCCGGCGACACGGCAACCATTTCCGCCGGGACAGTGACCGTGGCCGGCGTGCTGCCCGGCTTCCTCACGGTCGCGCTCAACACGCTCAACGGCGCCAGCCCGACGCTGCTGCTGTCGAACGCGACGCTTGCAGCCTCCGACCAAGTCATCATCGCGGCGGGCACGGCCGGCACGGCCCTGCAAGCGCAGGGGACCGTCAGCAACCAGGGCAGCATCGCAGCCGGCAGCGGCGGTCCGGGCCTGGTCTCGTTCCGCATCGGCGCTCCCCTGGAAAGCACGGCCGCGACCCTTGTCAACGGCGGCGCAATCCTGGTCAGCGCAAACCTCCAGGCCATCGCCGGTGGCACTGGGGGCGACCGGCTGGAGAATGACGGCCTGATCTCGGCCCGCAGCCCGGGCAAGACGCCGCTATTGGCCTACGTGTCCACGGCCATCACCGGTGCCGGCACGCTGTCGCTTGGCCGGTACGTCACGTTTGAAGCCGCAGCGGCCGTGGGCGCCGGGCAGAACGTCGTGTTCGAGTCGGGGAGCGCGGGGGCCACCACGCTCCGGATCGACGCAGGCGCGCTGTTCGGGGCCACGATCACCGGGTTTGGGATGGGCGACACCATCCAGCTCGTCGGCAGCAGGTGGGACACGGCCGCCTACCGGGCCACCGACGGGTATGGCGGCCTGCTGACGCTGTCGCTCGGCGGGGCCGTGGTGCAGACGATTGCGTTCAAAGGGGTCTACACCATCGCGAGCTTCGGCCTGCGCGAATCCGTGCCTTTCGGCAGCAGCCAGGCGTCCACGGCCATCACGCTGGCCGACCGGCTGTTCGACCCCGGCTATTACCTCCGGCAGAACCCGGATGTCGCGGCGGCGGGAGTGGACCCGTACCAGCACTTCATGACCTACGGTTGGCGGGAAGGGCGCGATCCCAGCTTGCTGTTCTCCGTCAGCAAGTACCTGGCCGCGAATCCGGATGTGGGCAGGGCCGGCCTCAACCCCTTGCTGCACTACGAGCTGTACGGCCAGGCCGAGGGCCGCGCGGCACTCCCCGCCGGAAGCGCCGCCCCGGCTGACCTGCTCATTGACCCGGCGTACTACGCTCAGCAGCTTGGCGCTTCCATCGTCCCGGCCGGGATCGCCGGGCAGCAGCAGGCGTCCTGGAGCTATGACGCGACGGGCTGGCGGCAGGGCCTGAACCCGGACGCGCTGTTCGACACCAACTACTACCTGGCGCAGAACCCGGACGTGCGGGCGGCTGGGGTGGACCCGTTGAAGCACTATGAGGCGTTTGGATGGCGCGAGGGGCGGGACCCTAGCCTGCTGTTCTCAACGGGCAAGTACTTGGCCGCGAACCCGGACGTGCGGGCGGCGGCAGCGCTCCCCTTGCTGCACTACATGCAATACGGCCAGTACGAGGGGCGGATGGCGTTCCTGTCCGGGCCAACCGCGGCGGCCGACCCGCTCATCGACCCCGCCTTCTATGACAAGCAGCTTGGCGCGACGCTGATCCCGACGGGGCCGGCAGCCCAGCTCCAGGCGGCGGCGAGCTACGACGCCACGGGCTGGCGGCTGCGGCTGAACCCGGATGCGTTCTTCAACACCAACTACTATCTTTCCCGCAACGCCGACGTCGCGGCGGCGCAAGTCGATCCGGTCAAGCATTATGAGCAGTATGGCTGGCACGAGGGCCGCGACCCGTCAGCGCAGTTCAGCGTCGCCAAGTACCTGGCCGCCTATCCGGACGTCCGTGCAGCCAACGTGGACCCGCTGCTGCACTACCTGACATATGGCCAGTTCGAAGGCCGCATGGCGTTTGCGGTCTAGCCCCGCGGCGACAGGCCATGGCTCCGGAAAGCAGGCGGATCGATCCGGCTTGCTCGGATGATCGCCGTCCTATGGTGCAGAAGCCTGCACGCGGTCAGATCTTGAGTGGAGTTCAGAAAGCACCGTCCACTCAAGCGGTGGCGGTATCGCATCGCAACGAACATATGTTGACGAGCAAAACAACGCAGGTTAACACGTATGAGTGGTGCAGATCTGGTGCGGCCACGACAAAATAGGCGAAGCCGCGCGTGAAAACCCGCCCGGCGCTGCCAAGGCAGGACGCAGCATGAAAAAAAACCCGCGCTATGGCCACATTGACTACATCAAGGATGGCTATGTCCACGGTTGGGCGATCGACTCGTTCCGAGGAGACAACGCTGCAAGCCTGTTCTTGTTCCTGGATGATAAGCCGGTCGCCAACTTCTTCTGCGACATCGACCGGATGGACCTGGAAAAGGCTGGGCTGCGCAGCAGCCAAACAGGGTTCCGGTTTCCCATTCCTGAGCAGTATTTGGACGGCGAGTCTCACACCATCTCCATACGCTTCCACAGCGGCGAGTACCTGCGGTTCACTGACCGTGAGGGCAGCAAAGCGAACTCAACCGTCATGCGGCTGCATGCGCCCGTCCTGCAATCCGGCTT
>CAXUJE010000049.1:0-22490 GCA_964251035.1 uncultured Acetobacteraceae bacterium
CAGGAAACCCAGCCAACGCCAAAGCCGGCCCAAACGCTCCAGACTTCGCCGACAGTGTCCGACGGACAGTCAGGATGATACAGCTCGTGCCGAGTGCGGGGCCGGCGGGAAGCAGTTCGGATGTGCTTCGTCTCGCCACTCGCTAGAAGCCGGCCGGACACGCATTTCGTCAAGAGTGTGGTAGCCAGGATGCCGGAGCAGCAAGGGATTGCCGGCGTGACGGTGATCCCGACCAAAGGGCGGAAGGTAAAGAGCGTCCTGGCCGCCTCCGTCGCCGCCGACCGGCACGAGCGCGCCAAGGACTGCCTGTCCCCGGGCGGGGTGGCCAAGCTGCTCGACGCAGCCAAAGCTGGGCGGCATGGCGTGCGCGACCGCCTGCTGCTGCCCATGACCTATCGCCACGGGTTGCGCGTCAGTGAGGCCGTCGCCTGCGCCGCGACGAGCTGGACCTCGACCGCGCCCGGCTGTGGGTGCGCCGGCTCAAGGGCGGGCTGTCCGTCGAGCAGCCGATTGCCGGCGGCGAGCTGCGCGCCATCAAGCGGCACCTCGCCGCCCGCACCGACGCGCTGCCTTGGCTGTCCGTCTCCGAGCGCGGCCGGGCGCGCCGGCCTGCCCGGCGTGCACCTCGGCGCTTCGAGGGGCTATGGCGATGGCGCCAAATGGCCAAATCGCACAGCTTCGCGGTCACTGAGCCAGGATGGTAGGAAACACATTCCCGCGTTCCACTCACGCCTACCCTCCAGCGATCAGATCCTTCATGCGGCTGGCAAGAGCCTCCAAAGCGAATGGCTTGGTGAGAACGTGCATGCCCGCTTCAAGGTGGTCGCGACCGAGCACCGCGCTCTCGGCGTAGCCCGTGATGAACAGGACCTTGAGGTCCGGCCGTGCCGTCCGCGCCGCGTCGGCCACCTGCCGCCCGTTCATGCCTCCAGGCAGGCCCACGTCGGTGACCAGCAGGTCGATCCGGACCTTCGATTGCAGCACCTTCAGCCCAGCCGCGCCATCCGCCGCTTCGAGCGCGATGTAGCCGAGATCTTCCAGGACCTCGGTGACCAGCATCCGCACCGTGGGCTCGTCGTCCACCACCAGCACGGTCTCGCCCTGCTGTGCCCGGGGTGCCTCGGCCAGGTCCGGCGCGCTCTCCACCTCCTCCGGCTCACCCAGGTGCCGCGGCAAGTAGAGGCACACGGTGGTGCCGTGTCCCACCTCGGAGGAGATGCGCGCCTGGCCCCCGGACTGGCGGGCAAAGCCGTAGATCATGGACAGCCCCAGCCCGGTGCCTCTGCCGATGGGTTTGGTCGTGAAGAAGGGGTCAAAGGCGCGCGAGACGACATCGGGCGCCATGCCGATGCCGTTGTCGCTCACGCAGAGCGAAACGTACTGGCCAGGCAGCAGCCCCCGCTCGCGCGCCGCCTGCTCGCCGAGCCAGCGGTTGCCGGTCTCGATGGTGAGCCGTCCGCCGTCCGGCATGGCGTCGCGGGCATTGATGCACAGGTTGAGCAGCGCGTTCTCGAGCTGGCCCGGGTCAACCCGCGTGGCCCACAGCCTGCCCCCCGCAACCGGCTCCACCGTGATCTCCGGCCCCATCGTGCGCTCGATGAGTTCCTGCATCCCGGAAACCAGCCGGTTCACGTCGGTCACCTTGGGATCAAGCGTTTGCCGGCGCGAGAAGGCCAGCAGGCGGTGCGTCAGCGCCGCGGCGCGTTTGGCCGCCCCCTGGGCGGCGTTGACGTAGCGGTCCACGTCCTTGATGCGGCCCTGGGCCACACGGGTCTGCAGCAGCTCCAGACTGCCGGTGACGCCGGTCAGCAGGTTGTTGAAGTCGTGCGCAAGCCCGCCCGTGAGCTGGCCGACTGCCTCCATCTTCTGGCTCTGGCGGAGCTGTTCCTCGGCTCTTGCCAGGGCTTCCGCCTGTTCCTTCTCGGCGGTGACGTCACGCCCGACCGCGGTGATCAACCCGCCGGCGGAGCTGGTCGACCAGTTGATCCAACGATAGCTGCCGTCCCGGCATCGGTAGCGGTTCTCGAAGCGTGGGTAGGAATGTCCTTCCGACAACCGGGCGGCGCCCTTCGTCGTCTTCTCGACGTCGTCGGGATGGACGAACCGGAACAGGGAAGCGCCGACCAGATCCGTCTCGGCCCAATCCAGGATCCCGGCCCAGGCCGGGTTGACGGCGACGATCGTGCCATCGAACCGGCAGCGGAGCATGAGGTCCGTCGACAGCTCCCATAGCCGGTCGCGCTCCACCGTCCGGATCGCCAGCTTCGCCGCCTGCTGCTTCTCCTTCGTGACATCCCGTGCGCTGCAGTAGAACTTGCCCTCCTCCGGCGCCGCCACCCATGAAAGCCAGCGGTAGCCGCCATCCTTGCACCGGTAGCGGTTCTCGAAGCGCAGGACCGGTTCGCCCTCCCCGAGCCGGCTGAACGCGTCGCGGGTGCGCTCGTGGTCCTCGGGATGGACCAGCTCCATGAACGGCGTGGCGGCGATCTCCGCTCCGCTCCAGCCGAGCACCGCCTGCCAAGCCGGGTTGGAACTCTCGAAGTGCCCGGCCGCGTCGCAGACGCCCAGGAGGTCCGGGCTCACCTGCCAGATCTGGCCGCGCACCTGGGACCGCGCGATCACCTGGCGTTCAAGGTCCGCGTTCAGGGCGCGCAGGCTTGCCTCGCTCCGCCGCAGCGCGTCCTCCGCCAGTCGTTGCTCGGTCCGGTCACGCAGGACCTTGACGAAGCCAACGATCGAGCCGTCGTCCTGCTTCAGCGCCGTCATCTCGCCAAGCGCCCAGAAGCGCTCGCCGCCTTTGCGCCGGTGCCAGCGCTCGTCCTTGCCGCGCCCGGTTTCGAGCGCTGCGCGCATCTCCTTCCGGACCTGGCCATTTTCCACGTCCTCGGAGGTGAAGAACCGGTCCGCCGGCTGGCCCAGCATCTCCTCCTCGGTCCAGCCGAGAACGCGGCGGGCGCCCTCGTTCCAGCGCGTCACCCGGCCGTCCAGGTCGGTGGCGACGATCGCGTAGTCGATCGCGCTGTCCAGGATCTGGCGGTTGCGCGCCTCGTTGATCCGCAGGGCCACCTCGCCCAGCGTGCGGTCGGTGACGTCCGAACCCTCGACGAAGATGCCGGTCACCCGGCCGTCACCGTCCTGGATGGGCTGGAAGACGAAATCGACGAAGCGCTCGGCCACGGGGCCGCCGGGGGCAGCCTGCACGGCGTAAGCGGCGCCATTCGCTGTGTAAGCCTCGCCGCTGTTGAACACGCGGTCGAGCAGGTCGAGATAGCCCTGTTCGACCGCGTCCGGCAGCGCCTCAGCCACCGTACGCCCGACAACCGGGCGATGCCCGACCAGGCGCATGTAGCTCGGGTTCGCAAGCTCGATCCGGTGCTCCCGCCCTTGCAGAACCGCCATGAAGCCCGGGGCCTGGGCAAACATCTCGGCCAGGCGGTCGCGCTCAGCCTGGAGCGCGAGGTTGCTTTCGGAGACGCTCTGCGCACGGCTGAAGATGCCGCTGTGGGCCGGCACGAGGTTCGGCGCAGCCGCATCCCCGGCCTGTTCGAGCGCGCCGCGCAGGTGCTGCAGCTCGGTCACGTCGATGGGGTGCTGCAAGACCAGCGAGACGTCCCCGGCGGCGTCGAGCACCGGGACGTGGGTGATGCTCCAGTAGCGCTCCACGAAGCCGCCGCCCTCCGCTTCGGGGCGGGGCACGTCGAAGCGCAGCAGGGCCATGGTGTCCGGCTGCTTCGTGCGGATCACGCGCTCGAACGAACCGATGGCTTGCCTGACCGTCTCGGCGTCGGCCGGGAACGCGTCCCAGGCCCAGCGCCCGACGATGTCGGACAGTTCGCGCTTGACGCCGGCCAGGTAGGCGCGGTTCGCGCCGGCGATGTGGAGCCTGCGGTCGAGTACGAGGTAGGGGTTGGGCGACGCCTCGAAAAGACCCTGGAAATCCATCCTCGGCACGCTGGCCGAGGCGTATCCGCCGCACGCAACCTTGTGGTCGACATAGCTGGCCAGGGAGCCGGTCAAGGCGACGTGGCGAGGGTGCTTGGCGGTCATGGCTGCGAATTTAACACTATAGGTTGAAGGTGTCGCCTTCAATACACCCGCGTCAAGGCGGTTTGAAGGCAGAATGCGGGCTGGGCTCATCCCGCCGCGTCGCACTCCCAGGAAGGGAACAGCTCAGGTGCGGACAAGACCGCAATGCCGATGTTGGCTGTCCGTCGTGAGCCGACCGCACGCCGGTCATGCTCCTGACCGCGATCACCGACCTTGAGCACGCGCCGATGATGTCGAGCACCGATCCGCGAACGCGAGCATGGAAGCGTATGGTGTGAGCGCGGGCGCCGCTTCGAAGGCGGTTGATCCGAAAAGGGTTTTGGGATGAGGTTGAGCACGGCCACCGATGGAAGCGAGCGGCCACAGATAGCGACTTATGGCAGAAGCCCACCTGCCCGGTAGGTCACGACGATCGCCTCATAGATAGCTGCATCACCACGGCTACGGGCAACGAGCTGCGCCCCCTGCACAGCCGCGAAGATCGCAAGCGCGCGGTGCTTGATTGCCGATTCTTCTATGGTCTTGCTGAGGGAGAGAACCTTGGCTATCCATTCGACGTTCATCTCGCCAAACTTCACCACCTCGGTCCTGACCTCCTCAGGAAGCTCCTTGTGCTCGGCAGCCATGATGCCGCAAAGGCACATACGGTTGTCGTTGCGCAATGTTTCTCCAAAGACGTCCGTGTACTTCCGCATGCAGGTCTCCTGACCGAGCCCGTCCGTGAGTAGCCCGTCGAGATATTCGGCAAAATCCGACGTGTAGCGGTTGGCCAAGGCGCCCCCGAGTTCTCCCTTGGTCGGGAAATAATGGTGGATGCTCGCGCTCTTGATGCCGACATCCTTTGCCAGCTCGCGAAAGCTCAATCCGCAATAGCCGCGATCCTGCACCGTCAGGCGCGCCGCCGCCATGATCCTGTCCCTGGTGTCGCCTGTCGCACTCGCCATCGCACGCCCTTCTTCCTACCTGACGATAGATAGACATTGACACGGCCGATTGGAAGGCTCAGCAGAGTGCCGTCGGACTCACCTGCCTGTCGCCAGGTAGGAATGTTTGGTCCGACCGGAGAACAACGATGCCCGACGGAACCATCAGAGTGATGAGCCCCATCTACTATCAGGACGCGACCGCAATCGCCGCGCTCATCCGGACGAAGCAGGTGTCGTCCCGCGAAGTCGTTCAGGCGCACCTAGACCGCATCAGTGCCGTGAACCCGAAGATCAATGCTGTCGTCACCCTGATGGCCGACGATGCGCTTAAAAGCGCTGATGCCGCCGACAAGGCCGTCGCCAGCGGCGCGCCGCTCGGGCCGCTGCACGGCGTGCCCTTCTCGGTCAAGGATGCCCTGGACACTGCCGGCGTTCTCACCCAGCGCGGCTCCAGGCTGTTCGCGGGCAATGTTCCCGAGAGGGACGCAACGGCGGTGTCGCGTTTCAAGGCCGCCGGCGGCATTCCACTCATGAAGACGAATTTGCCCGAGTTCTCCGGTTGGACCGAAAGCGACAATCGCGTCACCGGCCGTACCAACAATCCCTGGAACCTGGAGCGCACGCCGGGTGGTTCGTCCGGCGGCGAGTCGGCTGCGCTCGCGGCCGGCATGTCGCCGATCGGCATCGGTAGCGATGTCATGATATCGGTGCGCGGTCCCGCTGCCTTCACCGGCATCGCCGCGTTGAAGGCGACACATGGCCGCATTCCCTATACCGGCCATTATCCGAGCATCATCTCGCATTGGTGGCATGTCGGTGCGATGGCCCGCACCGTGGGTGACGTGGCACTCGGCTACTCAATCCTGAAAGGTCCTGACGGGATCGATGGCTATGCCATCCATGCCCGTGACGCGGAACCAGGCGGTGCTAGGATCGCCGGCCAGCCGGTCCGCGTCGGCTGGGTCTCGGACGCCGCTTTCGGCCCAGTGGATCCCGAGATCACGGCCGCTCTCGCCGCTGCAGCGTCTCAGCTGGCCGATCTCGGATGCATGGTGGAGGAAGTAACGCTGCCTTTCCTAGGTGATCCCTTCGGCACGCTCGCCATCCTTTTCTACGGCGAAATCGTGCCGTCAATCAAAGCCCTCGCTGCCGGCCGGGAAGCCGAGCTGCACGCGGTCGGCGCCGGCATCGTGGAAATGTCTGACCCGTCCTTCATCAATTTCGCTGCCGCGCACGCCAGGGCCGAGGCGCTCAGGTCGGCGTTCGCCGGCTTCTTCGCAAGATACGACGTGCTGCTGACGCCGGTTAACCCAATGACTGCGACGCCACACGGTGCGCTGAAGCTCGTCGTGCACGGACAGACCGTTTCCTGGACTCACGTCATGGCAGCGACTTCGCCGTTCAACCTAACCGGGCTGCCCGCGCTCTCTGTGCCCTATGGCTTCAGCTCCGAAATGCTGCCGATCGGGATCCAGCTCGTCGCCAAGTGGCTCGATGAGGCCACTATCCTGCGCCTTGGCGCAATGCTTGAACGCCGCGGTGGCCTCGGCGACCGCCATCCCACAATCTGAACCACGCCAGACTCCCGCGATCAATGCGGGTGTCCCGGCCAAGGGGCATCAAGATCAACACCGATCTCCACGATGCAAAGCACACCGGCCTTCTAATCGTCGACCCGTGTAACGACTTCATGTCAGAGGGCGGCAAGCTTTACAAAGCGATCAAGCCGACCGCCGATGAGTCCGGCATGTTCGAAAACCTGCGCAAGATCATCCCGGCCGCTCGAACCGCGAAGATTCAGGTATTCATCGTGCCGCATCACCGGTCTCACGCACCTGATGCAGAGGTTCCCTATCGACCGGCCGCCCAAGCGTTGACCAGCCTCTTGTCGCGCGGGTTCCAGGTCAGCAGCACCCAGCCGGAGCCCCCTCGGCCCGGCCCATCGCCATGAACTGGGACCGCCACCGCCCGGGGCTGCCAAAATCGCGGGCCAGCGCCTCGTTCAGGGTATTGCCGGGCTGGCTTTTGTCGCCCAGCCCGGCGAAGAACAGTTCGTGCAGGACCATGGAGTTGATAGCAACCAACTCCTCCCGCTTGAGGCCGTTCACGACAAAGCCCGGCGTCTTCCCGTAGTCCATGGTCGCAAGCTGGTCGGCGATGCTGTTCAGCCGCTTCACCGCGCCGACGTAGTTGTTCTCGTAGTGGCTGACCAGGATGTGCTCACTCATGCCCTCGATGCGCTGGAGGTCGAGGGGCAGGGGCTTGATGGCGTAGGGCGGCTGCTTGACGGCCGGGGTGGCGGGAGGCGCGGGTGCTGCCTTGCGCCAGGACGGTGCGGCCCGGCAGGGCGGCGGCGAGCGCCGCCGCGCCCGCGCCAACGCCAAGTCCGGTCCGGAACGAGGCCGCGGCGGTCGAGATGGTCGGTCATCATCCGTCTGCGTTGTTGAAGGAACGTCACAAGCCAACCCCTGGCGGAACGCAACGGACGCCGCAGCGGCGAGAAGGCGGACGGGGCCACGCTCAAGGCTCCGCCCGGAACACCAGGAGCGCGGCGTCGGAACTGAGCAGCCCGGCCCGGGCCGCGACGAACAGCCGGTCCAGCTCCGGCAAGAACAGCGACGTGCGCGCCCCGGAGGAGGTCTTGACGCGCGCGAGCAGGCGGATGCTGCCTGCTTCCTGCTGCACAATGTCCACCACGCCTTCGCCGCAACTGACGTAGATGCGCCGGCGCTTGCCGTCGAAGAACACGTCATCGGGGTCGCCGCAGGTGGGCAGGTTGGCCGCGACGGCCCCGGTCACCGTGTCGAGCAGCACCAGCCGGGCCGGGCTGCGGAACACGGTCGCGAGCAGCGTGCCCGTGCCGTCGAGCGCCATCGGGAAGTTGCCCCTCGCGCCCGGCACCCGCCAGGCCGCGACCTGCTTGCCGGATGCGAGGTCCACGAACGCGACCTGCCCGGCATCGGGCACGTTCACAAAGGCCCGCCCCGTTCCGGCATCAATCTGGAACCCCTCGGGATGGGCAGGCAGCGCCATCTTGCCGACGACGGCGCCGCTGGTGGGATCGAGCACGGCAAGGCCGCCGCTGCCGTATCCCACGACGAGCCGGCCCGATTGGGCGTCGAGGCGGACGTTGTCGGCATCCTCGCCCAGGCTGACGGTGCCCGCGGGCGAGAAGTCGCCGCCGTGGAACAGCCGGACCGACCCGTCGCCGGCGCTGGCCACGGCGATCATGTCCGCCTGCGGGGCGTAGCCGATGCCCTGCGGGTCGTGCAGGCCGCCGATGCGATGGATGACCTGGCCTGCCGCAAGGTCCACCACCTCGACGGTCCCGTTTCCAAGCGCGGCCACGAACAGGCGCCCGCGCCGGAGGTCCACGGCCATGTGGTCAATGCGGCCGGACACGCCAGGCAGCGGGATCGTCCGCTCCAGCACCAGGGGCGGCCGCCCAGGCTCTGTCGCCCAGCACACACGAGGCAGTGGGAGCAGGGCGGCAGAGAGCAGGACGAGCCGGACAAGGACCGCGCGACGCGCCATCGCCAGGCGGCAGCTCACCCTGCGACCCCACCCAGCCGGAGCGCCACCCCGGCCGCGGCGGCAATGCCGAGGGTGCGCAGCACGCCGAGCTTGAGCCGGAACAGGCAAACGGCTGCCAGCGCCACCAGCGCCAGTGCCGCCAGGTCCAAGCTGGCCGGGACCGGCGGTTTGACGGCCAGCGCCGCGATCAGCGGCACCTCGCCGAACCGGACGTAGATGAAGAACAGCGCCAGCATCGGCGCCGCGCAGCACGAACAAGGTGCCCGACGCCAGGCCGCCACGCACGCCGTGCACCAGCCAGCCGAGGTAGATGGCGAGCTGCTGCGCCTCCGGACCCGGCAGCAGGTGGCAGAAGTTGAGCGCGTGCAGGAAGCGCCACCCACCGATCCAGCGGCGCTGCTCCACCACCTCCCGGTGCAGCAGCGCGATCTGCCCGGCCGGGCCGCCGAAGGACAGCAGCCCGATGCGGAGCCAGACCCGCTGCGCCTCCGCAAACGAGGGCAGCGCGGCAGCCGCGGTGGCCGGCAACTCGGTCGCGACACCTGGGGCGGCCCCCAGGGACGTGGTGCCGTGCCGTCGATGGCGGGCCACGGCGACGAGCCACGCGGAAGAAACGGCCCCGCGCTCGCCGGGCACGGTGCCGAGGCGGTGCGCGACGCGATTGCGCGCGAGCCGGCGCCCCCGACTTCGTCGCCGCCCCCGACCCGGCCCTGCTCGACGCCGTGGAACGGGCGGCGCGGCACCGCGGCCTCACCCTGCATCGCGGCGCAACCTGGACCACCGACGCGCCGTATCGCGAAACCGCGGCCGCCATCGCCGCCGCGCGCGCCCAGGGCGTGCTCGCGGTCGAGATGGAGGCCGCCGCCCTTTACGCCTTCGCCACCGCCCGCCATGCCGCCGTCACCTGCTTCGCCCACGTGACGAACGCCATG
This sequence comes from uncultured Acetobacteraceae bacterium, assembly GCA_964251035.1. Lineage (GTDB taxonomy): Bacteria > Pseudomonadota > Alphaproteobacteria > Acetobacterales > Acetobacteraceae > CAHJXG01. Next base: position 9,440 of record CAXUJE010000049.1, read on the forward strand.
GGCCAGCAGGAGGGCAGCGACTTCGAGAAGGGCGAGGCGGAGGGAACGGCGGCCGCCCTTCGCCTGATCGAGGCCGCCGCGGCAGCGTTCGGGAGCCTTTGATGCGCACAAACCCGTTCACCGATTCATGGCTGTTCCTGATCGGGCAGACCCCGGACCATGAGGCGCTGGGCAGCGCGAAGTACCTGCTGGTTCTTGATGGTCGTGCACGCGTTCTTCGTGCTGGACCGCGCCGGCGAGTGCCTGGGACTGGATGCGCTTTGGCGGCGTCGGCTGATGGGCCGGATCAGCCTCGCGCCGTGACGATGGTCGTGCAGGCGCTCTCCAGCTTCGCCATGTCCCGCTGCGGCGCCATGCGTATGGCCAGCCTGCGGTCCTCGCCGCGCACGACGGGGCAATAGGGGTCGGGCTCCGCCAGCGCATCCATCAGGCGCCGGCGGCCCGCGCAGCCGCCATGGCAGGCCGCCTCGTGCGCGCAGCCCCGGCAGGCCGGCGGCAACGAGCGGGCGGCGGTGAACGGCTCGGTCTCGACGATGGCCGGCCCCGACTGCAGCAGCGCCTCCAGCGGCGCGCCCTGGCCGGGCCAGTAAACGCAGGGCTGCACCGTGCCGCGCGGCGTCACCCGGATGGTGCCGGAGCCGCAGCCGCCTCGGCGCGGCGGCAGCCCGGCCATGGCGCGCACCAGCGGCTCGCCGATGGCGATCACGTCCGTTCGGGCGAACAGGGCGGCAAACCCGGCCCAATACTCGTCGTAGGTCAGCGCGAACGTGTCGCTGCGGACCGATTGATAGACATTGAGCCGCAGCGGCGCGTCGAAGGCCCGGGCGGCGGCGGCGACATCGGCCAGCCGGTCGTGGTTGGTCCGCATCATCACCGCGATGATCGTCACCCCCACGCCCAGCCGCCGGCACCGGGCGGCCTGCTCGTGCACCAGGTCCCAGTTGCCGGCGCCGCGCTGCGCGTCCTGCTCCTCGCGCGTCGGGTAGTCGAGCGAGAACTCGACCTCGGCGAAGCTTGCCAGGTCCGCGTCGTCCAGCACGGCGATGGAGTGGCCGTTCGAGGTGATGGTGAGCTTGACCGGTTGCCTCCGGAGCACCGCGAGCATGGCGCGGAACTCCGGGTGCATCCCGTTCTCGCCGGTGCCGAGGTTGACCGACCGGATAGGAAGCGCCGCCAGCACGTCCTGCACGGTCGCGACCGTCAGCCGGTCGGTGCGCGCGGGGTCACGATAGCAGAACGAGCAAGCCAGGTTGCACTCGTTGGTCAGCCCCAGGCCGAGCGAGAAACGGGGGTCGGCGATTGATGGCTGGGCAGTCATGGCGGGGCGCGCCTCGTTTTGCTAGACGGAGGGCATGTCCATAGCCGCCCCGCTCCAGCCCGACCAGGACCCATCGCGCTGGGACGGCCATGCGGATGCCTATGAGCGCGTGTTCGAGCCGCTCACCACTGCCTTCGCTGGCCAGGTGCTGGACCGGCTGGAGCCGCTGGCCGGCCTCGACCTGCTGGATGTGGCGGCCGGTGCCGGCGGCACTGCGCTGGAGGCGCTGCGGCGCGGCGCGCGCGTCACCGCGGTCGATGGCTCGGCCGCCATGGTCCGCCGCATCGCCGCCCGCGCGCCCGGCGTCGCCGCGCACCAGATGGACGGCACGGCGCTTGCCCTGCCGGATGCGGGATTTGCCATCGCCATGTCCTGCTTCGGCGTGGTGCTGTTTCCCGACCCGGCGGCAGGAATGGCCGAGCTGCACCGCGTGCTGCGCCCCGGCGGCCGGGTCGCGATCATCACCTGGACCGAGCCGCAACGCTACGCCCTCGCCTCGCGCCTACACCAGGCGATCATCGCCTTGTGCGGCGCGCCTCTGCCATCCGGCGAACTGCCTGCGCAACTCCGCTTCGTTGGGCCGGAACGGCTGCATGCGCTCGTGGCAGGCGCAGGCTTTGCCGACATTTCGATTGTGCCGCTCGCTGCCGAGCTGCACGCCGCCTCGGCCGCGGCGCTGGCGGCCTCGCTCGGCTTCGCTCCCGGCATGCAGGCCCTGCTGGACTCGCTCGGCCCGGACCGCCCGGCGGTGCTGCAGGAGTTCGCCGGCCGGTTGGCGGATGACCAGGGACCCGGCCCGATCCGCTTGGGCGCCGTCGCCCACGCGGCCCTTGCCGTGCGGCGCTAACCGTGGTCCCAAGGCCATCCATCGCCAGCCGGACATCCAGCGCATGAACCGCCGCACCCTGCTCGCCGCCCTTGCCGCCGCCGCCGCCCGCGCCGCCGCGGCGCAGCCGGCCAAGCGGCTCGTTTTCACCGCCATCCCGGACCAGGACGAGACGCGCCTCGTCGAGCGGTTCGGTCGCGTCGCGACCTATTTGGAGGCGGCGCTCGGCACGCCCGTCGGCTACGTGCCGGTGAAGAGCTACCCGGCGGCGGTGACGGCCTTCACCAACGACCAGGTGCAGCTCGCCTGGTTTGGCGGCTTCACCGGGGTGCAGGCGCGGCGAGCCGTGCCCGGTTCCGAGGCGATCGCCCAAGGGGTCGAGGACACCGCCTTCACCAGCTACTTCATCGCCAACGCCGCCACCGGCCTCACCCGCGGCGAAATCCTGCCTTCCGGCATTGCCGGCCGCAGCTTCACCTTCGGCGCCCGCGCCTCCACCTCCGGCCGGGTGATGCCGGAGTTCTACCTCCGCAAGCAGTTCGGCAAGGCTCCCGCCGAGCTGTTCTCCCGCGTCGGCTTCTCCGGCGACCACACCCGCACCCTCGCTTTGGTGCAGTCCGGCGCGTTCGAGCTTGGCGCCATGGACTTCTCGGTGTTCGGCCTGGAGCAGCAGGCCGGGCGCGTCGATCCGGCCAGGATCTCGGTCATCTGGCAAACGCCGCCGTTCCCCGACTACAACTGGACCATCCGCGGCGACGTGGACCGCACGTTCGGCGCCGGGTTCAAGGAGCGCGTGCGCGCGGCGTTGCTGGCCGTCCGCGACCCGGCGATCCTCGCCCCATTTGGCCGTTCCGGCTTCATCGCCACGACGAACACTGCCTACGACCCGGTCGAGGCGGTCGCCAAATCCACCGAATTGCTCGACTGATTGGCGCCCTTGCTGGAGCTGCGCAACGCGGACGCCGCCTATGCCGGCCGGCCTGTCCTTCGGGGCATCAGCCTGTCGCTGCACGCCGGCGAACGCGTATCGGTGCTCGGCAAGTCGGGCAGCGGCAAGTCCACCCTGCTCGGCCTGCTCTATGCGCGGCTGGCCCCGCAGGCGGCGCTGGTGCCGCAGGCCGCTTCGCTGGTCCAGACCCTGAGCGTGTTCCACAACGTCTACATGGGCCGGCTCGACCGGCATTCGACGCTGCGCAACCTGCGCATGCTGGCCTGGCCGGCGCGTGCCGAGGTGGCGGCGGTCACTGCCACGCTCGCCTCGGTGGGCCTTGAGGACAAGCTGTTCGCCCGCGCCGGCACCCTCTCGGGCGGCCAGCAGCAGCGCGCCTCGGTGGCACGCGCGCTGTATAATGGCCGCCCGGTGATCGTTGGCGACGAGCCCGTCTCGGCGCTGGACCAAATCCAGGCGGCCGGCATCCTGCGGCTGCTGGGCGCGCGGCACGAGACGCTGATCCTGGCGATGCACGACGTTCCGCTGGCCCTCGCCTGCTCCGACCGGATCATCGTGCTGCAGGCCGGGCGCCTGGTGCTGGACGCGGCCGCCAGCGGCCTCAGCGTGGCCAGCCTCATGCGCTATTACGCCTGATGCGGCTGGGTTACGCCGCAGCCAGCTACGGCTTTCTCGCCACGGCGCTGTTGTGCCTGGCCGCCGCCGACCTTGGCATCATGTCTCTGCACCCTGGCGCCGAGCTGCTTCGCCTGCTGCAAGGCATCCTGCATCCGGACGTGCTGGCGGTCCACGCGACCAGCGTCGTGCTCACCGTCGCCTTCGCCGTGCTGGGCGTCGGTTTCGGCGCTGCCGCCGGCTTCGGGCTGGCGCTCGCCTTCGCCCGTTCCGGCGCGGTCCGGGCGCTGGCCGCCGCGGTCCGCTCGGTGCACGAGCTGTTCTGGGCGCTGCTGCTCATCCAGGTGACGGGCCTCGCCCCCCTCACCGGGCTGCTGGCGATCGCCATTCCCTACTCCGGCATCTTCGCCAAGGTCTTTGCCGAGCTGATCGAGGAGGCCGACCTCGCGGCGGAGCGCGTGCTGCCGCCGGGCGTCTCCGCCACGTCCCGCTTCGCCTATGGCCGCCTGCCGGTGCTGGCCGGGCCGATCCGCAGCTATCTGCTGTATCGCCTGGAATGCGGGCTGCGCTCCACCTTGGTGCTGGGCTTCATCGGCTTGCCGACCATGGGCTTCGAACTCGAAAGCGACTTCCGCCAGGGCCAGTACGCGCCGGCGGCGGCGTTCGTCGGCGTGTTCTACGTCCTGATCGCCACCCGGCGCCTTTGGGCCCGGCCGGCCACGCTGCCAGTCCTGCTGGCCGGCAGCGTGGCGGCGCTCGTGTGGCTGACCACGCCGGTCCCCGGCCAGTCCGCCTGGACCAACCTGGCGCGGTTCCTGGGCCACGACATCGTCCCCCGCCCGTTGCGGGAGGGCGGCGCGGGATGGGACGGGCTTGGCGCGTGGCTGTGGCCGGTCCTGCGCCGCCAGGTCCTGCCCGGCCTGTTCGACACGCTGGTGCTGTCCCAGGTCGCGCTCGTCAGCATGGCGGTTCTCGCCTTGCTGCTGTTCCCGCTCGTCACCCGGCGCTTTGCCGGGCGGCTGGCACGCCCGGCCGCCCGCACGCTGCTCATCGTCCTCCGCTCGACGCCCGAATACATGGTCGCCTACGTGCTGCTTCAGGTGCTCGGCCCGTCCATGCTCCCCGCCATCATCGCGCTGGCGCTGCACAACGCGGGGATCGTCGGATACCTGATGGGCGGCCATGCGGACGGGCTGACGTACCGCGCCGACGCGCCGCACGGCCTCGACCTTTATCTTTATGAGACGCTGCCCCGGCTGTATGGGCAGTTCCTGGCCTACGTGCTCTACCGCTGGGAGATCATCGTGCGCGAGAGCGCCATCTTCGGCATCCTCGGCGTGCCGACGCTGGGCTTCTACGTGGACGGCGCCATCGCCGAGCTGCGGCTCGACGTGGCCGTCGTGCTCATCGTTGCGACCGGCGCGCTGTCGATGGCCATCGACGGCTTCTCGCGCGCGCTGCGGCGGCGGCTGCGCATCGACAATCGGCCGGTCCGCTTGTCCGCTGCCGAAACCGCTCCGAGGACCGAGACGGCATGCGCATAAGGCCCGGTGGTGAAGGACTTGCTGCTGGTGGGCGCCGGGCACGCGCATGTGGCGGTGCTGCGCCGCTCCGGCATGAAGCCGCTGCCCGGCGTCCGCCTGATGCTGCTGACCCGCGAGGTCGATACGCCCTATTCCGGCATGCTGCCCGGCGTCATGGCCGGGTATCACACGTTTGACGACGCGCATATCGACGCCGGCTGCCTCGCCCGCTTCGCCGGGGCGCGGCTTTATCCGGACGAGGCGGTGGGCATCGACCTGGCCGCCCGCCGCGTGCTGTGCCGCAGGCGTCTGCCGGTGCCGTTGACCTTCTGTCGCTCGACATCGGCTCGCGTCCGAACAACATCGGCTCGCGTCCGAACACTGGCGCCGTGCCGGGCGCGGCCGAGTACGCCATTCCGGTCAAGCCGGTCGACGGCTTCCTCGCGCGCTTTGAGGGCGTGCGGGCGCGGGTGCAGGCCGGGCAATCGCGCCGTGTCCTGCTGGTTGGCGGCGGGGCCGGCTGCTGCTGTCGGTCGAGCATCGGCTGCGGCAGGCGGCCCGTGACCTGCGCCTCACCCTTGTCACCGGATCGGCCGACGTCCTGCCGGGCTTCCCGCCGGGTTTCCGCGCCCGCTTCCGCACCGTGCTGGCAAAGCGCGGCATCGCGGTCCAGGCCGGCACCCGGGTGGCCGCCGTCGGGCCTGGGGGCGTCGTGCTGGCGGACGGCGCGCGCCTGGCCGCCGACGAGATCCTCTGGGCCACCGAGGCGGCGCCGGTCTCCTGGCTCGCCGGCCCTGGACTGCTGTTGGACGACCAAGGCTTCCTCAGCGTGGACGCCATGCTGCGGGCGACGGAGGAGGTGTTCGCTGCCGGGGACATGATCGCCTTCCGCCCCGGCGCCATCCCGCGCTCGGGCGTCTATGCCGTGCGCGCGGGGCCGGTGCTGGCGGACAACATCCGCGCCACGCTCACCGGCCAGCCCTACGCCGTCCTGACCCGCAACAGCGTCACGCTGGAGGGGAGCTGGGCTTGGCGGTTGAAGGACCGGACCGACCGCCGCTGGGTGGCGCGGTACAACGACCTGCCGCCTTCGGCCTGCTCGGCCATCTGGTGAAGACGGTGGATTCAAGTGGTTGTCGCAACACTGGGTTGGAGGGTGGTGCGATGGCGGGTCGGCGACGTTCGGATCGGGCTCTTCGGGGTCAGTTGGGATCGCCGGGGCGGCCGGGGGTGGCGCGGCGTGAGGATCGGCGGCGCTTCTGGGCGTTGATCGCGACGGGTTTGTCGAGCGAGGACGCGGCGACCGGTGCGGGAGCATCGCAGCCGGTCGGGTCGCGCTGGTTCCGGGAGGCGGGCGGCATGCCACCCTCGACGCTTGCGCCATCATCGAAGCCGTTGTCGGCGCGGTGTTTGTCGTTTGCCGAGCGCGAGGAGCTTGCGATCCTGCGTGCGCGGGGCACTGGGGTGCGGGAGATTGGCCGCCGGCTGGGGCGGTCGGGATCGACCATCTCTCGGGAGCTGCGGCGCAACGCGGCCACCTGCGGCGGAGGCCTGGAGTACCGGGCCACCACGGCGCAGTGGCACGCTGAACGATCCGGGCGGCGTCCGGAACCTGCGAAACTGGCGGTCAACGCGGTGCGGCGGGCCTATGTGCAGGAGAGATTGGCCGAGGCGGTTGCGGGCCCAAGCGGGGCGGCGATCCGCGGGCCGGTAGTATCCTGGAAGGGCCGCCGACATGGACCGCGAAAGCCACGCCGATGGGCGGCGGCGTGGAGCCCGGAACAGATTGCTCGCCGTCTGCGGCTCGGTTTTCCGGACGATGGAACCATGCGGATCAGCCACGAGGCCATCTACCAGGCACTGTATGTGCAAAGCCGAGGAGCGCTCCGCCGCGCGTTGACCACCTGCCTCCGCACGGGCCGGGCGCTGCAGGTCCCGCGTGCGCGCAGTCGCGGCCGCGGCAAATCCCATGTCGGTCCAGAGGTGCTGGTCAGCGGACGCCCGGCCGAAACGGGCGACCGGGCGGTGCCGGCGAAACCGCATGCGGTTTGCGCGGGGTCACTGGGAGGGTGATCTCATTCTGGGCCGGGGCAGTTCGGCGATCGGGACGCTGGTGGAACGCACGACACGGCTGACGATGTTGCTGCACCTGCCCCGCATGCCGGACCATGGTTGCGGACCCTGCGTGAAGAACGGGCCTGCGCTCGCCGGGCATGGCGCCGAGGCGGTGCGCGACGCCATCGCGCGCACGATCACCACGTTGCGCGATTGCGCGCACGATCACCACGTTGCGCGATTGCGCGCACGATCACCACGTTGCCCGAGCGGCTCCGGCAGTCGTTGACCTAAGATCAGGGGGCGGAGGTGGCGCAACATCCGCTGCTGACGATCGATACGGGATTGCGCGTCTACTTCTGCGATCCGCACAGCCCTTGGCAGCGTGGCACGAACGAGAACACCAACGGGCTGCTGCGGCAGTGCTTCCCGAAGGGGACTGACCTGTGCTTGCACAGCGCGGACGCGCTCGCTGCCGTGGCGACGGCGCCCAACACCAGGCCACGCAAGACGCTTGGCTGGCGAACCCCGGCCGAAATGTTTGACCGAGTGCTACGATCGGCTCAGCCTGCTGTCGCGACGACCGGCTGAACCTGAGGACCAGTGGCGGCTTGGAAGGTGAGATCAGCCAAGCCCACGACGACACCCGGCGCAGAGGCCGAAGGCGAACGCCTCCAATCCCGTCTGCTATCGTTGCTGGGCGACCTCGCCTAGGACGGACCAGTCCGCCCCGGAGTCGACATGGATGACTTGAACGACCTCTACTTTTTCTCCGAGGTCGTCCGGCACGGCGGGTTCGCGCCGGCCGGGCGCGCCTTGCACCAGCCCAAATCGAAGCTGAGCCGTCGGATCATGCTGCTCGAAAAGGCGCTTGGCGTCCGTCTCATCGAGCGGTCGACACGCACGTTCAAGGTCACCGAGGTTGGCAGGACATTCTACGAGCAGTGCCGTCAAGTGGTGCTGGATGCAGAGAAGGCGCGGGCCTTGGCCACGGCGGCGCAAGGCGAGCCGCAGGGCCTGGTTCGCATGAGCTGCCCGAGCGGCATGCTTGAGGTCATGCGCCCGCTCCTTGCAAGCTTCCTTCTCCTGCATCCGCAGATACGCCTGCAGGTGCTCGACACAAACGCGCCGGTCAACCTGATCGAGCAACGCGTCGACCTCGCGGTGCGCGTGAGACGGACGCTTGAGGGCGACAACAGCCTGACCGTCCGCACGATCGGCTTGAGCAACCCGATCCTGGTGACGTGCGGCAAGCTTGCGGCGGAATTGGAGGGCCGGCCCATCGCAACGCTTGCGAACACGCCGACGCTGGGCAGCGACGAGACCGCCGCCGAGGAAATCTGGGACTTCGCCGGCCCGGCGGGCGAGACGGTGTCGATCCGGCATGTCCCGCGTCTTGCGTGCAGCGACTACGGCGTGCTTCGGGAGGCGGCGATGGCCGGCCTCGGCGTGGCGCTCCTGCCGAGCCACCTGTGCCGGCAAGAGCTCGCCGACGGCCGGCTCGTGCGCGTGTTCCAGGACTGGGCACAACCGGAACGGATCGTGCATTTGCTGTTCAAGGGGCGCTGCAGGATGCCCGCAGCGCTGCGGGCCTTGATCGATCATCTAGCGGCCGCCTTTGAAAGAGGGACCTGGGAGGAGTTGGACGGCCTCGCCGATCGTTCATCTGATGGAACGCTGAGGTATCATCGAGCCGACTAATAACCCCGTCGGGTCGGGGCGATGTTGTTCACCGGCAGCGGCCATCGAGGCCGAAATTGGAGAACGGCGATGTCAACGGCGACCTCGACCAACAACCTGAAATGGACGCGTTCCTCGGCAGGGCGCGGGGCATGCTCCGCTTCGCCTCCGTCCGATCCCGCGCGACCGAAGGAGGGCAAGCATGATCGAGCTCAGGAAATTTGGCAGCCTGGCCAGCGCAGACTTCGGCTGGCTGAAGTCCAAGCAGCACATCACCGCGTTCCGGACAGGGGCGAAGGACGCCTGGGGCTCCCTGGTGATGTGGAACGACGACGAGATCGCGCCGGGGCAGGGGTTTCCCATGCACCCGCACCGCGGTCTCGAGATCGTCACCTACGTCTTCGAGGGCGCGGTCACGCACCGCGACGACACCGGCGGCTATGGCCGGATCGAGGCCGGCGACGTCCAGGTCATGAGCGCAGGCTCCGGGATCCATCATTCCGAATACAACAACGAGCCGAAGACGACCCGCATCTTCCAGATCTGGATCATGCCGGAACAGCGCGGCAGGGAGCCTTCGTTCGGCACGCGCCCGTTCCCGAAGGCGGACCGGCAGGGCCGGTTCAGCGTCCTGGCCAGCGGCGACGCGGAGGACGCCGGCGCGCTCCGGATCCACGCCGACGCGAAGGTCCTGGCCACCGCATTGCGAGCCGGGGAAGCGGCGGACTACCTGCCGAGGGCCGGCCGCCATCTCTACCTCGTTCCCACCCAGGGGAGCATCAAGGTGAACGGGCAAAGCGTCGGCCTGCGCGACGGGCTCGCGATCCTGGACGAGGCCATGCTGCGGATCGAGGCACATGAGGATGCCGAGATCCTCCTCGTGGATGCCGTCTGACATGCCGACGCTCCTGCAACGCCTGTTCGGCGGCGGCGGCCCGGCACCTTCGCCGCCTGCACGGCCCGTGCCGCCGCCGGCCACCTCGATGCAACACCTGCCAAGCGAAAGGACTTCCAACATGGCCAAGGTTCTCGTCCTCTACTACTCGTCCTACGGCCACATCGAGACGATGGCGCATGCCGTCGCCGAGGGCGTGCGGGAGTCCGGCGCCACCGCCGACGTCAGGCGCGTGCCGGAACTCGTGTCTGACGAGGTCGCGCGCGCCAGCCACTACAAGCTCGACCAGGCCGCCCCGCTCGCCACCGTCGACGAGCTTCCCACCTACGACGCGATCATCGTCGGGACGGGGACGCGCTACGGCCGGATGACCTCCCAGATGGCGAGCTTCTGGGACCAGACGGGCGGCCTTTGGTTCCAAGGCAAGCTGGTCGGCAAGGTCGGCGCAGGCTTCGCGTCGACGGCGAGCCAGCACGGCGGCCAGGAAACCACCCTGATCAGCATCATGACCAACCTGCTGCACCACGGCATGATCATCGTCGGCTTGCCCTACGCCTTCCAGGGCCAGCTCAAGCTCGACGAGGTGACGGGCGGCACGCCCTACGGCGCGACGACGATCGCCGCCGGCGACGGCTCGCGCCAGCCGACGGCCAACGAGCTGGACGGTGCCCGCTATCTCGGGCGCCACGTAGCCCAGGTCGCCGCGAAGCAAGCAGCCTGACCCGAGCGGACCGGCCGCGCCGCCGCAAACGGGTGCCGACCCTGGAGCCGCCCGTCGAAGGAGGTGCGCATGGCTGCAAGTCCGACGGAACAGATGCTAGAGGACGAGCGCGGCCGGGTGACCTCCGGACACCGGGGGCCCAAAGCCCTGGCTGGTGTGCCTTCATGGCTTGCCCAGGAGAAGCCAGGGCATCAAGTGCGTGGTGCGGGGCGGTCCGCGTCGGATGGAGGGACCAGCTCATAAGCGGGTTTTCCGAATGTAAAGACCGGCTGGACGTGCGCGAGCAGCTTGCCCGCATTGATCGGAGCCTGATCGAGACGCAGAAGCTGGCTGCGGGAGCGCAGAAGTTCGCGGCTGGGCAGATCAAGCTATCGGCGGAGGCGTCCAGCCTCCGCGTGACGCGCTTCGTGACCCCGGTTGCCGCCGTTGTTGCGGCTCTCGGCGCCCTGACCGCCGCTGGTCCTGTGCTGATGCGCTGGCTGCAAACTCATCCACAATGCCGCGTCCAGGCCACGCTATCCCGGCTGGAGCGCGCCGCCGCCCGGCATGGTGGGAAGTCCGCGTAGGCCAAGCAGCAGTCCAGCCACGTCAACCAGCGGTTCAGCCATTTGGAAAAGCGCCCAAACGACATCCAAGCTGATGTCCGCGACATGACGAACAAGCTTAAGTCCGCCATCAAGCTGGAAGTCAGCAAGCAAGCTGGAATACTGGAAGTGCAGGTCGGCCGCCGGATCCAAGGTCCGATCAGCCCCTAGCGCCCCGGCTTGTCCGGCCCGCGCGGAGGCCGCATCCTTGCCGGGGTGCCAGGCACGGGTTAGAAGCGGCGTTCAGCATGCGGGCCATGCCCGTGCATGATTCGTTGTCTTCCATAAGCAGGTCCGTTCGATGAAGCAGCAGGCAAACCTCATACGCGCCGGCCAGGTGCTGGACCACGGCGGACGCCGCTGGACCGTGCTGAAGCAGCAGATCATCACCCCGGGCAAGGGCGGCGCCTTCATCCAGGTCGAGATGCGCGACCTCAAGACCGGCAACAAGACCAACGAACGCTGGCGCACCGCCGACACGGTGGAGCGGCTGGCCACCTCGGAAAAGGAGTTCACCTACTCCTACACCGAAGGGACCAACGTGGTGCTGATGGACCCGGAGAACTACGAGCAGACCATGGTGCCGCTCGACCTCCTGGGCGACCTGGCGCCGTTCCTGCAGGACAACATGACCGTCACCGTGGACATGGTGGAGGAGGAGCCGGTCGGCGTGCGCCTGCCCAACACCGTGGTGCTGGAGGTCGTGGAGGCCGATCCCGTGGTCAAGGGCCAGACCGCCACCAGCAGCTACAAGCCCGCCCGGCTGTCCAACGGGGTCAAGACCCAGGTGCCGCCCTTCGTCGAGGCGGGGGAAAAGATCGTGGTGCGGACCGAGGACGCCAGCTACGTGGAGCGGGCGCGCGGCTGATGGCGCTCCGCCTGTCGCCCCACATGACGGTGATGCAGAACGCGGCGCAGAAGGCGTCGAAGCGGCTGCTGCGCGACTTCAACGAGGTCGAGCAGCTCCAAGTCAGCATCAAGGGGCCGAGCGACTTCGTAAGCCAGGCGGACCTGCGCGCGGAAAGCACCATGCGGGAGGAGCTGGGCCGGGCGCGCCCGGGCTACAGCTTCCTGATGGAAGAGAGCGGCATGTCCGGCAGCGCCAACTGGGCCTGGCGCTGGATCGTGGATCCGCTGGACGGCACCAGCAACTTCCTGCACGGCATCCCGCAATGGTGCATCTCCATCGCCCTGGAGCGACGGCTCTTGGACGGGAGCAGCGAGATCGCGGCGGGGATGATCTACAACCCCGTGCACGACGAGATGTTCTGGGCGGAGAAGGGCGGCGGCGCCTATCTGAACGAACGGCGCCTGCGCGTCTCCGCCCGGCGCGAGCTCAAGGACGCATTGTTCGCGACCGGCATCCCGTTCGCGGCCGTGTCCGGGGTCAACCGGCTGGCCTTTGCCCGCACGCTGGGCGTCTTGATGCCGCAGGTGGCCGGCATCCGACGCTTCGGGGCGGCGGCGCTGGACCTCGCCTGGGTCGCGGCCGGGCGCTACGACGGGTATTGGGAGCTGGGCCTCAAGCCCTGGGACATGGCGGCCGGGCTGCTGATCGTGCGGGAAGCCGGCGGCTTCGTGACCGACCCGGCGGGCGCCGAGAGCGTGCTGCACGACGCCGGGCCGAACGACATCGTGGCGGCCAACCCGCACATGCACGCCCGGCTGCGGGACGTGGTGGTGCAGGGCGTGGCCGCCGCCGAGGGCCGCGCCGGCTGATGTCCGGGCGCGCGGCTGTTGGCTGGCGGACCCTGCTGCTGCTCTGCCTCGGCGGCGCTGCGCAGGCGCAGACGGCCCCGGCGGTGAACAACGGTGCGCTCGACGCCCTGAAGCCTGCCGCCCCCGCTCCCCGGGCGCAGCACCAGACGCAGCACCACGCGCCGGC
>CAXUJE010000050.1:0-22383 GCA_964251035.1 uncultured Acetobacteraceae bacterium
CTAGCTCCGCGGCGCGCGCCTGCGTCGGCGTCTCGCGCGGGGCGACGGGGGACAGCACGGCGAGGTGCGGCTGTCCCTTCCCTGACGCCACCGCCCAGCGGATTTCATCCTCGTCCCTGGGCGAGTCGAGGAACATGAGGTCCGCGCCCCCGTCGGCAAACATCTCGGTCCGCGTCAGGGCCTCGTCGGTGCCCGCAGTCGGGCGGCAATACGTCCGCGCCATGACCAGCACGCCCAGCTCCTTGGCGGCCTCCACGGCCGTGCGGATCTTCATGCGCGCCTCCTCCCGGGGCAGGCAGGGCTTGCCCGCTGCGGTCAGCGCACGCGGCGTGATCTTGCCCTCGATCAGGACCGCCCCCGCCCGGCCGTAGGCGCGGACGGTGCGTTGCACATCCACGGCGTTGCCACAGCCATGGTCGGCGTCGGCCAGCACGAGCGTCTCCGGCGCTGCCCCGCGCACCATATTGAGGGAGTCGAACATCTCCGCAAAAGAGAGCAGGTCGAAGTCGAGCTTTCCGAGGCGTCCGCCCGCGACGCACGACCCTGACAGGAACGCTGTCTTGAATTCCGCCGCGGCGGCCAGCTTGGGGCTGAGCCCCCGTCCCAAACGGCGGGCATGACGACGAAGGCAGGGTCGGCCAGAAGCTTGCGGAGCCGTTCGGGTGGGGGCATGGCTATCACCCTCAAAAGCGGCTCTCATCGAATCGGGCAGCGGGGCGTCTGTCCGTTTGGAACACCCTCGACGAGCGGCTTCATGCCACCGAACGCGACCCCCTGGGTGAGCGGCGCAATGCCAGCCGCGTCATGCCGCTGTCCCGGCAGCAGCACAAAGCGGGCGAGGTTGCCCAACGCATCGCCCATCGCCAGGACCTTGGCCGTCCAGCCGCCGCGAGAGCGGCCGATGGCCTGGCTTCGAAAGCCCTGGAGGATCAGGCAGCAAGGTCCACCTCGCGGTGGACACGCTGGGGCACCTGCTGGCGCTGCACGCCACCGCGGCGGACGCCTCGGACCGCGACGCTGTCGAGCGGCTCGCCCAGGAGGCCCAGAAGGCGACGGGTGGCAGCGCGGGGGTGGCGCCTACGTGGACCCGGCGTTTCGCCTTTGGCGAAAGCGCCTGGGCTGCACCGGCGAGAAGCCCGCGGCGGCGACCGCCCACGGCGTCCCCCTTGAGATGGTCAAGCTGCCCAAGGCCGAGCGCGGCTTTGTGCTGCTGCCCAGACGCTTGCTGACATGCACACCGTCGCCTTCTCCACGCCCATGCTCAAAAAGGCCGGTGACTTGGCTTAAATACGCAGCACGCTCCAGGGAGCGGCGCTAACAAGTCCCCCATCGCGCCAATGCCGCCCGCCCCTGGGCGTTGAGGCTATAGACTCCACGTTCCACCCGGCTGAACCAGCCATACACGTCCCGCAGCAAGATGGCGCCAGCCCGGGGCGTCACCGCCGCTAGGTCGCGCGGGCGGAGCGGCCCGGCCGCGAGCTTTGCCGCGCAGGCCAGCGCCTCTTGCCGGTAGGCCGTCATGACCGGCTCGCCGCGCGTTCCGCCGGGCGAGGGGTCGCCGCGCCGTGCCTGGTGCTCGGCCAGCAGCGCCCGGCGTCGCCGCAGGTTGGCGCGGGGCCGGTAAGGTTCCGGCTCCGCCAGGACCTCGACATTGCCGCCCGGCAGGTGCGCCGCGAGCAGTCCGAAGCCCAGCAGCCGGCACAAGGCCCGGACGCGGCGGTCGCGGTCCCGGCCACGCTTTGTGGCACGGACCGCGAGCCAGACCTCGTCGGCCAAAGCCAGCCGGTCCACGCCTTGCAGCACCAGCTCCAGGGTGAAGCCGAGCTTCATCTCCAGGATGACCAGCACGGGCGGTTCGCCGTCGCGCACGCCCACCACGTCGCAGCCGCCAACCTCGCCCTTGGCCTCGAAGCCGCGGGCGGCCAGGAACCGCTTGACGGCCGGGTAAAGCGCGGTTTCCCGCATGGCCGGCGGGGCAGGGGAGCGCAGCCCGGCCCCCTAGAACCCGACGACGAGGTCCGTGGCCAGGGTCACGGCGCCGCGGTCTCTCCCGTCGTTGAACGCCCGGGAATTGTTGAGCGTCTGGTCATACCGGATTTCCGGCCGCACCAGCAGCGTGCTGAGCTGCGATGGCACCCAGCTCGGCTTGTAGGTCAGCCCGGCGGTGAACTCGCTGTAGGTCGTGGGCTTGGGCGCTGTGATGAACCGGCCGAACGTGCCGCGCTCCGCCGCGACGTAGTCGAGGTAGCCCACCGGGTTCGAGACGAAGAAGTTGGTGTTGTCCCGGAAGATCTCGGCCCGGCCGTTCAGCGTCACCGTGTCGGAGATCGCGTAGGCCGCATACTGCGTGATGCCCCATGCCTCCGCCCGCACGCCGTCGTCCTTGACGAAGTTGCCCTCGGTCGTGAGGGTCAGCTTGTCCGTCGTCTTCCAGGTCACGACAAGGTCGTTGTAGTAGCGCATCGCGCTGTTGGCGAAGGGGGTGTTCCGCTTCGAGTTCTCCGGCCCCATGTGGCTGAGCGCCAGCACCGTCAGCTTGCCGTCCAGCATGTTGAAGCCGATGCCGGCGATGCCGCCGGGCCGGTTGTTGTTGTCGCCGGTGCCATAGCCGATCGCCACGTTGGTGCCGCTGTCGATGCCGAAGTAAAGGTCGATCAGGTCCGAGACGTGCGCGGTCGCGAGCGCGCCGGTGTGCTTGTAGGGCAGGCCGTAGTTGAAGATGTAGGAATGCGAGTAGAAAGGGTTGGTCTTGGGGTCGATCAGCTCCGCGCCGAGCGGCGTGGGATAGATGCCGGCCTTGATGTCCAGGCCGTTCGCGAACAGGTCGGGCAGCCGGACGGAGATGTTGGCCTCGACGATGTCGAGCTGGTTGCGGTCATGGATGAGTTGGTCGAACACGCCGAGCGTGTGCACGATGCGGGCGTCCGAGCCGTACATCAGCTGCAGCTTGAACCCGACGTCCGGGCTGGTGGCCTTGGGGTCCACGTCGCGGTGGAGGGTGACGAGGGCTTGGTTCAGCAGCGGGCGGTTCGCGGCGTCGTCGAACAAGCGGCCGAAGTTCTGGCGGTTGCTGGGACTGGCCGGGTTGACCGTGATGCCGACGTCGCCCTGGAAGTCCAGCTTGATGCTGCTCGCCCATTCGCCGAGGTTCGCCGGAGGGACATAGGGCTTGTCCGCCGGGGCTGCGGTGGACGGGTTGCCCGGCGTCTCGGTCTGCGCCGGCGGGGTCGCCTGCGCGTAAGCCCCGCCGCACAGGCCGGAGCTTGCCAGCAGCATCGCCGCTATGGCGTTGAAGGAGGGGCGTGCAGCCCGGCGGGCGGAGGTACGGCGATTTCGCATACTAAGTACCTTGCACAAGCCGTGCCGTCTTGGATATGCGATTCACCATAAAAACGCTTGGTGTGCCCGCCGGGCAAATGCCACCCGATCAGGCAGCGCCTGTCGCCTTCGCGTGCATGGGCGCACCCGGTTTGGCCGAGCGCGCCCGCATGTCGCGTCAGACGGAGTAGTACATCTCGAACTCGACGGGATGCGGCGTGTGCTCGAAGCGGTAGACCTCGGTCCACTTCAGCTCGATGTAGCTGCTGATCTGCTCGGCGCTGAACACGTCGCCCGCCAGCAGGAACTCGTGGTCCGCTTCCAGCGCGCCCAACGCCTCGCGCAGGCTGCCGCACACGGTGGGGATGCCCTTCAGCTCCTCGGGCGGCAGGTCGTAAAGATCCTTGTCCATGGGGTCGCCGGGGTGGATCTTGTTCTTGATCCCGTCCAGCCCCGCCATCAGCAGCGCCGAGAACGCAAGGTAGGGATTGGCCGAGGCATCGGGGAACCGGATCTCGACGCGCTTGGCCTTCGGGCTGGTGGTGTAGGGGATGCGGCAGGAGGCCGAGCGGTTGCGGGCGGAGTAGGCCAGCAGCACCGGCGCCTCGAACCCGGGAATCAGCCGCTTGTAGCTGTTGGTGCTCGGGTTGGTGAAGGCGTTGCAGGCCTTGGCGTGCTTGATGATGCCGCCGATGAAATAAAGGCACGTTTCCGACAGGTCGGCGTAGCCGTTGCCGGCGAACATCGGCTTGCCGTCCTTCCAGATGCTCTGGTGCGTGTGCATGCCCGAGCCGTTGTCGCCATAGATCGGCTTCGGCATGAACGTGGCCGTCTTGCCGTAGCTGTGGGCGACGTTGTGGACGCAGTACTTATAGATCTGCATCTGGTCGGCCATGGTCAGCAGCGTGCCGAACTTGGTGCCGAGTTCGTGCTGGCTTTGCGCGACCTCGTGGTGGTGCTTCTCGATGGGCAGGCCCATCTCGCCCATGCTGGACAGCATCTCGGCCCGCAGGTCGCTTTCGCTGTCAACCGGCGGCACGGGGAAGTAGCCGCCCTTGACGCTGGGCCGGTGGCCCATGTTGCCCTCGGGGAAATCCTTGAGGTTGGCGCCGGGACCCTCGACGCTGTCGATGGCGACGCTGCTGGAGTTGGGGCCGACGCCGAAGCGGACGCTGTCGAAGATGAAGAACTCGGCCTCCGCGCCCACCATCACCGTGTCGCCGATGCCGCTGCTTTCGACGTAGGCCTGCGCCTTCTTCGCCGTGCTGCGCGGGTCGCGGGCGTAGGGCTGCCCGGTGCTCGGCTCGAAGATGTCGCAGAACAGGATCAGGCTCGGCTTGGCGGCGAAGGGGTCCATGACCGCCGTGGCCGGGTCGGGCATCAGGATCATGTCGCTTTCGTTGATCGCCTTCCAGCCGGCGATCGAACTGCCGTCGAACATGATGCCGTCGCGGAACGCGTCCTCGTCGATGGTCGAGACGTGCTGCGCCGTGTGCTGCCACTTGCCGCGCGGGTCGGTGAACCGCAGGTCCACGTACTCCACGGAGTTCTCGCGCATCATCTCCATGACGTGGGCGACGCTGCCGGCGGCCGGGCCGCTCTCTGTGCCGCCTTCGGGCGAATTGGGCTCCATTGCCATCCTGGTTCTCTATCCCTTGGTTTGCCGGCCGCCCGACGCGGCCTGGTTCGTCGTCCGTTTAACCACTTGAGGCGCTTGCGGGAAGCCGTGGGCTTCCGGGGAAGCGGGGCGCCTGCGGGAAGCGCCGGCTAGATCGCGTCATCGCCGCGCTCGCCGGTCCGGATGCGGACAACCTCCTCGATCTGGCTCACGAAGATCTTGCCGTCGCCGATCCGGCCGGTGCGCGCCGCGGCGACGATCGCCTCTACGGCGCGCTCCACCACCGCATCCTCGCAGATGACCTCGATCTTCACCTTGGGGAGGAAGTCCACCACATACTCGGCGCCGCGGTACAGTTCCGTGTGGCCCTTCTGGCGGCCGAACCCCTTGGCCTCCACCACCGTGATCCCTTGCAGCCCCACCTCGTGCAGCGCCTCCTTCACTTCGTCCAGCTTGAACGGCTTGATCACCGCTTCGATCTTCTTCATGCGTGCCGCGCGGGGTGATAAGCTCCGCGTCCTCCCTTGCTGCGTAGGCCGCCCATGGGGGGACGGCCCCGGAGGTTTGCATGCAGCGTGCCAGCCGGCAATCCGTGGCGCGCCGGCAAGGGACGCCGCCCCATGGCGCCGGAAGCAGGCACGGCGCGGCATGGCTGCCCAACCTGTAGGCAAGTTGAAGGGATTGCCGATCGGACCCATACTCGGAACCTCGTTCAGAGCCGGAGGCCCGATCCTTGAAGCCCGCGAACCAGATGCTGTCCTCCACGGGAACGACGGTGTTCACCGTGATGTCGGCCCTCGCCACGCAGCATGGGGCGATCAACCTCGGCCAGGGCTTCCCGGACACCGACGGACCCTCGGACATCATCCAGGCCGCGGCCAATGCGCTGCGGGACGGGCGCAACCAGTACCCGCCGCTGACCGGCGTGCCGGAACTGCGGGCGGCGGTCGCCCGCGCCAACGGGCGGTTCTACGGCCTCGACATCGACCCAACCACGGAAGTCGTCGTCACCTCCGGCGCCACGGAGGCGATCACCGCCAGCCTCATGGCCCTGCTGAACCCCGGCGACGAGGTCGTGCTGATCGAGCCGCTGTACGACACCTACCTGCCCGTGGTCCGCATGCTCGGCGCCGTGCCGCGCCTCGTGCGCCTCGTGCCGCCGAAATGGGAGCTGCCGCGCGCCGAGCTGGCCGCGGCCTTTGGCCCCAAGACCAAGGCGATCCTGCTCAACACGCCGATGAACCCCTGCGGCAAGGTGTTCACCGCCGCCGAGCTGGCCTTCATCGCCGACCTGCTGGTCAAGCACGACGCCTACGCCGTGTGCGACGAGGTGTACGAGCACCTGACCTATGACGGCTGGCGGCACATCCCGCTGATGACGCTGCCGGGCCTGCGCGACCGCTGCCTGCGGATCGGCAGCGCCGGCAAGACGTTCAGCCTGACGGGCTGGAAGGTCGGCTACGTCACCGCCCCGGCCGCGCTGTCTGCCGTGGTCGCCAAGGCGCACCAGAACCTGACCTTCACCACGCCGCCCAACCTGCAGCGCGCCGTGGCGGTGGGATTGGGGCTGGACAATGCGTATTTCGCCGGGCTGGCTTCGGCATTGGCGGCGAAGCGGGACCGGCTGTCGGCGGGCTTGGCTGGCATCGGCTTCGCCGTGCTGCCGGCGATGGGCAGCTACTTCGTGACGGCGGACTTCAGCCGGTTGGGCTTCGCCGGGGACGACGTGGCGTTCTGCCGGCACATCACCGAGCAGGCCGGCGTCACGGCGATCCCGGTCTCGGCGTTCTACGAGCGGGAGGCGCCCGGCCATTACGCCCGCTTCGCCTTCTGCAAGCAGGACGCGCTGCTGGACGAGGCGGTGACCCGCCTCCTGCGGCATTTCCAGGGGCAGGGCGGCACAGCCCGGTTGACGGCGGCGGGCTGAACGCCGTAAACCGCGCGCCTGCTGTGGCGGACGTAGCTCAGTTGGTAGAGCGCCAGGTTGTGGTCTTGGATGTCGCGGGTTCGAGACCCGTCGTTCGCCCCAGCATCTTTCCCGATCCCGCGCCCACCCCATGGAACCTGGCATGCGCAACGGCACGCCGCGTGCTTCACTTCCGCCGCGTGATCCGGAAAGGGTAGGCATGAAGCGTTTTGTTGTGGGCATCGTCGCCGTGCTGCTGTGGGCTGCTCCACCCGCCCGCGCCGCGGAGGACGTGGTGATCGGCGCGATCTACCCGTTGACCGGCAACGCGGCCCAGATCGGCGCCGACGCCCGCGCCGCCATCGACACCGTGCTGGAGATCGTCAACGGCGCGCACGAGAAGCTGCCGATGCTGATGGGCGGGGGCGGCGGGCTGGACCGCCTCGGTGGCGCCAAGCTGCGCGTCGTGTACGCCGACCACCAGAACGACCCGCAGAAGGCCCGGGCGGAGGCCGAGCGGCTGATCACCCAGGAGCACGTGTCGGCGCTGGTCGGCAGCTATACGAGCGCGACGGCGGCGACGATCAGCCAGGTCGCGGATCGATACGAGGTGCCGTACCTGTCGATGGACAACTCGTCGCCCAGCCTGCACAAGCGCGGCCTCAAGTGGTTCTTCCGCACCAGCCCGCACGACGAGATGTTCACCCAGGCGATGTTCGACTTCTTCGCCGAGGTCGGCCAAAAGACCGGGCGTCCCGTGAAAACCGTGGCGCTGTTCTACGAGGACAGCATCTTCGGCAGCGACAGCAGCGCCGTGCAGCGCAAGCTCGCTGCCGCGGCCAAGATGACGGTCGCGGCCGACATCAAGTACCGCGCCAACTCGCCGTCGCTGTCGGCGGAGGCGCAGCGGCTCCGCGCGGCGGACGCCGACGTGCTGATGCCGTCCAGCTACACGTCGGACGCCATCCTGCTGATGCGCAGCCTGTCCGAGCTTGGCTACAAGCCGCACGCGGTGATGGCGCAGGCGGCGGGGTTTCAGGAGCAGGCGTTCCTGACCGCCGCCGGGCCGCTGGCAGAGGGGGTGTTCAGCCGGTCGAGCTTCGCCGGCGACGCCGTGGCCTCCCGCCCGGCCATCGCGCCGGTGACGGCGCTGTTCCGGGCGCGGGCGGGCAAGGACCTGAACGACAACACGTCGCGCCAGGTCGTGGCGGTGCAGATCCTGGCGGACGCAATCAACCGGGCCGGGTCGGCGAAGCCCGACGACATCCGCAAGGCGCTGATCGCGACGGACGTGCCCGGCGAGCAGACGATCATGCCGTGGAAGGGGGTGCGCTTCGACGAGACCGGGCAGAACCAAGACGCGACGCCTGTGATCCAGCAAGTCAAGGGCGGCGCCTACCACACGGTGTTCCCGCCCGCCGTCGCCGTGCAGGAGCCGGATTGGAACGTCGGCAAATGACGGGAGAACGCGAGTAAATCCGGGGATGACAACCGGAGCGTGTGATGCGATCCTCGCACTATGCCTTCCGACACCGTCAAGACGTCCGAGTTCTGGACCGCCTGCCTGGAGGAGCGTCAGGCGCCGGGCCGCGCGGCGTGGATGTATGCCATTGACCATCCGCGGCTGCGGGCCGGGCTGTATGACACGTACCTGGGCGGCCTTGACCCGTTCTCCTGGATGCGCGCGCGCATGCCAGCGCCGGCCCGGCATGCGCTGGAGATCGGTTGCGGCGGCGGCGACCTGGCGTTCGGGCTGATCGAGGCCGGCACCTGCGAACGCATCGACGCCTTTGACATCGCCGAGGGTGCGATCATGGCGGCGCAGGCCAGGGTGCGCGAGCTGGGGTTGCCCACGTTGCGGTTCCACCTGCTGGACGGCAACACCTGGCTGACGGCGCGCAACCAATATGATTTTGTCTATGCGAGCCACGCGCTCCATCACATCGAGAACCTGGAGCACCTGTTCGCCCAGGTCGCAGCAGCGCTCCGGCCCGGCGGCGTGGTGTTCGCCAGCGACTACGTCGGCCCGTCCCGCATGCAGTACGCGGACGCGCACCTTGCCGCCATGAACGCCGCCCTCCTCACGCTGCCGGAGGCGAAGCGGCTTGACCGCTTCGGCGTGCTGAAAACCGCGATCCAGCGCCGTCCTGTCGAACTTTATTTGCAGCACGACCCGAGCGAGGCTGTGCGGTCGGCTGAGATCATCCCGGTGATGCGCCGGTTCTTCGACGTGGAGGTCGTGCCGATGGGCATGAGCCTGTCCTTCGAGGTGCTGCTCGACATCGCCCACAACTTCGATCCCGACGACGACGGCGACAACGCGCTGATCGACGGGATCATGCGCCTCGAAGGGGAGGCCGAGCGGAGCGGGGAGGCGGAGCCGCTGTTCGCCTGCCTGGTCGCGCGGCACAAGGCGGCCTCATCGGCAAAGCCGTCGCCGGTCGCAGCGACGGTCCCGCCGCTCGACCTCGATGCGTTCCGCGGGATCGAGGGCTGGATGGCGGACGAGGCCGCCGACCTCACCAGCCGGCTGTTCCACTGGCAGCGCTCGGTGCGGGCAGTCACCGGCGTGCTGGAACTCGGCGTGTTCAAAGGGCGGTATCTCAGCCTGTTGGCGAGCCTGGCGCAGGGCACCGGCGCGCCGGTCGTCGGCGTCGATGCGTTCACCTCGCGGGTCGGCGAGCAGATTCCGGAGCCTGACCGGGATTACGCCCGTGACGCCGTGCTGGCGACGGTCGCGGCGCTGGCGCCCGGCTCGGCGCCGCCGACGCTGATCGTCGCCTACACCGCCGATGTGGAGGCCGGCACGCTGCGCGGCCTCAGCCCCGGCGGCTACAGCTTCATCAGCGTCGATGCCGGGCACTTGGCGGCGGACGTGGCGGCGGACCTGGCCTTGGTCGGGCAACTGGCCACGGAGCGCACGGTCATCGCCGCCGATGACGTGTTCAACCCGCAAACCCCGGGGGTGATGGAAGGCCTGTGCCGGTACTTCGCCGCCAATCCGCGCACCGTGCTGGCGCCGTTCGCCTGGGCCGGCAACAAGCTGTTCCTGTGCCACTGGGAAACGCACGCGACCCTTCTGGCCTACGTCCACGGCCTGCTCAACGACCCGGCCGCGCCGCTCTACACCGCGAAGTCCCGCGCAACGCACGCGCACAACCAACGGCTGGGCTTCGCGCCCTCGCTGTTCGGGTACGAAATCTTCGCATTCGAATGGATGTGAACCCGGCGGCGCCCCCGTTGCGGCTGCATGGGCGTGCCGAAGTGCCGCACCACGTCGAGCTGACCATCCCGCACCGCTCCTACGCCGTGCAGGGGCCGCCACGGCTGTTCAACTATTGGACCCGCGACCCGCGCCTACTGTCCTGGTTCCCCGAGGAGCTGCTGCGCACGTCCATCGATTGCCCCGACGAGTACGTGGTCCGGCTGCGTGACGCGCACGTGGTCCACGGGCACTACCTGATCCTGTACCCGGACCAGGCGCTGGCCGACACCTTCAACTTCGAGCACAGCGCGGTGGACCGCCCGGCGATCACCGCCATTGGCCAGCAAATCCTGCGCGGCGAGGTCCACCATTGCCCGGCCAGCACCTTGCCGACGTTCCACATCTTCAAGGACGTTTATTACAATTACGGCCACATGCTCGTGGAGGTGCTGCCCAAGCTGCTGCACATCCGGGCCATGGGCATCCGGCGCTTCACCTTGCTGTTCCCCTGGTCCAGCCTGATGTTCCTGCCGGCCGTGCGATACGCCGCCGAGGCGCTGGGCCTCTCCTTCGAGCACGTCGTCTGCTTCAACAACCAGATCCTGCGGGTGGAGGAGGTGCTGTGGATCGGTCCGGTCGCCCAGCATGACCGCCGCAAGTCGCAGACGTTGCGCGACCTCGCGCAGATCCTCGGCCCTGCCGCCCCGGCCTCGGCCCCACGCCGGCTTTACGTCACGCGCCCGCCCGGCGCAGTCCGCCCCATCGCCAACCAGCCGCAGCTGGAGGGCCTGGCCCGCGGCCGCGGCTACCACGTCATCGACCCCGCCACCCTCAGCTTCCCTGAGCAGATCGGCTTGTTCCACGGCGCTGACCATGTGCTCGGCCCAATGGGGGCGGCGCTGGCCAACACGGCGTTCATGCGCCCGGGTGGGCGGGTCAGCATGTTCACCAACCGCCGGGTCGATCCGTTCTACTACGACATCGCCCGGCTGATCGGCCTGCAGTTCGACTGGGTGTTCTTCCAGGATGCCGAGGCCTGGGCCCGCAGCATGCAGACCGAACCTTGGATCATCGACGCCGCGCGGTTCGCGGGCATGCTGGCCTGGCTGGATTAGGCACTGGGTTCAGGCCCGGGGCAACAACTGCTCCGCCAGCGTCGCCCAGTAGGACGCGCCGACCGGCAGGATCGAATCATTGAAATCGTATTTCGGGTGGTGTACCATCGCGTCGCCGGCGCCTCGCCCGGCGCCCAGCATGATGTAGGCGCCCTGCTTGGCGTTCAGCATGAAGCTGAAATCCTCGCCGCCCATGGTCGGCCGCTCCATGTGTTCGACCGCGGCGGCGCCCTGCACGGTTTCGGCCGCGCGCCGGGCCAGCGCCATGGCGGCCGGGTCGTTCACGGTGGCGGGGTAGGTGCGGTCGAAGAGGACGTCCGCCTGGGCGCCGAACCCCTCGGCGATGCTGGTGGCCAAGCGCCGCAGCCGGGCTTCCAGCGTGTCGCCGACCGCCGGGTCGAACCAGCGGGCGGTGCCGAGCATGCGGACCGTCTCGGGGATGACGTTGTAGATGTGGCCGCCCTGGATGCTGCCGACCGTCACGACGCCGGACTGCGCCGGCTCCACGTTGCGGGCGACGATGGTCTGCAGGGCTTGGACGATGGCGGCGCTGACCACGATGGGGTCGATGCCGGTATGCGGCTGGGCGCCGTGGGCGCCGCGGCCAGTGACCGTGATCTCGATGTTGGCCACCGCGGCCATGATCGGGCCGTCCCGCCACTGGAACACGCCGGCCGGCAAGGCGGGCCAGTTGTGCAGGCCGTATACCTGCTGCATCGGGAACTGCTCGAACAATCCCTGCTCGACCATGATCTGCCCGCCACCCTTGTTCTCCTCGGCCGGCTGGAAGATGACATAGACGGTGCCGGCGAAGTTGCGGGTCTCGGCCAAATAGCGCGCGGCGCCCAGCAGCATCGTCGTGTGCCCGTCATGGCCGCAGGCGTGCATCACGCCGGGGGTCTGGCTGGCCCACTCGGCGCCGGTTTCCTCCTGGATCGGCAGCGCGTCCATGTCGGCCCGCAGCCCGATGGCGCGCGCGGCGCCGTTGCCCGCCGGGTGCACGCCGCGGATCACGCCGACCACGCCGGTGCCGGCCAGCCCGGCATGCACCTCGTCCACCCCGAAGCTCCGCAGGCGCTCCTGCACCACGGCCGAGGTCCGGGTTTCCCGCAGCGCAAGCTCCGGGTGGCGGTGCAGGTCGCGGCGCCACTCCGTCATGTCGGCATGGAACTCGGCGATGCGGTTGATGACGGGCATGTCAGGGTCCTCCAAAAGTCATTCCGAGACCGGCAGACAAGGATATGGGGTCGATGCCCAGAGTGCACCGCATGGCGTCGATGGAAAACGCCTTGTCCTCCATCAGCCGGCGCACCTCGTCGCCCCGGATGCGCGGCAGGCCGGGCAGGGCGGTCAACGGCGAGAGCGCATGCAGCAGGGCGGCGGGAACCGGCACGGTCCGGGGCGCGCGCAGCCCGGCGGCCTCGGCCACGGCGCGCACGAAGGCCGCGTAGGCCACGGCTTCCGGCCCGGCGATCACCATGCTGTGCGGCCCGTCCCACGCCACGTCAAGTGCTGCGCGCAGGCAGCGGGTCACGTCGGACTGGTGGATGGGCTGCACCAGCGCCCGCCCGCCGCCCGGCAGCGGCACGACGGGCAGGCGCCGCAGCAGGGCGGCGAGGCGCTGCACGTTGTCCTCGCCCTCCGCGCCGTAGATCATGGTGGGGTGCAGCAGCACGCCGGACCGGCCGGAGGCGAGGAAGGCCGCCTCTCCCGCCAGCACGCCGCCGCCATGCGCGTCCGGCCAGCGGGTGAACTTGCGCGTGCTGCCCAGGAAGACGAAGCGGGTGGCGCCGGGGGAGGCCGCCAGGATGGCGGGGATGTGCCGGGCGTGAGCGCAGGACGCGATGCGGGCCGCCGACGCCAGCGCCGCGCCCAGGCGTCCCTCCGCAAGGTCGGCGACCACAGGCCCGCCCGGCAGCCCGGCTGCTGCCCAGCGCGCGGCGCTGCGCACCACGGGCACGTACGGCACGGCGTCGGCCCACAACGACCGGCACAGCGCCGTGCCGGAGCGCCCGCTCGCGCCGATGACGTGAACCCGGTTGTCCATCCGGCCATCCTACGCCCCAAGCGAGGCCAGGCAAGCTGCGGTATGAAGATACCACATGCCTAAATGCTTGACGCTGCATGGGTTTCAGAGCATATGCCGCGCTCTGATCCAATTGGGATATCCATGATGAAGACGACCCTCTCGCTCAAGCCCGCCGAGGTGAGCAAGGGCTGGACCCTGATCGACGCCGACGGGCTGGTGCTTGGACGGCTGGCCGCGATCATCGCCCAGCGGCTGCGCGGCAAGCACAAGGCGCAATTCACCCCGCACGTCGATTGCGGCGACAACATCGTCGTGGTCAATGCCGAGAAGGTGCGCGTCACCGGCAACAAGGCCGACCAAAGTATCTTCTACTATCACACGGGCTATCCCGGCGGCATCAAGGGCCGCAGCGTCCGCCAGCGCCTGGAAAGCAAGCACCCGGAGCGCGTGATCGAGAAGGCCGTCGAGCGCATGATCACCCGCGGCCCGCTGCAGCGCGAGCAGATGCGGCATCTGCACGTCTACGCCGGCGCGACCCATCCGCATGACGGGCAGCAGCCGAAGCCGCTGGACGTCGCCGCCATGAATTCCAAGAACAAGAGGGTCTGAGGATGTCCGACACCCAAGACGAGGCGCCGACCCGCACGCTGGCGGACCTGAAAAACCTTGCGGTCGCCACGGCCATCGAGACCAGCGACGCGCCGAGGCGGGAAGCCAAGCGCGACGCGCTGGGCCGCAGCTACGCCACCGGACGGCGCAAGAACGCCATCGCCCGCGTCTGGATCAAGCCGGGCAAGGGCGAGATCAGCGTCAACGGCAAGCGCGTCACCCAGTACTTCGCCCGCCCGGTGCTGCGCATGCTGATCACCCAGCCGTTCCTGGTCACGGACCGCTACAACCAATTCGACGTGTTCTGCACCTGCAACGGCGGCGGCCTGTCTGGTCAGGCCGGCGCGGTGCGCCATGGCATCAGCCGGGCGCTGACCTATTACGAGCCGGATTTGCGCGGCGTGCTGAAGCTCGCGGGCTTCCTGACCCGCGACAGTCGCGTGGTGGAGCGCAAGAAGTACGGTCGCGCCAAGGCGCGCCGCAGCTTCCAGTTCAGCAAGCGGTAGCCGCGCACCCGGCGATATTCGAAAAAGGGGGCGGTCCGCATCGGGCCGCCCCTTTTGCGTTCCGGTCCCATGCGGCCCGGCCCCAGGCAGCACAGCATACGATACAGGAGGACCGCCATGCCCACCGCCACGCCGCCCGCCACCGTGTTCATCGACGGGGAGGCCGGCACGACGGGCCTCGGCATCCGCGACCGCCTGGCCGCCGTGCCGGGCGTGGCCCTGCGCAGCATCGACCCAACGCATCGCAAGGACCCCGAGGCGCGCCGCGAGCTGATGGCGTTGGTGGACCTGGTCGTGCTGTGCCTGCCGGACGCGGCGGCACGGGAAAGCAACGCGCTGGCCGACAGCCTGGGGGACCGCGCGCCGAAGCTGCTGGATGCCAGCACCGCGCACCGCTGCGACCCTCGCTGGGCCTACGGCTTTCCCGAACTGTCGCCAGGGCAGCCGGCGCGGATCGCAGGGGCCACCCGGGTCGCCAACCCCGGCTGCTACCCGACTGGGGCCATCGCGCTGCTGCGCCCGCTGGTGGATGCCGGGCTGCTGCCGCCTGACCATCCCGTCTCGGTCAACGCGGTCAGCGGCTACTCCGGCGGTGGGCGCGCCATGATCGAGGCGCACGAGGCGCAAGGCGGCCCGGCGTTCGAGCTGTATGCCCTGGGCCTTGAGCACAAGCATGTGCCCGAACTGCAGCTCTATGCCCGGCTGACCCGGCGCCCGATCTTCGTGCCCTCCGTCGCGCACACGCGGCAGGGGATGCTGGTGTCGGTGCCGCTGCATCTTGACACACTGCCGGGCCGTCCGCGCCTGAGCGACCTGCACGACGCCATCGCCGCCCGCTACCGCCGCAGCCCGCTGGTGCGCGTCCTCCCGCCCGGGCCTGCGGGCACGCTGGACGCGGCGGCGCTGAGCGACACGGATACCATAGAACTGCGGGTGTTCGGCAATGACCGCGAGGGCCAGGCGGTGCTGGTTGCCCGGCTGGACAACCTGGGCAAGGGCGCCTCCGGTGCTGCGGTGCAGAACCTGCGGCTGATGCTGGGCCTCGATCAGCCGGCGCTGCAGGAGATGGCCGATGCCGGCTGACCGCATGGGGTCGCTGTTCGCGTGGGAGGGCGTCGTCCCCAGCATTGCCGAGGACGCATGGGTGGCGCCGACCGCTTCCGTGATCGGCGACGTTTGGCTGGGTGCCCGCAGCAGCGTCTGGTTCGGCTGCGTGCTGCGCGGCGACACCAACCGCATCACGGTGGGCGCGCGTAGCAACATCCAGGACGGGACCGTCGTGCACGTGAATGCCGGGCCGGAGTGGGTCTGCGTCATCGGCGACGACGTGACGATCGGCCATGCGGCGATCATCCATGCGTGCCGGCTGCATGACCGCGCCTTTGTCGGCATGGGCGCGACCGTGCTAGACGGCGCGGTGATCGAGGAGGGCGGCATGCTCGCCGCCGGCGCCCTGCTCACGCCGGGCAAGCGGATCGGCCGGCAGGAGCTTTGGGCTGGCGTGCCTGCGCGCAAGCTGCGCGACATGCCGGATGAGGAGCGGGCCGGTCTGGACCAGAACGCCGCGCATTACGCGGAGCTCGCCGCGCGCTACCGCAGAGGGCTTCGCCCGGCGTTGTGAGCTACCCTATCTGGTGCACATCGCGAGCCGTCATGGACGGTGGCTGACGAACGGGGATAACCGATGTTTCGAAAGCCACTGTTTCCGGCGGCATGCTTTTTGCCGGCGGCTGATGCCTGGGGCGCTTGGCAGCGGCTTTGACCCGGACGTGACCGCAGTGAACCTGGCGTGTTGGGCTTTCGCGAACAGCGGCCGCACCCGCAGGCGACCGATTGAAGGGTCGTGGGCCGCGGCGTCGATGGACTACATCGCTGGAGAACTCTACACCAGCTCCCGGTGGGCCAACATCGACGCGCTCACCAAAGAGCAGTTGCTGCGGGGCCGGCAGGAAGTCCGGGAGGTGACACGTTCTACTGAGGCGGAAGGGCTGCCCTCCGCGGGGCGCCCCGGCGGGGGGGGGGGGGGGCGGCTCGGCCGGCGGGGTGGTCCCCGGTCCCCCTGGGGCGCCGGGCCCCCCCGCGGGCCCCCCCCCGGTCGGTCAGGCCGTTTAAGCTTCGCGTATGGCGCGGAGCACCGAACGGTCCTCGCCGGCCAGCGTCCGGTAGATGGCCAGGTAGTCCTCCGCCATGCGGCGCGCGGTGAAGCGGGCCTCGAAGCGTTGGCGGACGGTGGCGCGCGACAGCTTGGACAGGCGGTCCACCGCAGACATCGCGCCCCGCTCGTCCTCGACGATGTAGCCGTTTACGCCGTCCTCCACGATCTCGGGGACGGAGCCGCGGTTGAAGGCGATGACTGGCGTGCCGCAGGCCATGGCTTCGATCATCACCAACCCGAACGGCTCGGGCCAATCAATCGGCATCAGCAACGCCTTGGCCCCGCTCAGGAACTCGGGCTTCCGGGCATCGTTGATCTCGCCGATCATCTCCACGCCGCCGCCCGCGAGCATCGGGCGGATCACCTCGTCGAAATAGGCTTGGTCGGTCCGGTCCACCTTGGCGGCGATCTTGAGCGGGATGCCGCAGGCCCGGGCGATGCGGATGGCACGGTCCGGCCCCTTCTCCGGGGCGATCCGGCCCAGGAATGCCAGATAGTCCTTCGGTCCCGGCTGGGGGGTCAGCAGGTTCTCGGGCAAGCCGTGCAGCACCGTGCCGACATAGCGGGCCTGCGGCAACGGGCGGCGCTGGGCGTCGCTGATGGAAACGACGGGCGCGTTCTGGAACAGGTTGAACAGCGGCTGCCACTCCGGCAGATCCAACCGGCCGTGCATGGTGGTGACGTACGGCGTGCGTTGCCGGCTGAACAGGCTGAACGACCAGTAATCCAGATGGAAGTGCAGCACGTCGAACTCGTCCGCCCGGCGGCGCACGGCCTCCATCATCAGCATCTGCGGTGCAATTGCGTCCCGGATCGTCGGGTCGAGGCGCAAGGCGCGCGGCCAAACCGGCTCCAGCTTTGCCGAGGTCACGGAGTCGCCGCTGGCGAACAGCGTCACGTCATGGCCCTGCGCGACCAACTCCTCGGTCAGGAACGAGACGACACGCTCTGTCCCGCCATAAAGCTTGGGGGGGACCGCCTCGTGCAGGGGCGCGATTTGCGCGATACGCATTGTCCGGCTTCTCCTCACATTCACATCCTCGGACTAATCACCAAAAACGGCATTTGTTTGGCGACGTACGGAGGATTAGAGGCCTATGCTGCGGTGCAATGCAAATGTGAACGCCGCGGCGCCGCCGCGCCCTGCCGGCGCGGGCCATTGGCCACGGAAAGAACTATGAGCCTTGAGGGCGTAAGCCGGCACGGCGATGCGGGCCGCGGGCGGAGCCGCGAGGACCCCACAGAAGCAGGGCGCGCTACGCAGGTCCGAAATGCAAGCCACGGGCGATGGCCCGGGCCGCGGCACGGAAGAACGGCGTCAGCGAAGGGAAGGCTAGAAGCCCTCGCGCTCCAGCCGCTTGCGCTCCATCTTGCGGGCGCGGCGCACCGCCTCCGCAGCCTCGCGCGCCCGGCGCTCCGAAGGTTTCTCGTAGTGGCGCCGCAGCTTCATCTCGCGGAACACGCCTTCGCGCTGCATCTTCTTCTTCAGCGCCTTGAGCGCCTGATCGACATTGTTGTCACGAACGAGAACCTGCACTTGGCCGCTTTCTCCTCTTGCCTGGGACACGCCCGCGTTTGGGCGTAATAAGGCTTGGACATGATATGGGTCCGGTCAGCCCGGACCACGGGAACCGCGGCTATAGCACCGTCTCGCCGGCTCGCCAAAGCCTTTCGCCACCCCACTTGCAGCTCGGCTGCTGAACTGCTGAGGACGCCATGGCCATCCTGAAGATCGCCCGCATGGGCCACCCGGTCCTGTTGACCCCGGCCGCCCCGGTCGCCGACCCCGGCGCGCCCGAAATCCGCCGCCTGGTCGCCGACATGATCGAGACCATGGAAGACGCGCAGGGCGCCGGCCTCGCCGCCCCCCAGGTGCACGTTCCCCTGCGGCTGTTCGTGTTCCGCGTGCCGCCTGGCCGCACGACGGAGGCGGAGGGCGACGGCGAGATGGGCAACACCGTCGTGATCAACCCGGTGGTGGAAGCGCTCGGTGAGGAGATGGTGCTTCGCTGGGAAGGGTGCCTGTCGATCCCGGGCCTGCGCGCCGCCGTGCCGCGGCATACCCGGGTGCGCTACCACGGCGTCGGTCTCGATGGGCAGCCGGTCGGCGCCGACGCCAGCGGCTTCCACGCCGGGGTTGTCCAGCATGAGAACGACCACCTGGACGGCATCCTGTACCCGATGCGGATGACCGATTTCCGCTTGTTTGGCTTCAACGAGGAACTGGCCCGCGCCAGCGCCCCCCAGCCGAGGACCTAGACCCATGTTCCAACCGCCTGAACGCAGCGCCGAGCGCGATGCCGCCATCGAGGCGCTGCTGCCGAACGTGCCGTTTGACGGCTGGACGACCGCCGCGCTGCGCGCCGCCGCCGGGCCGGACGCGGACCTGCTGTTCCCCGGCGGCACGCTCGACATGATCGAGGCTTACTGCGACCTCGGCGACCGCTGGATGGAGGGGGGCGCCGTCGCCGCCGACCTGTCGGGCCTGAGCCTTTCCAAGAGGGTCCGGGCGATCATCGCGCTGCGCCTTGAGCAGAACCGTCCTCATAAGGACGCGGTGCGCCGCGCGCTGGCGGTCCTGGCGGTGCCGGGCAATGCCGGCGTGGCACTGCGCTGCACGGCGCGGACGGTGGACACCATCTGGCATGCGGCCGGGGACGGCTCGGTCGATTTCAGTTGGTACACCAAACGCGCCATCCTGGCCGGGGTGTATGGCGCTACCCTGCTGTACTGGCTTGGCGATGGCAGCGACGACGATGCGCCCACGCTGGCCTTTCTGGACCGGCGGCTGGCAGGGGTCGGGCGGATCGGCGGCCTTCGGCGCCGGCTCGGCGCGGCGTTGCAGCGCACCCGTCCGGAGGCGGCCTGATCGTCCAGCCGCGGGTGGGCTGGAAGATCGCAGCGTGTGACGTCTGCGGCGTCGCCGCCGCTTGAGACGCCAGGCTCCGCTTCCTATTTCAATGGTGCAAGCACTTGCGGCGGCTGCCTCTTGAGGAGCCGCCGGGTGCGCGTTGCCTGATTCATAGGAACGTGGAATGGACATCGAAAAACTGACCGAACGCTCCCGCGGCTTCCTGCAAGCCGCACAGACCATTGCAATTCGTGAGTTCAACCAACGGCTGACCCCGGAGCACCTGCTGAAGGCGCTGCTGGATGACGAGCAGGGCGCTGCCGCCGGGCTGATCCAGGCCGCCGGGGGCGATGCTGCATCCGTCAAGCGGGCGGTGGATGCCGAGGTGTCGCGCATCCCCAAGGTGCAAGGCTCCGGCGCGGGCCAGCCGCAGGCGACGCCCGACCTGGTCCGGGTGCTGGACGGCGCGCAGCAGGCCGCGAGCAAGGCAGGGGACGAGTACGTCGCGCAGGACAGGCTGCTGCTGGCGCTCGCCGCGGGCGACACGCCGGCGGCCCGGGTGCTGCGCGCCGGCGGGGCTACGCCGCAAGCCTTGGAGCAGGCGGTCGCCGAGATCCGTCGCGGCCGCAAGGTGGACAGTCCCAATGCGGAGGCCGGGTTCGATGCGCTGAAGAAGTATGCGCGCGACGTGACGGCCCTGGCGCGGGACGGCAAGCTCGACCCGGTGATCGGCCGCGACGAGGAAATCCGTCGCACCATCCAGATCCTTGCCCGGCGCACCAAGAACAACCCCGTGCTGATCGGCGAACCCGGCGTCGGCAAGACCGCCATCGTCGAGGGCCTGGCGCTGCGCATCGTCAACGGCGACGTGCCGGAGTCCCTGCGCAACAAGCGGGTCATGGCGTTGGACCTGGGCGCGCTGGTGGCTGGCGCCAAGTTCCGCGGGGAGTTCGAGGAGCGGCTCAAGGCGGTGCTCAAGGAGATCGAGTCGGCCCAGGGCGAGATCGTGCTGTTCATCGACGAGATGCACACCCTGGTCGGCGCCGGAAAGGCGGACGGCGCGATGGACGCGAGCAACCTGCTGAAGCCTGAACTGGCACGCGGTGCGCTGCACTGCGTGGGCGCCACGACGCTCGATGAATACCGCAAGTACATCGAGAAGGACGCGGCGCTCGCCCGGCGCTTCCAATCGGTGTTCGTGGGCGAGCCAAGTGTCGAGGACACCATCAGCATCCTGCGCGGCATCAAGGACAAGTACGAACTGCACCACGGCGTGCGGATCACCGACAGCGCGCTGGTGGCGGCGGCCACGCTCAGCAACCGCTACATCAGCGACCGCTTCCTGCCGGACAAGGCGATTGACCTGATCGATGAGGCCGCGTCCCGCCTGCGCATGGCCGTCGATAGCAAGCCCGAGGCGCTGGACGAGCTTGACCGGCGGCTGATGCAGCTGCGGATCGAGCGCGAGGCGCTGCGCAAGGAGTCTGACGCCAACTCGCGCGAGCGGCTGGAGCGCCTGGAGAAGGAGATCGCCGACCTCGGCGAGAAGTCCGACGCGATGACGGC
This sequence comes from uncultured Acetobacteraceae bacterium, assembly GCA_964251035.1. GTDB lineage: Bacteria > Pseudomonadota > Alphaproteobacteria > Acetobacterales > Acetobacteraceae > CAHJXG01. The sequence goes on from CAXUJE010000050.1 coordinate 20,879, forward strand.
TGCTTGGGCCAGCGAGAAAAGCCGGGTGGCCGACACGCAGAAGCTCAAGGAGCATTTGGACCAGGCGCGCGGTGAGATCGAGGCGGCCCGGCGCCGCGGCGACCTGGCCCGGGCCAGCGAGCTGATCTACGGCACGGTGCCCGACCTTGAGCGCCGGATCGCCGGCGCCCATGACAGCGCAAGCCCGGCGGGCGGCCTGGTGAACGAGGCCGTGACGGCGGAGCAGATTGCCGCCGTGGTATCCCGTTGGACCGGCGTTCCAGTGGACCGGATGCTGGAAGGCGAGCGCGCCAAGCTGCTGCGCATGGAGGACGAGCTGCGCCGCCGGGTGGTGGGGCAGGAGGACGCGCTGCAGCATGTGGCGAACGCGGTGCGCCGGGCGCGGGCGGGCTTGCAGGACCCGAACCGGCCGATCGGCAGCTTCCTGTTCCTTGGCCCAACCGGCGTGGGCAAGACCGAGCTGACCAAGGCGTTGGCGGCGTTCCTGTTCGACGACGACCGGGCGATGCTACGGATAGACATGAGCGAGTTCATGGAGAAGCACTCGGTCAGCCGGCTGATCGGCGCGCCGCCGGGCTACGTCGGCTATGACGAGGGCGGCGTGCTGACGGAGGCGGTGCGGCGGCGTCCCTACCAGGTGATCCTGTTCGACGAGGTGGAGAAGGCGCACGAGGACATCTTCAACGTGTTGCTGCAGGTGCTTGACGATGGGCGGTTGACGGACGGGCAGGGGCGCACGGTCGATTTCCGCAACACCATCATCGTGCTCACCAGCAACCTGGGCAGCGACGTGCTGGCGTCGCAGGCGGAGGGCGAGATCTCGGCGGTGGCGCAGGCCCAGGTCATGCGGGTGGTGCGCGAGCATTTCCGGCCGGAGTTCCTGAACCGGCTGGATGAGATCGTGCTGTTCCGCCGCCTGCAGCGGGGCGACATGGCCACGATCGTGGACATCCAGTTGGCCCGGCTGCGCGACATGCTGGCCGACCGCAAAATCGCGCTGCACCTCGACCAGCGGGCGACCGACTGGCTGGCGGAGGAGGGGTACGATCCGGTCTATGGGGCGCGGCCGCTGAAGCGGGTCATCCAACGCAGCTTGCAGAACCCGCTGGCGCAGAGGCTGCTGGAAGGGGTGATCCACGACAACTCGACCGTGGAGGTGTCAGCCACCCGGGACGGGCTGGTCTTGGGCGAGCAGGTGCCTGCCGCTGCGTAGCAGCAGAAGGCTGTGCCAGGTCATGTCAACGCTGAAGCGTTGGCGTGACCTGCATAGCAGCCATGAAGAAGCTCAGATGAACTTGGAATCGGGTCGGCTTGCCCGGAAAGTCAGCGTTTTCAAAGGTGGAAGTCGATTTGACCCATTTGTGCCACGTCATTGACATGATCGGATCGAACGACTAGATAGCTCTCCACCGAACGCGGCGCGTTTGGTTAAGTTTTTGTCTTTCTGTGCTTATGTTCATTGATTTCTGAATCGGGTAATGGAAGGGATATGTTGGCGGCGCTTC
>CAXUJE010000051.1:0-6188 GCA_964251035.1 uncultured Acetobacteraceae bacterium
CAGGAGGGTCGGCCGGGGAAACCCCGTCGCGAACACGGCAAAGGCGGCAGCAGCTCCATAAGACCGCGGCAGTCCGTGCGCCTGCCCCGGTGCCAGGACAAAGGCCGTGGCCCGGCCGATCGCGTCGGTGATCACGCGACAAATGGCAAAGCCATTTTCGCGAGCAAGCCTTGGTCCCATAGCCGCCACGAGATCGGCCAAGCCGGCGTTTCGCGAAGCGAGAGCGCCTGACCTCACGATGGTCTCGCTGCGCTGCAGTGCAGCCTTTTTGGCCGCCCCGGCCGCTTTCTGGTGCGCCCGGATGCTGGTGCCGTCGAGGAACGTCATCCCAAGCTGCACCCCTTGCTCCGGGACTGAACACCTAGGAGTCGCTTTATGCCGACATGGCCTCCCTGGCTTGAGACATGCGTTCAGCACAGGGGCTACTGGCGGCACGGGGTTGAGTCCAATCCCGTCCGCGCTCTTTTGAACCCCTATCTGTTCGAAGCATGATGCTGAGTGCCAACATAACGGCATGCCTGAAGCCACATCGCCGATGCGCCACGCCTCGCGCAATCTGGCCGTCGGCATGCATCACCCGAAGCGCAATCGTTGACCGATACCGAGGCGGCGACCCTTCTCCAGCATTGCATGGCCCAGCGCGATGTCGGACAGCGACGGGCCGCGGTGCCAGAACAGGATCGTCTCCTCATCGTTTTTCCGCCCGAGTTTCAGCCCGGCGACGATCTTGCCCATCTCGGCGTGCAGCGTCTGCCGGGTCAGCTTGCCCGCGTCCACGTGCTGCCGCAACGCGCCGTGCGGGCCTGCGCCCACCTGTCCCCAGTCATCGACCACCAACTTGGCCATGATGTCGGTCAATGACACCTCCAGCGCGCTCATCGTGCCCTAAGGCATCAACAAAGCGCCGGGCTTGACCCCCCCGTTTTCAGCAGCAGCGCCGGCTCAGGCAGGCAGGATGCCTCGGCCACGATGTCCGCGCCGACGATCGTGTCCCGCCAGGTCCCGCATTCGCGCACGGGCGTGCCGAGGTCCTGGCGCAGCCGCTCGGCAAACGCGCGCTGGCTCTCCGGGCGGCGCGAGTGGACACGGATCTCGTCGCAGTGAACAGGCTGTCCAGCAACCGGACATTCCAGTACGCCGCGCCCCGCGCGCCGATATGGCCCAGCACCTTGGAGGCCTGGCGCGCCAGGTATTTCGCCCCGATCGCCGTGACGGCGCCGGTGAGCATGTCGGTGATGCCGCCCGCGTCCAGGGTCGCCTGCGTCTTGCCGGTCTTCGGATCGAACAAGGCGAGAACCGCCCCCTCCGACGGCAGCCCGTGCTCATAGTTATAGGCGAACCCGCTCACCACCTTCACGCCGGCCCGCTGCACGTCCCCGCCGATGGCGCCGCGCAGCACGTTGAAGTGGCCGTCCACCACCGGGTCAGGCATCAGGTGCATGCGCGGCCCTCATCCTGGCGAGAACCCGGCCAGGGCAATTGCCGCGTTTGCCCTGCCGTCCGGACCGCAACAATGCTCCTCGGATCGGCAGTCACGTCGCCTCAACCCCTATGCGGCCCACGCCAAGTCTGCTGAAACGGAGGACCATCGGAAAGGCATCCAAGCATGACGAGGCCTGCCGCCATCCCAACGGTGCAGATCGACAACGACCGGTGCCGGGTCGTCGAATGGCGGTTTGCTCCCGGCGCCGCAACCGGTTGGCATACCCACGCCCACGCTTACGTCGTCGTGCCCATGACCACCGGGCGCCTGCTGCTCGAAGAACCCGGCGGCGTCCAGCGCCACGCGGCGTTGCAGGCTGGGGTCAGCTACACGCGCGCCGCCGGGGTCGAACACGACGTCATCAACGACAACGACAGCGAGTTCGTGTTCATCGAGATCGAGATGAAATGAGCCGGAAAGCCTGTCGCTTGGCGGGACACGTTTCGGAAAGGCAGGCATGGCGCAGCGAGAGGCGATGGACACCGGGGCGCAGCAGAAGCCTTCCGGCGCCGGGCCAGTGCTGCAGGTGGCGGTGCTGTGCGCGCCGAGCCGTTGGCGGCTGCATGAGGAAATGGGCCGCCCGCTTGCAGACATCCATCAGCCGGTGCCGCTCTACGCCGACCGGCTTGCTGCGCCGGTGGACCGCTTCATGCGCCACCTCAAGCCCGGCAAGCTCGCGTCCGCCTTCCGTCAGCCCAATCCCGCCCGCAGCCGGACCGCAGGCTGGCGATGCTAGCCCGTGACCGCCGCGAACTCGTCGAGAATGCGCGGCCGCTCCGCCCGTGCCCCGTTCCGATGCCGTGCGCTGGCCGCCTCCAACTCCCCAGCGGGCTGCTCACCGGCAAGTACCGGCGCAACATGCCGCTGCCTGAGGAGGCGCGGCTGACCAAGACGCAGCGGCTTGCCGACCGCTACCTCACCGAGAAGAACTGGGCGACGTCGGAAAAGCTGATCGACTTCGCTGAGGCGCGCGGGCGCACGCCTGTGGAACTCGCGTTCGGCTGGCTCCTCGCCCAAGCGCCCGTCGCGGGCGTGATCGCGGGGGCGACCAAGCCGGAGCAGGTCGAGGAGAACGCCAGGGCCGGGGCGTGGAGACTGGCCGAGGACGACTTGGCCGAGATCGACCGGATCACGCTGGACTGAGCACGGAGCAAGCGTCGAATGAGGGTGTCCACCAAAACCCCGGCTTGGTCAGCCCTTGGCGCTGCTCACCTGGAAGCTGCCGGCCTGCTGGAAGCCCGAGAAAGGCCGGAGGCGGCGATCCCGCTTCCGGTCTATTCTGGCTCCTTTGTCGAGCGAGTGGGGTCCTTCTCCTCAAGGAAACCCACCAGCTCGTGGAAGAACTGCATGCGGTTCTTCTCCAGCATGACCGTATGTGTTCCCTCGCCAAGTTCGACCCAACGCTTGTAGGGCGCGTGGGTGAGCTGGCTGAAGTAGGCCTGCGTCTGGTAGGTCGGCAGGTCCGCATCCCATTCGGCATGCAGCAGAAGGGTCGGCACGCGGATGTCCGACGGCTGGTACAGCGGCTTGCCGGCCAGCCAGTAGTCGCGGCTGTCCTGCGCCACGCCGTTGGGCGCGCGCAGCACGGGCGGAGTCTGCTTGGCGCCTGCCGGGTCGGTGGCGAAGGTGGCGTCCGCCCACTGGTCGAACCAGCCCGCCGGGATCAGGTCGGCCTTCTTGTCGGCCGGCACGCCCATCAGCCAGCGCGCGAGCGTCGCATCCCGCGTCACGGTGCGATACGCGCCGAGCGGCGGCGCATCGGCCGGGACCGTGCTGGCGCTCAGCCATTGCGGCGCATACAGCACCAGCCTTTCGACCTTCTCGTTATGCGTCGAGGCATATAGGCCCATGATCGACGTGCCCCAGGACCAGCCCATCAGGTTGATCTTCGCCACGCCCCGGCGCTGCTGGACGAAATCGACCGCGGCGGCCACGTCGCGCGCGGCCTCGGCAGTCGAGGTGACCGGCTTGCCCTCCGCCGGCGGCTGGTCCATCGACGCCGGGCGGGTGGAGCGGCTATAGCCGCGCACGTCCACAAGCCACACGTCCCAGCCGCGGGCAGCCAGCAGGTCCATCATCGACGCGCCGCCGACCGGCAGGTCGAACGAGGTTTCCGCCGGGTAGGTCGCGCCGTGCACGAACAGCAGGATGCGGTCGGCGCCGAACTGCTGCACGCCGGCAGGATGCTTCTCGCGCACGTAAAGCTGGATGCCGGAGTCCGACGGCACGGCGTATTCCGTCATTTCGATCCCGGCAGCCATCGCCGGACCGCTCCAGCCCAGTCCGGCCGCGACCAGTCCGGCTGTGACCAGTCCGGCACGCAGGCAATGCGACGAATGGGCCATTCTTCCTCCCTCCCCCGCCCTCTGGGTCGAGCGCTGGTTGCCGCCAAGCTTGCGCGCGCACCGCGGAAAAGCCAACCCGCGTTTGCGTCAGCGGGCAAGCCCAACTGGCGGCTCAAGCTTCCGACCCAGCCTCCGCCGGCACCTGGCGGGGCACGGTCATGGCAGGGAGCGCGGCAGCGCGGCGATGGGCGGTCCCTCGATCACGTAGGTGCTGACCGAGGCGGGCGGCTGGCGGTCGGTCAGGTGGCCGGCGTCATCCACCCGGCCCGCCTCGTAGGCCAGGCTGACGGCCGGGTCCTCCGTCGTGCGGTAGACGGCCACCGCGGCGCCGGGCCGGTGGAATTCGGCCAGGTCGATATCCTCGACTGCACCCTCCCCACCCCAGTTGGTCGCCACCAGCACCAGCCGGCGCCCGTCCGGCGACAAGGCCGCGAGCACGTTGTCCCCCTGGCTGGACAGCACCTTGAACCCCGGACGGATGAAGCGGGTGTACTGCGCGATGGCGTAGAACTGCCGCAAGGGGCGCGGATGCCCGCCCCGGGCGTCGATCACGCCCCAGTCCGGCTGCCAAAAGCACCAGACCTCCGCGCCGAGCACGCGCAGCGCCGTGCGGATGGCGCTCGCCATGTACAGCGCGCCCCACATCTCGGACTGGCCGGCGGAGAAGCAGCAGCCGACCTCGCTCGCCCAGAGCGGCTTGCCGAGCGCCGCGACCCGGCGCCGCAAGGCCCCGGGATCGGTCCCGTTGTACTGGTGCACGTTCACCTGGCCGAGCGCATCCAGCGACGCCGCTCCCATCTGCGCCAGGTACCCCGTCATGGCGTCCAGGCTGTTGGCCTCCGTCCCGGACACCACGGCGCCGGTGCCCGCCAGCGCCCGGGCCAGCGCCGCGACCACGGCCTCCTGCTTGGGAAGGCTGGCAAAGCTTCCCTCCTGGCGACCGCCCGACACCCACCAGGCGCCATCCGGCTCGTTCAGCGGGCTGACGCTGCCGAAGGCGACCCCTTCCTCACGGCGGAAATGCTCCACAACGGTCGCGAGATAGGCGGCGAAGGCGGGAACGGCGTCGGCGCGCAGGTTGTCCTCGCCACCCCGCTCGGCGCCGGACGCGCAGCCGCTTACCGTCATCCACCAGGGGGCCGAGTTGGAGAACGCCTCGAACACCGTCGCCCCTCGCACCTGCGCCTCGTGCAGCATGCGCCGCTGGCCGGCGTCGCGGGACCAGTCGTACTCCGCGCCCGGCCCGGCGAGGAAGCCCTCCATCCGCGCCCCCGGCTGCGCCGCCGACGGCGCCGGCCGCGGGCAGCGGCCCGGGTCTGGGTTGTCGCCGCCGCCGATGTTGTAGCGAGCCACGTTGAGGCCCAGGCCCGGCCCGCGGGCGGGATCGCCGAACAGGAGGTCCATGGTGCGGCCCTGCTCCACCGGGTCCGGGATCTGGGCGGCATCGAACGGGCCGCCGTAGATGACGTTGGCCTCCCAGGCGAGCGACATGCCCCAGCCGCGCAGCGTCTGCTCCGCGGCCGTGCTGACCGTGGCGGAGGTGCGGGCCGGATCGCCGGCGCCGGCCAGGATCAGCCATAGGCCCAATGCGGCCGGCAAGCGCAGGAGCGGTGTCCAGCGGCGGCCATGGGAGCGCCGCGCCTCACCCAATCGACCGCCCTCCATCCGGCACGAGGTCGACGAGGATCGGCCGGTGGTCGGACGCGCCGTAGGCGAGCGCCGTGGCGCCCGCGCCGCGCAAGCCGCGCACGAGGCAACGGTCCAGGCGAAGCGGCACGACGCCCTTGGCCCGGTGCGTGGCGCGACGCGGCCCGACATCGGCGAAGCCAGGCAGCCGCACAGCACCCAGCGCATTGTAGTCGCCGACCACCGCATGGAGCCGCGGGCACTGATCGAGCAGGTGCCGGAGCTGGCGGCGGTTGGCGAACTGGCCGTGGTCCAGATGCACGTTCGCAATCCGCAGGTCAGCAGCCTCCACACCGTCCAGGCGGACGATCAGGGCGATGCGGCGCGTGAGACGCCGCCGAACCGGAACCGGAAAATCGAGGCGCGTGGCGGGCGGCAGCGGCACCGGTTCCGCCGTGAACGGGCGCAGGCTCCAGGCAGCCGGGCCGTGGCCGCGCCCCTCCATCTCGCGGCGGGCGTAGTGGCCGCCGAGCGCGCCCGGCAGCGCGTCGATGCCGGGCGTCGCCTCCTGCAGCAGAACCAGGTCGGGACGATGCGCCTCGACCAGACGGCGGATGTCTTCCACCCCCGCGCCGCGCCGCCGCAGCAGGTTCCAACTCAGCACGCGCACCGGGCATCCCGGCGCGGAACGGCTGGACCTGCCTTTAACGCCGGCGGCACGCTGCGCCCAGCGC
>CAXUJE010000051.1:6198-22269 GCA_964251035.1 uncultured Acetobacteraceae bacterium
GCGGGGGCACCGCCGGCCCCTCCCTTCCCCGGGCGGGCCCCGCGGCCCCCCCCCCCGGGGCCCGCGGATGCGGCCGAGGCTACTTGAGGCCAGACAGGTCGGATACGAACTGCTCGACGCCGCTTGCGACGCTGCCGCCCTGTGGCTGCGCCTTGTAGACGGCGATGCACCCGGCGCTGCATTCGGGATCGCTGGCAATCGGCCCCAAGGGAACGAAGACGTTGTTGGTCCGGCGGTCCGCCGCCACGGAATGGGCGCTGGCGTCGGTGGGCACGTTCGTCACGAACTGGTTGGTGAGCGCGTCGATGACGCCGAGCGACGGCCCCCCCGCTGCGGCCGGGTTGTTGCGGGCGGCAAGGTAGAACCGGCCGTCCCCCGCATTGTACCAAACCTCGTCCGACCCCGAGACTTGCGGGATTTCGGCCAGCAGCGAGCCGTCGCGGGCGCTGATGATCTGCGAGTTGTTGGTCAGCGAGCACCCGACCAGCAGCTTCTGCCCCGGAGCCAGCGCCAGCCCGGCGCCGTTGCAGCCGGTGACGGGAAACCGCTTGACCTCCGTCACTTGACGCGGGTCTACAACGGAAACCGCGCCCGAGTTCGGATCGTCCCCGACCTGGGTCAAGTTGACGTAGAACAGGCCATTTGCCGGGTCATAAACGGACGCCTCGACGCCGGCTGCGTCGCTGTAGACGATGTGGCCGAGGACGCGGCGGTCGTTCGGCTGGGTCGAGATCATCGTGATGAAGGGCGGCGTGGCGGCGTTGTTGGCCACGACGAGGATCTGGTCCCGGGGATCGTAGGCCATCTCGTCGGCGCGCTTGCCCTCGTCGGCAGACTGGCCGTCGAGCGCCGTGGAGATCGTCGCCACGACTTTTTGGGAAAACAGGTCCACCACCTTCACGCTGCTGTCGCCGTCGCCGACCCAGACCTCGCCCAGCCTGACCACCTGCACGCCGTCGGGACCGGAGATGTCGACGCTCGCCTTTCCGGTCGCAGGATCGTTCCGCACGCCGACGAAGCCGCCGACCTGGCCCACGACGGTGTTGTCGCGCGTGTCGATGATGTCGAGAGCGGCGTTCGAACGGTCTGCGAGGTAGTAGAGGGGCAGCTTGGGGTCAACGAAGCTGATGTCGAAGACCGACAAGGGCTGGCCCGGAACCTTGATCGCGGCCACACGCGAATAGGTGGCGCTTTCCTGGGCGCTCAGCAGTTTCTGCAGGCTCGGCTCCGCGGCCCGTGCGGGTCCAGCGGCGATTCCCGCCGCCATCAACGACATGGCCGCGCCGGACAGCCAGAGCCGGCGAATGGAGCGTGCATCCTTGAACATCTTAGACATTCCTCCCCTGATTTTTGCTTGGGTTAAACAGCTTGCCGACACGCAGCCTTTGATTGCCCGCTTGTGATCCGCCCGACTTGACCGTACGGCGGCTCCCGCGTCAACGATTGATCCTGTTACAACATTGTCGTGAGGGGAGCAGCGGCGATACTTGCGCGACGGCCTCACTCCTGATCCAGGATCTGGAACGGGCGCCGCGCTTCGTCGAGCGCCAGGCGCACGACGGTGCGCCGCGCCGCCCGCGCGCCGTCCGCCATCTCCACCGAAACCATGACCGCCACGACCGGCGCTGTGCCCGATGGCCCGGCGCGTTCGGCCACCTCGCCCGCCACGTCGCCGGAGTCTGCGCTCGCAAGCCGCACCATCGTGTCGGCGAGCGTGAGGTCGGGATCGCCGAACTGATACACGGACACGTAGGGGACGAGGCGCGCCATGATGTCCGGCGTCATGCCGCGCACCAGAAGCAGCTCGTCGAGGGTTTCGAAATCGCTGTTCGGGGGCGCGTAGTCCTGCCCCGCCGCCCGGTACTCCGGCGCCTTGGCACCCAGCGCCCGCGGCCGGGGCGTGGCAGTGCGCCAGTCGAGGATCGCGTCGGCGAGGGCGGCCGCCTGGCGCGGACTCGTCCCCAGCCGGGTCAGCAAGGCGGCGAGCAGGCCGGGCGATGCCTGGTTCAGCCCGATCTTCGCCGCCTCGCTCCGGATCTCCACGCGGGCCAGCCCGCCGGTGATGGAGACGACGTGGGGAACCCCGTCCGCCGCCCAGCCGGCGGGCGAGCCGTCAAGGAGGTGGAACACGGCCTCCTGCAGCACGCCGTCCGCCGCCGCCCGCGCCGCCGCCGCCGAGCGCAGGTTGCCCGCGCGTTGCGCCTCGAGCCGTCCCGCCGTCGCGAGCTGCGTGCCCAGCAGCGCCAGCAGCGCCGTCCACCACAGCACGACCAGCAGCGCGAAGCCGCGCTCGGCCGCCGCGCGCCGCGCGCCGCGCCTAGCCACTCGGCTGCGCCTGCGCACGGCCTTGCTCCGTGGCGGCGATGATCGGCGGCCAACGGCGCGGGTCGCCGGGCGCGAACAGCAGCCGGATGCGGACCAAGCCCGGCAAGTCCGTCCGGTTCCACGACTCCAGCCAACCACTCCGGTCGGGCGACAGGTAGCTGACGTCCAGCCGGTCGATCCCCTGCAGCAGCACCTCCTCGGCCGGAGGGGGCCGGGGCGTCAGCCGCTCCGCATGCCGATGCGGGGACCAGCGCAGCACGAGCTGATGGGCGCCGTTGACCGCCACGAACGCATCCACCCGGGCAGACAGGCCGGGTTCCTGGGCCGCCGGCGCCCGCGTCAGGCAGGCGAAGCCCGTGCGGTCGCCGACCAGCCCGGGCTGCCGCCCGTCGTTCGGCAGCGCCATGCCCGCCACCAGCCGGCGCAGCAGGCGGTCCGCCGGCTCAAGCTCCTCATGCGCCGAGGCGATCCTGGACTGCGTTCCCGCCGCCAGAAGGCCGAACCGCGTGCTCCCGGCCAGGCCGGAGACGATGAAGCCCAGGATCACCAGGCCGACCAGGACCTCCAGCAGGGTGAACCCGGCGCTGCGGCCGGCCAGGCCAGCGCTCATCCGACGGGGCCGAGCCGGGCGCTATCGAGCCGCACGGCGCGGCGGACGCCCCCGTCGCGCCAGGACAGGGTGACGGCGATGCGGTACAGCGTGGCCGCACCTGCCGGGATGGCGTTGTTCCCGCCGGTGAGCTGGGCAGTGCCGGCCGCCGCGACCTGCACGTGCCAATGATAGCCGTCGCCCTCGTCACCCTGGCGGTCGCTGTCGCCGAGGGGCGAGGCGGACAGGATGGCCAGATGCGACTCCGCCCGGGCCACCGCCTCGTCGTAGCGGCCGGCGGCGCGGGAGGAGGCGACCGCGCCCGTCGCGGCATGCACGACGGCGCCCACCGCCGCCGCGGCGATGAGGAACGCGATGAGCACCTCGATCAACGTGAAGCCATGCTCGGCCGCGCCGCCCGTACACGCCGGGCCGCGGCGCGAGTCAGCCGTTTCCGTTTCCGGGATCAATGGATGTCCACCCTTGCCGCTTGCGGAAGCCTATGCCGAACGAGAGAGCACGGAATGTCACGGGTCGGTGAACGGCCATGGCCGCAGCGCCCCGGCGGGTGGTAGCGTCGCCGCCTGCCCGCGCTGTCCCGCGCGGCCAACCCAATCGGAGGACGCCGCATGACCCGCTTCTCGGGAAAGACCGTCATCGTCACCGGTGCCGCCACCGGGATCGGCGCCGCGACCGCCCGACGGTTCTCGGAAGAGGGTGCGAACGTGGTCGTCAACGGGCGCCGCGCTGATGCCCTGCAAGAATCGATTGCCGCCCTGCCCGCCGGGCGCACGCTCGCGCACCCGGGCGATGCGTCGGACCCGGCGGTGTGCGCAGCGCTCGTGCGTGCGGCGGTGGAGCGGTTCGGCGGGCTGCACGTGCTGGTCAACAACGCCGCAGTGTTCGCGGGCGGCGACGTCGAGGAGACCAGCGAGGCGGATTTCCGCCAGGTGATGAATGTCAACGTCGGCGGCTACTTCCTGATGGCCAAGGCGGCGATGCCCGAATTGAAGAAGACCCGTGGGTCGATCGTGATGACCTCCTCGGTGTCGGGGCTTGGCGGCGACTGGGGCGCGCTCGCCTACGACGCGTCCAAGGGCGCGGTGAGCAACATGGTGCGCGCGATGGCGATGGACCACGGCAAGGACGGCGTCCGGGTCAACGCGGTCAACCCGTCGCTGACCAACACGCGCATGACGAAGGACATGCAGAACGACGCGGTGCTGGCCCGGTTCAAGGACCGTATCCCGCTCGGGCGGATCGCCGAGCCGGAAGACATCGCCGACGTGATCGCGTTCCTGGCGAGCGACGACGCGCGCTTCGTGACCGGGGTCAACCTGCCGGTCGATGGCGGGCTTTCGGCAGCGAACGGCCAGCCGCATCTGTAGCCACACCCCGGCCGCCTATGGCTCAGCACGGGTCGGTCGGCAAGGACGCGACGCAGTCCCGGAACCAGCGCTGCGCCGGGTGAGCGTCGTTGCGCCGGTGCCAGGACATGACGAACGGCACCGGGTCCAGTTCGAGCGGCGGGTCGAGCACGCATAGCGCGTCCGCCTGGCCCGAGGCGGCCACCACCCTGCCCATCACCGTCGCGATCATGTCCGACCGCGCGACCAGGATGGGCACCGCATACAACTGAGGCAGCGTGAGGGCGAGGCGCCGCTTGAGGCCCTGCTTGGCCAGGGCGGCATCGACATACCCGAAGCGGTCGCCCTCCGGCGACACCAGCAGGTGGGACAGGCCCAGAAACGCTTTGAGGTCCAGCGGTCCGCCCGCCACCGCGTGGCCGCGCCGGACGATGCACACGAAGCGTTCCTCGAACAGGGGCCGGGTCAGGATGCGGCCCGAGGCGGCAGACGGGGAAACGCCGATGGCGAGGTCAGCCTCGCCGGCGTCCAGCATCGCCACCGCATCGTCGCGTGCGGTGAAGCTGCGGACGCGCAGGGTAATGGCCGGCGCGACCTCCCGCAGGCGCTCGACCAAGCGGGGCAGGAGCACGAAGGCCGGGTGCTCCGACAGGCCGAGGGTGACGGCCGCGGCCGAGGAGCGGGGGTCGAAAGCTTGGGTGAACTCAAGCGCGCGCTGGATGTCGGCGAGCGCGCGTCCGAGGGGTTCGGCCAGGTCGAGCGCTCGCGGGGTCGGCTGCAAACCCGCCGGGCCGCGTACGAACAGCTCGTCCCGCAGCAGCGCCCGCAGGCGGGACAGGGCGGCGCTCATCGCCGGCTGGGTGCGCCCGATGCGCGCCCCGGCCCGGGTGACGCTGCGCTCCGCCATCAAAGCGTCGAAGGCGACGAGCAGGTTGAGGTCGATCCCGTGCAAATCCATGGCGTGGATGGCTGCACATAACGCCAATCGATTTCAACCATGCACTGCGCGCGCCCATCTCTTCTCGCGACACCCCAGCAACAGGAAAGGATAGCGGCAATGCAGGATACAGGAAGCGTCACTGGGCTGATGGACGAGGAGCGCCTGGCCATCGAAACGCTTTACCGTGCCTTCAGCGAGGGTAGGCCCGAGCTGCTGGATCAGGCGGTTGCGCCGGATTGGCAGGACATCCCGCTGGCGCCGGGCCAGGCGCCGGGCCGCGAGGGTATGGAGCCGCTGATCCGGGGCCTCAAGGCGGCGTTTCCCGACATGAGGATCACGGTCCACGAGATCATCGGCGCGCCCGGCCGGGCCGCGGTGCGTGCGGAGATCGCCGGCACCCACAAGGGCGAGTGGTTCGGGATCGCGCCGACCGGCAAGGCCTTCCGCCTCCCGATCCACGAGTTCCACCACATCGAGCATGGCCGGCTCACCCACACCTGGCACCTTGAGGACTGGTTCGGCTGGCTGAACCAGGTCGGCGCATGGCCGGCACAGAAGGAAACCGCGTGATGAAAGCAGCCCGCATCCACGAATACGGCGCGCCGCTTGCCTTGGAGGAGGTGCAGACCCCGGAGATCGGACCCGAGGAGGTCCTGGTCCGCGTGAAGTCAGCCGCCCTCAACCCGCTCGACGTGCAACTGCACAGCGGCACGATGCACGGCGTCTTTCCCCTGGGCTTCCCCTACACGCTGGGGACGGACCTCGCCGGCACGGTCGAGCGCGCCGGCGCGTCCGCCGCCCAGTGGCGTCAGGGCGAGGCGGTGGTCGCCCGGACCGATCCCACGAAGGGCGGCGCCCTGGCCGAGTTCGCTGTCGTCCCGGCCGCCGACCTGGCCGCCGCGCCAAAGAGCATCCGGTTGGAGGATGTGGCCGGCATTCCAACGGCGGCCGGCACCGCCTGGCAGGCGCTGTTCGAGGTGGCAAGCTTGCAACGCGGGCAGACGGTTTTGGTCCACGCCGGCGCGGGCGGCGTCGGCAGCTTCGCCATCCAGCTCGCGCGCAGCGCGGGCGCGCGGGCGATCGCGACGGCCTCCGGCGCCGGCATCGAGGTCGCCCGCCAACTCGGTGCCGACCAAGTGATCGACTACCGTTCGGAGCGGTTCGAGGACAGGCTGTCCGACCTGGACGTGGTGCTTGTCACCGTCCGGGACGACACGCAGCAGCGCTCGTTCGGCGTGCTGCGTCGGGGAGGCACGCTCGTCTCGACCACTGCTCCGCCTGACGAGGCGCTTGCGAAGGCGCATGAGGTCTCGGCGATCTTCGTATTCCACAAGTCGGACGGAAGCCGCCTGGAGAAGATCGTCGAGCGCATCGACGCGGGCACGCTACGGATCTTGGTGGACCGCAAGGCTCCATTGGCGGAGCTGGACGCGGCGTTCCGGCACCAGGGATCGGGCCGTGCGCGCGGCAAGATCATCCTGTCCGTCAGCTAAGCGGGCACGCCGCCGTGTGCGGTCGTTTGCAGAAGGGAACAGCAATGATGGACAACCAAGACGTGATCCGCCGGCCCGCGGCGATGCCCCTGATGTCGCGGCGCTTCGCGTTGGCTGCGGCGGCGGCCCTGGCAAGCACGTCCCATGCCCGCGGGGTCGCGGCCCAGGTGGCCGACCCGCGCGCCCCGACCGTGGACACCTCGGACGTGCAGGAAATCGCCTCGGGCGTGTGGGTGGTCCGGGACCACCGGACCTGGCTGGTGCCGAACATCGGCATCATCCTGGGGAGCGACGCCGCGCTCTTGGTCGATACCGGGCTTGGGCCGGCCAACGGCGAACGGGTGCTCGACCTCGCCCGGCGCCTCGCCGGCAGCCGCCGCCTGCTCCTGACCCTGACCCACTTCCACCCGGAGCACGGCTACGGCGCCCAGGTGTTCCGGACCGACGCGACGATCCTCTACAACCGCGCCCAACGGGACGAGCTGGAAGCGAAGGGCGCGCGATACCTCGACCTGTTCCGCCAAACGCAGGGCAAGGCCGCCGCGGACGCGCTGGACGGCACGAAGGTCGTCATGCCGCACGCCGTCTATGACGGACCCAGCGCGGAGCTGGACCTCGGCGGACGCAAGGTGGAGCTGCGCACCTGGGGCACCGCCCACACGCGCGGCGACCAAGTCGTGTTCCTGCCGCAGGAGCGCATCCTGTTTGCGGGCGACCTGATCGAGGAGCGCATGTTCCCGATCTTCCCGTGGTTCCCGCCACAGGACCAGGAGATCGACGACGCGCGGTGGGTGAGCATCCTGAACGGGTTCCGCGGCTTTGACCCGGCCGTGGTCGTGCCGGGGCACGGGGACATGGGCGGGGTCCAAATCGCCCTGAACCTCGCCGCCCACATCGAAGATGTGGGGCGGCAAGTCCGAGCCTTGCGGGAACAGGGCCGGACGCCTGACCAGATCACCGCCGAATGCAAGCCGAGGATCACCGCCGCCTACCCCACCTGGGAGAATCCCGGGCTGCTCGATTGGGAAATCCAGTACTTCGCCACCCGGTCGGCCTGACGCCTATGGCTCCGGCGGGCGCCGGGTGTGCCAATCCGTGCGCTGCTGGAACGCATGGCCCGCGCGGCACAGCAGCGCCTCCGACACGTGCGGCCCCACGAGCTGCAGGCTGAGCGGCAGGCCGTCCGCGTCGATGCCGCACGGCAGGGTGATGGTCGGGTTGCCCGCGAAGTTGAACGGCGCGGTGAAGCGCAGCATGCGCAGCAGCACCGCATCGTCCTGCCCGTATTCCGCCATGCGCTCCAGGCTCGGCACCGGCACCGGCATCGTCGGCATGAGCAGCAGGTCCACGCCCCGGAACAGCGCGAGGAGGCGCCCGGCGAACTCCAGCCGCTCGTGCATGATCGAGCCGAACTCGATGGCCGTCATCCGCCGCCCGTGCTCAATCAGTTGGGCGAGGTCCGGGCCGTACTCGCCGGCGCGGTCCGGGTAGTCCGCCCCGTGCGCAATCGCCGTCTCGACGGCGCAGAACGGGATCCAATCGCGCAACAGCGCGTCCGTCGGCGGGAACGCGACCTCGCGGATTTCCGCGCCGAGCGCCGTCAGCACGTCCTCGGCCGCGCGCACCGCGGCAGTCACCTCCTTGTCGATGCCGTCCTCGTTGTAGCGGCGGTCAACCCCGACCGTGATCCCGCGCACGCCCTGCCCCAACGCCGCCAGGTAGTCGGGCACCGGATCGGGGATCGCCGTAGGATCGGCGGGATCGGCCCCGGCGATGACGCCCAGGATCGCCGCCGCGTCGGCCGCGCTGCGCGCCATCGGCCCGATGTGGTCGAGCGACGCGGCCAAAGGCAGGATGCCGTGGCGGCTGACCCGGCCCCAAGTCGGCTTGATTCCCGTAAGCCCGCAGGTGGCCGAGGGGAACCGGATCGACCCCCCGGTGTCCGAGCCGAGCGACCCGAAGCACAGGCCCAGCGCCGTGGCCACGCCCGAGCCGGTCGAGGACGAGCCGACCCAATGCCCGGGGTTCCATGGGTTGAGCGGCCCGGGATCGTCCGGATGGTGGCTGGTGTAGGCGCCTTCCGTCATCTTCAGCTTGCCGACCAGCACCGCGCCCGCGTCCTCCAGCCGCTTGACCACCGTGGCGTCGTGGTCGGGCGTCGCGTCCTTGCGGATCGGCATGCCGCCGGTGGTCGGCGCGAAGCTCGTGGCGCAAAGGTCCTTCACCGCGAGCGGGACGCCATGCAGCGGACCGCGCCAGAACCCGGCGGCGACCTCCGCCTCCGCCCGCGCTGCCGCGGCGCGGGCGCGGTCCGCCAGCACGGCCACGTAGCTGCGCGCCGCACCGTCCAGCCGGGCGATCCGCTCCAGGGTCGCCTCCAGCGCCGCGGCCGGCGACAGCTCGCGCCGGCGGATGCGCTCGGAAACGTCGAGCAGCGACAGGTAGTGCAGGTCTTCGAGCGGCATGGCTGGCTTTCCCTCCGTCCGGCAGCGCGCCTAGAGAAGCACCTGCGGCGCATGATGGGAATGCCCGGCGGCCATCCACGCGGCTCGGCCGATGATGCTACCTTGTGACCGCACTTCCGGCCGGAGGACCCGCAGCCCGCGCCCGCTCAAGCCGCTCGCCGACCGTGAGCGCCAAGCGTCCCGCAAGGGTCCGTGCCCCCACGAAGGAGGCCAGGTCGAGCCGGCCATTCGCATACGGATACCTGCCGTCGTCCTCGACGCAAAGGAGATCGACCTCCGTCACCCCGCTGTCGAAGGCTTGGGCCAGGCACTCGGTCAACACGAGCGCCTCCGGCTCGGCGCGGTCGAAACGGGGATCGTGCACGGAGAAGAACACCTGCTGGCTTGTGCCAGCCGCGATGCTGAGCAAGGCTGCCGCAAGCTGGTCGCCGCAGTGGACCGTGAACAGCCGGAGCGCCTGCTGCCGCACCAACTCCCTCGCCAGGGCGCGGAAGATCGCGGCGTCATGGTCCATGATGCTGCTGCTCTGGCCGGTATCGGCAAGCCATTGCCGCTTGAGCGCGACCATGCGCTCAAGCGGGGCGTCGGTTGGCTCCCTGGGCCCCCACGCCTTTGCCACGACCGGTCCCGCCTCGCCGAGGGCGCGCAGGCGGAGGGCGTGGCCCCGAGCCTCCTCGCCGAGCCGGCGGAGCCAGGCCCGCCCATTGGCTCCATTGCTCCGGACCTGCAAGCTCCTGGCCGTGCGATGGCCCGGCCTGAGCCTCACCGGCTGCTGCCGCCCGTCGAGGAGGGCGTGGAAGGCGGCGTCGGGACGCACATGGCTGAGATAAACAAGGTCAAACCGGCCCGGCACCGCCACGGCGGTCCAGACCTGCTGCAAGGACGCAGGGCCTTCCGATGCCTCGGGATCAACGAGGACGTCGCAATAGTCGCTGCAATCCTTCGCCGCCCATTCGAGCACGCGGACGCCCCGGTGCCGCCGCGTCGCCAACGGCATCGCCGCGACGAGCCGCCCGTCCGCCCAGCACAGCGCCACGCACGGGCGCGATGCGTCGGACGGCAGCCGGGCGTTCCACCATGCGCCGATCCAACCATGGCTTTGGAAAACGCTCCGGCCGCCTCGATGCCAGAGCGCGTCCCAGGCCGGGCCGATCTCCACCCAGCGGGCCGGCGCATCGACGATTTCTGTCCGCAACGTCACGCGGCGCGCTCCTATACCGCATGAACGTTTGCTATCTATAATGCATCAAGGCTTGGGGCATCAAAGGCTTACAGGTGACATTGCGAGTGGATTCTATGACATGGATGGCGGAATCAGTGACAATGCTGATGGAACGCCCTGGCAGGCGTCCCCCGCGTGATCTTTTCATCCGCACTCAGGAGACCGGACCGCCAACAAGACGGGCCAAAGCTGGCTGGTGAGCGATGCCCCAAGCACCCGGTCTAGCAAGCACCATGGCATCCATGCCAAGCAATCGACTTGGCAGCGTGGGTTGAGCACAGGGCAGGGCAGTCAGTTCCATTTAACTCTGTCACTTCACAACAATTCACATTCAAACCGTGGCGCGCCCTGAGGGATTCGAACCCCCGACATGCGGATTAGAAGGCCGCCGCTCTATCCAACTGAGCTAAGGGCGCGTCGTCCCCTGCATACAGCTAATGCGTCCAGTTTTCAGCCCGGCCATAGCGGAAATTATCGGCATAGGCCTTCGGCTTGATCGGCCGGGTCGCGGGCGGCACCTCCAGGTCGTAGGCGACGCCCTTCTGCTCAGCGAACGCCACGGCGGCCTCCGCCGTGTCGAAGCGCAGGCGCACCTGGCCGAGCGTGTCGCTGCTGCCCCACCAGCCCATCAGCGGGTCGTTCTTCTCACGCTCGGTCGGCTGGTATTCCAACACCCAGTTACCGGCGCCGGCCTGGCCGGACTGGGTGGCGGTCTTGGGGCGCTGGAAGATGCGGGCACGCATGGTTGATCCCTTAAGTTGGCTGGTCGGGGCGCCCGGACTCGAACCGGGGGCCTCTTGTACCCAAAACAAGCGCGCTACCAGGCTGCGCCACGCCCCGGACCCGGCGGCAACCTAGGTTCCAGCCCTGCGCAACGCAAGGCCAGCTTCACGAGGCGTTGCCGAAGATGCGCTGCTGCACCTTGTCGCCCACCCGGATGTCCAACCGCTTCGCCGTGCCGGCCGCAAGCTCCAGCGTCGCGCGGACCGGGCCGCGGCTCTCGATGGTGGCGAGGCTGCCGGGCACGGTGTCCTCGGCGACCCGGCGGATCGTGCCGTCGGCGTTGATGAACAGCATGTCGAGCGGGCTGATGGTGTTGCGCATCCACATGGCGCTGTCCCGTGGCGCACCCCAATCGAACAGCATGCCGCCATCCGCGGGCACGCTGGGGCGGAACATCAGGCCGGTCGTCTGCTGCTCCGGCGTCAGCGCCATCTCGACCTGGAAATCATGGCGCTTGCCGTCGCGCGTCGTGATCGCCAAGGGTTCCTTGGGCAGTTCCGCCTGCGCCGTGGTCTGGGCATCGGTCGCTGGGGCGGTTGCCATCAGGGGCATCACCATCAAAAGGGCGAACAGGAGTAGGCGGTTCATGTGGGGTGCTCCGAAAGTGTCTGCTCCGCGAGGAGCTTGATGGCGTCGCGCACCGGGCCATTCCGCGGAGCGTCGCGGAGCGTCGTGAACCAATGGCCCGGCGGGTTGCGCCCGGCAGCCCGGTTGTAGGTCAACCCGCGCAGCACGGCTTCCGCCTCCGGCGTCGTACGGTTTGGGATGGCGATGTCGTTCAGCGTGGCCCATACCCCGGCCCAGCAGCGCCCGACCGTGTACGGGTTGTAGCCGCCGCCCCCGGTGACAATCAGCCGCGGCGCCAGGCCACGGACGGCCGCCACCACGGACCAATGCGCGTTGTTGGACAGCGACAGCCGGGCTAGCGGGTCCTCCTCCAGCGCATCGGCGCCGCATTGCAGGAAGATCGCCTGCGGCCGGTGCGCGGCGACCAGCGGCAGGATCGCGTGGTGCAGCAGCCAATCCATCTCGCTGTCGTTGAACCCCTGCGGCACCGGCAGGTTGCGCGCAGCGCCCCCGGCGCGGTCGGAAGCCAGTCCGGTGAACGGCCACCGCCCGGCCTCGTGCACGCTGACCGTCAGCACGCGGGGGTCGTCGTGGAAGGCGTCCTGCACCCCGTCGCCGTGGTGCGCGTCGATGTCGAGGTAGACGATCCGCTCCAGCCCCCCGTCGAGCCAGGCGAGGATGCCCAGCACCGGGTCGTTCAGGTAGCAGAAGCCGCTGGCGCGGTCCGGGCGACCGTGATGCGTGCCGCCGCCGGGGCAATGGACGATGCCCCCCTCCGCGGTGAGCGCCGCGGACAGCATCACCCCGCCGGCCGAGGTCATGGGACGGCGATAGATTTCCGCATACACCGGGTTGCCTTCCGCGCCGATGCGGTAGCGGGCGCGGTCATCCTCCGACACCGCCTGCGCCGCCTCCGCCCGCGCTAGGGCGGCGACGTAGCCGGGGTCGTGGAACCGGGTGACGGCGGCGAGGTCGGCCATCGGCGCCGTGATGAACGCCTCCTCCGGCAGCCAGCCCATCGCCCGGCACAAATCGGTGCAGGTCGTCACCCGTGGGATCGCCAGCGGATGGGTCGGGCCGTAGGTGGAGCGGCGGTAGATCTCGCTCCCCACATAGACTGGGCGCAGCAGCGGGGACGGGAAGCGCCGCAGCGGGTCGTGCTGCACGCTCAGTCCCGTTGCGGCATGCCATGCGGGACGACGGTGCTGACGATGCTTTGGTCCAGCGCCTCGTAGCCGGCGTAGTCGATGGTGGCGTACAGCTCGGCCCGGGTCTGCATCTGGTCGATCACGTTGTGCGTGCCGCCGTCGCGGCGGATGGCGGCATACAGGGTTTCCGACGCCTTGGCCGCGACGCGCATGGAGCTGACCGGCCAGATGACCATGCGGTATCCCATGGCCTCGAACTCGGCGGCGGTGAAGAACGGGGTGCGGCCGAACTCGGTCATGTTGGCGAGCAAGGGGACGCCGGGCATGCGCCGGGCGAACTCGCGGAACATCTCGGCGGAGTGCAGCGCCTCCGGGAAGATCGCGTCGGCGCCGGCCTCCATGTACAACTTGGCGCGGGCCACGGCACCGTCCATGCCCTCGCTCGCGGCGGCGTCGGTGCGGGCCAGGATGTAAAGGTGCCGCCGCGCCTTGCGGGCGGCCGCGACCTTGGCGGCCATGTCCTGCGCGTCTGCGAGCTTCTTGTCGTTCAGATGCCCGCACTTCTTCGGCAGCAACTGGTCTTCGATGTGCACCGCCGCGGCGCCTGCGTCCTCGAAGCTGCGCACCATGCTCATCACGTTCAGCGCCTCGCCATATCCGGTGTCGCCATCGACCAGCACCGGCAGCGCGCTGGCCCGGGCGACCTGGCGGACGAAGAAGCAGACCTCATCGACCGTGATCATGCCGAGGTCCGGCAGCCCCATGCTGGCGGTCATGGCGGCGCCGGACAGGTACGCCGCCTCGAACCCGGCCGCCTTCGCCTGCAACGCTGCCATGCCGTTGTGCGCGCCCGGGATCTGCACGATGCCGCCGCGCTCGACCAGCGCGCGGAACCGGGCGCCGGCAGGCTCGGCGGGGATGTCGGTGGCGATCAGGTATGACATGGGGCGGCTCCGGAACGCTTGGGATGGCAGGTCGTTTATCAGGTCCCACCGGGAACGTCAGGTGGGGTCGGTTGCACGGCTGGCACCCTGCCAGTAACGTCCGGCGCACTGAATGAGGTGACGACATGGACATGACAGGCGAGCGGCGCATCCCCGCTTCTCGACAAAAGGTGTGGGACGCGCTGAACGACCCTGCGGTGCTGAAAGCTTGCATTCCCGGCTGCGAGAGCCTGGAGAAGACCTCGGACACCGACCTGAAGGCGACGGCCGCGGTCAAGATCGGCCCGATCGCCGCGCGCTTCACCGGCAAGGTGCAGCTCACCGACCTCAACCCGCCCGACAGCTACCGCATCAGCGGCGAGGGCCAGGGCGGCGTCGCCGGGTTCGCCAAGGGCGGCGCCAACGTGCGGCTGTCCGACGACGGCGCGGACACGCTGCTGCAGTACGACGTGAAGGCGCAGGTCGGCGGCAAGATCGCGCAGCTCGGCGCGCGGCTGATCGACGCCACCAGCAAGCAGATGGCCGACATGTTCTTCGACCGCTTCTCGGCGGCGGTGTCCAACCCCGCGCCGGACGCCCCCGCCGCCTCGGCGGAGCCGGTGCCGGCCAACGTGCTGCCCCCCGCGGGGTCGGACGCGCTGGCAGCCGTCGAGGCGCCGCAGCCGGCCGTGGCCCGCGCGCAGGCGAGGGAAGCGATGGCCTCCGCGGCAGCGGCGGCGCCGCAAACCCCGTTGTCCCAAAGCGTCGCGACCCCCACCACCGGGGGCGAGGCGCCCGAGTTGCAGCCGCCGCTGCACCTGCCCAACGCGGCGCCGGCCGCGATCAGCCTCTTCTCGCTGATCCCCAAGGAGCCGTTCGGCTTCCCGCGTATCGCCTTTGTCGGCGCGGCGCTGTACCTCATCATCTTCGTGATGATCTTCAAAAGCTACGTCTTTGGCTGACGGGCATCTGGCCGGCACACTGCCCGGCACCGTCGCGGAAACCGCCGCCCTGCTGGCCGCCGGCGGCTACATCGCCAACACGGGCCTCTCGACCACGGTCCACCTGGCGCTGGCCATGCGCCGCCCGCTGTTCCTGGAGGGCGAACCCGGCACCGGCAAGACGGAGATCGCCAAGGTGCTGGCGTCCGGGCTGGGCCGGCGGCTGGTGCGGCTGCAATGCTACGACGGCATGGACCTGTCGGCGGCGGCCTACGAGTGGGACCATGCGCGGCAGTTGATGGCGATCCGCCTGGCGGAGGCCGGGGGCGACCGCGACCAGGACCGCCTGGCCCAGAGCATCTTCTCCCGCCCGTTCCTGCAAGCCCGGCCCTTGCTGTCCGCCATCGACCCGGACCAGCCGCCCGCCGTGCTGCTGATCGACGAGCTGGACCGCGCCGACGAGCCGTTCGAGGCGTTCCTGCTGGAGCTGCTGGCCGACTTCCAGATCACCGTGCCGGAATACGGCACCGTCCGCGCCGCCGTGCCGCCCGTCGTCGTGCTGACCAGCAACCGGACGCGGGAGGTGCACGACGCGATCCGCCGCCGCTGCCTGTATCAATGGGTGGACTACCCCTCCGCCTCCCGCGAGCGCGCGATCCTGGCCGCCAAGGCGCCGGGCCTGCCGCTGCGGCTGTCGCAGGAGGTCGTGGCCTTCGTGCAGCGGCTGCGCGAGGCCGACCTGTTCAAGCTGCCCGGCGTCGCCGAGACCATCGACTGGGCGGGCGCGCTGCAATACCTGGACCAGCAGGAGCTGAGCGCCGAGGCGGTGGACGAGACGCTGGGCGTCCTGCTGAAGTACCAGGACGACATCGCCAAGGTGCGCGGCGCCGAGGCAGGCCGCCTGATCGCGGAGGCAAAGGTCGCGACCCAGCCGCCCCTATGACGGCCGCCGCGGGCCTACTCGGTGCGAACGTCATGCACTTCGCCCGCCTACTGCGCCGCGCCGGGCTGCCGGTCGGCCCGGCCGAGGTGATCGCCGCCGGGCAGGCGTTGGAGCTGATCGACCTGGGCGACCGCGCCCAGGCCCGCTCGGCGCTACGCGGCTTGATGGTGCACCGGCACGAGCACATCGAGCTGTTCGACCATGCCTTTGACCTGTTCTGGCGCGATCCCAACGCGGGACAGCACGCTGCCGCCCTCGCCCTGCTGGAAGGCAGCCCGCCGCCGGAGCAGAAGCCGCAGCCCGGCGCCCGCCGCATCGCCGAGGCCATGGCCCCGCCGCGTGCCCACCCCCCCAAGGCCGAGGAC
>CAXUJE010000052.1:0-17619 GCA_964251035.1 uncultured Acetobacteraceae bacterium
GCCGAGGCCCGCCCGGCGCCCGATCCGATGCGGGAGGACGCCGTTCCTGTGGCGCGGGAGCTGCCGGCGGCGGAGCTGGCCCGCAACATCCGGCCGGACGGCACGCTGCCGTTCCTGTTCGACGGGCTGCGCGTGCCCGTGCCGCTGCCGCCGCTGGCCGGCGCGATCCTTGGCCTCGTTGACGGCGCCCGCAACGTGGGCGGCATCGCGGCGGCGTTGCGGGCGCGCGGCACCGACGCCGCCGCCTTCGCCCGGGCCTGGCGCCAGACCTACGGCGCGCTGTCCGGCGTCAACCGTCTGCTGCTGGCGCCACCGCCCTAATGGCGGCGGTGATCGTGATCTTCGGCGCCGCCGTGCGGCCCGGCGGCCAGCCGAGCGGTGCCCTCCTGGACCGGGTGCGGGCGGCGTTCCGCCTGGGCGAGCGCCTGCCGGATGTCCTGTACATGCCGACCGGCGGCGTCGGCCGGCACGGCCCGGCGGAGGCGGAGGTGATGGCCGCCCTGCTGCGCGACCGCGGCGTGCCGGCCGGCCGGATCAGGACCGAGCCGACCGGCACCAACACCCTGTCCTCCGTCCGTGCCTGCGCCCGGCTGCTGCGTGGCCATGCCGGGCCAGTTTATGCCGCGACCTCCGCCTACCATCTGCCGCGCTGCGTGGTGCTGCTGCGCCTGGCCGGGCTGGACGCGCGGGCATGCCCGCCAAGCTGGGGCGCCGCGTCCAGCAGCCTGCGCAAACGCTGGTATTGGCGCTTGCGGGAGGTGCCGGCGGTCCCGGTGGACGCGGCGCTGCTGACCTGGCATCGGCTTTGGGGCCGTCTATAGGCCTTTATTGACCGACACGCCGGGGCCGTGTTTGCCTGGCAACTGCATGACGTTCTCTGCCTTGGACTCTGACCTGCTCGGCTCGCTGTTCGCGACCGCGGCGATGCGCGACGTGTTCTCGGACCGCGCCCGGCTCGCCGCGATGCTGGAGACCGAGGCAGCCATCGCGCGGGTGCAGGCGCGGTTCGGACTGGCGCCCGACGCCTTAGCTCCTGCCATCGCCGCGATCAGCGCCGACAGCCTCGATGCCGCCGCCTTGGGCGAGCAAACCGCGCTGGCCGGCGTTCCCACCATCCCCTTCGTCAAGGCGGTGCAGGCCCGGTTGCCCGAGGAGCTGGCGCGGGCGTTCCACAAGGGCATCACCACGCAGGACATCCTGGACACCGCGCTCGCCTTGCAGCTCCGGGCGGCGCTGGCGCTGGTCGCAGCCGACCTCCAAGCCATCCTGGCCGGGCTGGCCGGGCTGGCGGCGGCGCACCGGGACACGCCCTGCGTCGGGCGCACCTACGGCCAGCACGCGGCGCCGCTGACCTTCGGCTTCAAGGCCGCGGTCTGGCTTTCGGGCGTCGCGGACGCGGCGGAGCGCCTGCCCGGGTTGCGGCCTCGGCTGCTGCTGGCGTCGCTGGGCGGGCCGGTCGGCACCCTCGCGGGCCTCGGCGCGCACGGCCCGGCGGTCGCGGAGGGGTTTGCGGAGGCGCTCGGCCTCGGCGCAGCACCCATCGCCTGGCACACGCGGCGGGCGGGCATCGCGGAGGGCGGCGCGTGGCTTGCGACGCTCTTGGGAGCGCTGGCCAAGATGGCGACCGACATCGCGAACCTAGCCTCCACCGAGGTCGCCGAGGTTTCCGAACCCTGGGTGCCCGGCCGCGGCGGCTCCTCCGCCATGCCGCACAAGCGCAACCCGGTGTCCTGCACCGTGATCCTGGCCGCGGCGTCGGCCGCCAAGGGGCATGTTACGACCTTGCTGGACGCGATGGCCGGCGCGCATGAGCGTCCGCCGGGCTTGTGGCACGCCGAATGGCACGCCTTGCCCACCCTGTTCGGCCTGGCCTCCGGCGCGCTGCGGGAAGCGGCGTCGCTGGCGCAGGGCCTGGTCGTCGATGCCCCGCGCATGCGCGCCAACATCGGACAAACGCGCGGCCTGCTGTGCGCCGACGCGGCGGCGGCCCGGCTGGCCCCGCTGCTGGGCCGGGAGGGCGCGCATGCCCGGGTCGAGCAGGCGGCCGACGAGGTGCGCCAGACCGGCGACACCCTGCAAGCCGTGCTTGCCCGAGACCCGGCGCTGCACGGCGCCGACCTGGCCGCGGCCTTCGACCTCGCCCCAGCGGTCGCGGCGGCCGGGCCGTGGGTGGATCGCGCCCTGGCCCACGCCGCCGCCGTGCAGCGGGCGCTCTGACGGAGGCACGCAATGGATTGGTCTGCCAAGCAGTACACGGTTTTCGAGGACGAACGCACCCGGCCCGTGCGCGACCTGCTTGCCGCGGTGCCCGGCCAGGCGGCGTCGGCCGCCGTGGACCTGGGCTGCGGTCCCGGCAACTCCACGGAACTGCTGCTGCGCCGCTTCCCCGGCGCCGATGTCACCGGCCTCGACAGCTCGCCCGACATGGTCGCGGCGGCGCAGACGCGGCTGCCGCAACTGCGGTTCCAGGTGGGGGATATCTTGGCGTGGGACGCGGCGGGACCCTTCGACGCGATCCTGGCCAACGCCGTGCTGCAATGGCTGCCGGACCATGCGGGCCTGCTGCCGCGCCTCGCCGCCAAGCTCGCGCCGGGCGGCAGCCTCGCGGTGCAGATGCCGGACAACCTGGACGAGCCGGCGCACCGGCTGATGCGGGAGGTCGCGGCGGACGGGCCTTGGGCCGCCAAGCTCGCGCGTGCCGCCGGGGCGCGGGAGGCGATGGCGACGCCGGACTGGTACTACGGCGTGCTGCGTCCGCATTGCGCGCGGGTGGACGTGTGGCGGACGACCTACCACCACCCGCTGGCCGGCGGGGCGGATGCGGTCGTCGAATGGTTCAAGGGCAGCGGCCTGCGCCCGTTCCTGGCCCCGCTCGACGCGGGCGAGCAGGCCGGGTTCCTAGCGGAGTACCGCGGGCGGACCGCGCAAGCCTACCCTGCCCTGCCGGACGGCAGCGTGCTGCTGCCCTTCCCGCGGCTGTTCCTGGTGGCGACCCGCTAACGCGGCGCCATCCTGAGCGCGCCGTCGAGCCGGATGACCTCGCCGTTCAGCATCGGGTTCTCGCAGACCGCACGGACCATCGACGCGAACTCCTCCGGCCGGCCCAGCCTCGACGGGAACGGCACCGCGCTCCCCAAACTCGCCTGCACCTCCGCCGGCAGCCCGGCCATCATGGGCGTCGCGAACAGGCCGGGGGCGATCGTCACCACCCGGATGCCGTTGCGCGCCAGCTCCCGCGCGACCGGCAGCGTGAGGCCCGCCACCCCGGCCTTCGACGCCGCATAGGCCGCCTGGCCGATTTGCCCATCGAAGGCCGCGACCGAGGCCGTGTTGACGATCACCCCGCGCTCGCCGTCCGCGCCCGGCGCGCTCTTGGCGATGGCGGCGGCGGCCAGGCGGATCATGTTGAACGTGCCGACCAGATTGATCGCGATCACCCGGGCGAACGACGCCAGCGCGTGCGGCCCATCGCGGCCCAGCACCTTCTCCCCGATCGCGATCCCGGCGCAGTTCGCGAGGCCATGCAGGCCGCCGAATGCCGCCTCAGCCTCCGTCACCACCGCCTGCGCCGAGGCCTCGTCGGTGATATCCGCCGCGACGAAGCGGGCGCCGCCGCCCAGCTCCTGCGCCAGCGCCTCCCCGGCCGCCCGGTTCACGTCGGCGATCACCACCTGGCCGCCGGCGCCGGCCACCATGCGGGCGGTCGCGGCGCCCAGGCCGGACGCGCCGCCAGTGACGATGAAAACGTGCTCGGCGATCTGCATGGGCATATCCTCAATCGGGTTGGGGGTTCACTCGGCCGCCGCCCGGTCCGGCTTGGCGACCAGCGCCTCCGCATTGGCATGCAACGCGGCGCGCGAGGCGTCCCGGGTGTAGAACATATGCCCGCCGCCATAAACGCGGAGCTGCAGGCGGTCTCCGCCCCCGGCCTGCGGCACCTGGTTCAACAGCATCTGGCTGGCGAAATACGGTGTCACGAGGTCGGTCAGCCCGTGCGCCACCATCACGTGCGCCGCCGGGTCAAGCGCCAGGAACTGCCGCAGCGGCGTCAGCACCTCCGGCCGGGCGTTGCCGTGGCCGTAGTCCCATTCGCGCGCCGTTGCCTCGTTCAGCAATTCGTACCGGCGCCCCGGCGCCCCGCTCGGCTTCCAGTCAAGCCGTGTCGCGTACACGTCCAGCATGGCGCTGGTGACAGGTCCGCGCAGCGCGTCCAGGATGGCGTCGGGCGAGTTGTCGTTCGACGCCGCCGGGAACGGGTCGGCGGCCGAGACCGTCGCGTCGTAGGGACTGGCGACCCGGCCCGGCTCCCGGTCCCGCGTGAAGGTGCCGAGGTCCACCTTGCCCGCCCGCCGCCGCACCAGCGCGGGGTCGAGGCCGGTCAGCGCCGCCACGCGGCCGCTGATCCGCCCCACCGCCGCGGCGTCATGCTCTCCCCGCACCAGGTCCAGCAGGTAGTCGGTCCCGGCGTAGCTCTCGGCATCCTGCACCTCGGCCCGGCCCGCGGCGCCCCGCGCGGCGGCAGCCATCGATGGCAGCCGCGCCACCCAGCGCATCGGGTCCCAAGGCGCGTCCCGCCCGTTGAAGTCCAGCACCGGGGAGATCAGCACCAGCCCGCTGACCCCCACTCCCTGCTGGTCCAGCAGCGCCCGCGCCAGCTTCGGGCCACGGAACCCGCCGTAGCTTTCGCCGACGATGAACTTCGGCGACTGCAGCCGCCCGTTGGCCTCCAGCCAACGGCGCGCGACGTTGGCGAGGCTGTCGATGTCGCCCTCCACCGACAACATGCGCCGCCGCACGTCGTCGCCGGCGAGCACCCGGCTGTAGCCGGTGGTCACGGGGTCGATGAACACGAGGTCAGTGAAGTCGAGCCAGGTGTCGGCGTTGTCCACCACGGCCGGGCGCATGCTGGGGCTGATGCCGCCTGCCATCGGCACCCGCCACGGCCCGATCGCGCCGAGGTTCAGCCAGGCCGACGCCGATCCCGGGCCGCCGTTCACCGCGAACGTCACCGGACGGCTGCCCGGCGCTGCCCCCGCAAGCTGGAACGCGGTCACGACGATTTCGGCCTGCGCGGCGCCCTGCGGGTTGGCCAGGCGGATGGTGCTGACGGTGGCGTTGAACGCCAGGGTGCGTCCGGGCAGGGCCAGGGTGTGGGAAGTGGTCTTGTCCGCGCTCGGCTCAGGCGCAGGGGGGCGTGTTGACTCCGCCTCGCGCTCGGGACCGCCCGGGCCGTGCGGCTGCGCCAGCGCCGGCCCAGCCAGCAGAAGGGCGGCAAGCGCCCCGGTTGTCGCAAGCTTGGTCGCAAGCTTCATGGCGTTCCTCCAGCACGGCCGTTTAAGCACGCTAATACTCGAACTGGTAGGTCAGCCCGACCGAGTTGCCGCCCTGCCCGGTTCCCACGTCGGTCTGTGCCTTCAATCCTTTGAACAGGTCGATCTGCACTGTGGCCCCCGTTCCGGTGCCGCTGGTGCCCTGCTTCGCGCCGACGTAAACGCCGGGGCGGACATACCGCCCCGCCTCGACGGAGGGCGCCGTGCTGGACGCGCTGCTGCCGCTCCCGCTGCTGCTGCCGCCGTCCACCGACAGGCGGTCCAGCCCCAGCCCCTTCCGGATTTTCTCCAGCGGGTTGCCGGCGCCGCCGCCCACGCCGGTCAGGCTGGCGACCGCGGCGGCGATCTCGGCAAGCTGGAACGGACCCAGGTCCTTGGCGCTGCGCTTGAACAGCAGGTAGGCCAGCACCTCGTCCTGCGGCAGCTCCGGCACGCTGGTCAGGCTGATCTTGGGGGCGCTGGCGTAGCCGGTGATGCCGAGCGTCGCGGTGACGCTGCCCGCCGTGCTGTCGGCGGCGAAGTCGAGCGTCGGGTCGATCTTCCCCGTGACCCCGGTGCCGTCGAAGCCCACCTTGCCGCGCGTGAAGGTCAAGGTGGTGCCGGCCACGCTGACCGTGCCGCGCCGCATGTCGAACCCGCCGGACACCTGCGGCGCCGTGCTGGTGCCCTTGACGCGCAGCTCCCCCGCAAGCTCCGAATCCAGCCCCCGGCCGCGGACGAAGATGGCGCGCGGCGCGTTGATCGTGAGGTCGAGGCCGACCGCGCTGCCGGCGGCGGGCGGCGCCGGCGGCTTGTCCCCGGGCCGCCGCACGTCCAGCACGGCGACGCTGGCCGGCAGGCGTTCCGGAATGCTGATTTCGGCCCGCTTGATGCCGATGCGTCCCGCCGCCTGCAACGCGCCCGCGGCCTGGCCCCGCACCGTGAGGTCCGCGTCCAGGTCGGCGCTCAGTTGGTCGGACGCGAGCGGACGCGCGTTGCGCATCGTGAGCGTGAGATCGACCGGCAGCCCCGGCGCCAGCACGCCGACGCTGCCGGACTGGGCGCGCTCCCCCCCCCCGCCCCCCCCCGGCCCCCCCCCCCCCCGCCCCCCCCACGCCGCCACCGTGCCTGGCCCGGCCTTGCCAGTGAAGCTTGCGATGCGGACCGTGTCGCCGTCCGCCCGCAGGCTCGCGGCGATGTCGGTGATGCGGACGCCCTGGGCGAAGTCCTGCACCTCGCCCTTCGAAAGCTGCACCGTGCCGCCGATGCGGGGCGCCGCCACGGTGCCGGCCACCGTCGCGTCCAGCGCCACCCGGCCCCGGGCGCGCCGCCCGGCCGCGGTCAGCACGGGGTCAAGCAGCACCAGGTCGAGCGCCCCGGTTGCCCGCAGATCGAGCGTCCCGGCCCCCAGCGGCGCCTGCCCCATCACCGCGAGCTGGAACGACGGCCCGGCCGAGAGCCGCGAATCGATCCGGGCAGCGCCCCCGGCCAGTTGCGCCGTGGCCGTTAGGTTGGCCGCTGGGATCGCCCGGCCCGGACCTGACCGCAGCCGCACCCCGTTGGCAATCAGCTTCACCGTCCCGTCCGGCTTGCCCGGGGTGCCGGTCAGCCGGGCATCGAGCGCAACCGTGCCGTCCGCCGCAAGCTCAGGCGAGGCGAGGCGCGCCAGGTCCGCCGGCGCGCGCAGCGTCGCCGTCGCGTCCAGCGTGGGCGACAGGCGCCCGGCCACATCCAGCACCGCCTCCCGTACACCCAGCCGCAGCCGGTCCACCGAGACCTCGTCGGCCAGGCGGACCCGCGCCGGCGCCAGCAGCCGCAGCGTCTCGCCCTTAGCGGCCACCTGGAAGGCGTTGAGCTGCACGGCCTTGGCTGGAGCGTCCACCACGACCGCGCCGGTGATCTGCGCGTCGGTGCCGCTGACCTGCAGCGCCGCCGTCGTCCGCACGGCCAGCGCCGCCTGCGGACCGGACACGTCCACCTTCGCGGACCCCTTGACGCCCGCGGCGTCGATGCCCTCCGCCGCGAGTTGGGCATCCACCACCGGCTCGGTTGTGGGGTCGGCGACGCCGGCGGTGAGGACGGCGTGGCCGACGCGGCTGCCGGGCAAGCCGGCGTTATGCAGCTCCGCATGGAGCCGGGCCTCCTGCGTGTCCAGGCTGGCCTCCACTGTCACGCTCCCGGATAGCGGCTGGCCAATGAACGGGCGCAGGTCGTCAAGCTTCTCCATGCGCAGGTCAACCTGGCCGAGCGGCAGCTTGGCGCCGGCGGGCAAGGAGAGCGTGCCCGCGGCGTGCAGGCTGCGCCACTCCGCGTGCTCGATGGTGGCATGCAGCGCGCCGTCCGCCTCGCGCCGGGCCGTGACACCCAGGGCAAGCGGCGCGCCTTCCAGCGTGCCCTCCGCCGTCACCTGCCCGGCGGGCGCGCCCGGCAGGCCCGTCAACGCCGCGGTCAGCGTCACCGGCCCGCGCGGCACGTTCGGCGCACCGACCTCGCCCTTGACGGTCGTGTTGAGCGACAGCGCGTTTATCGGCCCTTGCGCGTGCCCATCGGCCTCCAAGGCTCCGGTCAAGGTCGGGGCAAGCGCCGCAAGGTCGGACAGGCCGAGGCGGTAGGTGGCGTCCAGCGCCCCCGCTTTGCTGCTGCCCTGGGCCGACAAGCGCAGCGCCTTGCCGTCCACCTCCAGCCGCGACAGCGTGATGTCCGACCCGGCGAGCTGCGCCGACGCCCCCAGCGTCGCGTCGCCCAGCAGCGCCGGCACCGGCGCCAGCCCGCCGGTGATGGACAGCTTGCCGTCCAGGTCCGCCCGGGTCACGCCGCCCGCCATCGCGGCCCGCAGGTGCAGCGCCGTGCTGCCATGCAGGTCGATCCCGCCGATGGCGGCGAGCGGCGCGAGGTCAGCCGCCGCCAGGTCGGCGTTGGCCGAAAGGTCGCCCCCCGTCCGCGCGTCGCCCTTGACGGTCAGCAGCGGGTGGGTGAGCGCGAAGGTGACGGGCCGGGCCGGATCGTCCAGCCGCGCATCGGCGCCCAGCACCACGGGAGACGCCGCCAGCAGCGCCGGGTCCGCACCTGGCAGGCGCACGCCCTCCGCCGTCGCGTGCAGCGCGACCCGGCCGGCGTTGCCCTCCATGTCGGCCACGAGCCGTTGCACCACGGCGCCCGCGGCCGCCAGGCCCTCGATCCGCAGTTGCCCCGAGGCGTCCGGCGTGGTGAACGGCCCGTGCACCCGGGCCTGCAGCGCGACGCTTTGCCAGGACACGTCCGGGCGCGGCGTCATGGCCGGGGCGGACGCGGACAGGTCGAGGTCGGCGGCCGATCCCTCCAGGTCCAGCGCTCCCCGCGCCTGCGCCTGCAGCGGGCCGGCGGTCAGCGCCAGGTTCGTCGCGACGGCGTTGCGCGGCCCGTCCAGGCCCGCCTTGATCGACAGCGGCCCGAGGCCCGGCAGCGTCGCGGCCGTGGCGATCAGGCCGCCATCCGGCTCGGCGGCGTCGAGCGTCCCCGCGATGTGCACCGGGTCGAGCCGGACGGCCGCCTTGTAGTCGCCGGGCGCGTCCAGCCGGTGCAGCAGGAGCTCCGCGCTGGCGTCTTGCAGCGACGCGCCGTCTGCGGCGCCGTCTGCCGACAGGACGGCGGCCGGCCCGACCACGCCGGGACCGATCTCCGCCCGCGCCACGTGGATGCGCTGCGCCGTGACCCGCACCGGCAGGCTGAACGGCTGGCTGCTCTCGGTTGCGGGCGCCGGGCTGGCGGTGCTCGCGGCCGGCAGCCGGGGCACCTGTATCCGCGCAGCCTCCAGCCTTTCAACCAGCGCGGTGCGGCGCAGCAGCCGGGTCGGCGACCAGTCGAGCGCCACGTCGTCGGCCAGCAGCCAGGCGCCGGCCGCGTCATGCACCTCCAGGTGATGCAGCCGCAGCGCATCCGGGAAGCGGCCCGAGAATCCTTCCACCACGACGGTGCCGCCGGTCACGCGCCCGATCAGTTGCTCCGCCGCGATGCGGCCCGGGCCGATGTTCAGGGCCAGCACGACGGCAGCGACCAGCACGACGGGAAGCAGCAGGAGCAGGCCCAGGACCCACAGCGCCGCGCGCACTACCCGGCGCATCAGAAGGCTTGCCCGATGCCGATGTACAGCTCGAATGAATCGTCGCCGCTCCGCTTGTTGAGCGGCACGGCCACGTCCAGCCGGACCGGCCCGATCGGCGTGTAGTAGCGGGCACCCACCCCGGCGCCGGCCCGCAGGCCGCTGCCGAACCCGGCGCTGGAATTGGACACCTGCCCGGCGTCCACGAACACCGCGGCGCCGAAGCTCTCGCCGAACCGCTGCCGGTACTCGACCGTCGCGGCGGTGATCGAGGTGCCCCCAGTGGGCCGGTTGCTCGCGAACCTCGGCCCGATGGACTGATACCTATAGCCCCGCACCGTGCCGCCCCCTCCGGCGTAGAACCGCTCGTCTGGCGGCAGGTCGAAGGTGGCCGCCCCCTGCACGCTGCCGATCAGGCCGCGGAGTGCCACGATGCTGCGGCCCGGGGCGCCCAGGTTGATGTAGGTCGAGCCTGACACCTGCAGTATGGTGAACGTCGCCTGCCGGCCGACCAGCACCTGCGTCGGCGTCACGGCCGCGGCCGCCTTGATGCCGTGCGTCGGCTCGAACAGTCCCTCCGGCCCCGTCGAGTCGTAGCCCAGGCCGAGCGGCAGGCCGAGCAGGGTGTAGCTGCGCTGCACGCCTTCCTGGGTGATCAACGACTGCTGCGCCTGCACGCCGACGCTCCCCGTCCAAATCTGGGCGAACTTCCGGTTGAGCGTGATGCCGGCCAGCTCCGCCGTGCGATTATAGGCATCGAGGTTTTCCTTGATCGCTTGCAGGTTCACCGTCACCGATTGGTCCCGCCGCCACACGTCCGGCTTCACCAGCGCGGCCGTCACGTTGTAGCCGCTGCCCCGGCTGGCGCTGCCGCCAAGCTGCGTCACCGCGGCGCCCAGGTTCAACTGCTCCGCCTGGCCGAACAGGTTGCGGTGCTGGAAGGTGACGCCGGCGCTGGCGCCGAGGTCGGTCGAGTACTCGGCCGTGAAG
Organism: uncultured Acetobacteraceae bacterium; assembly: GCA_964251035.1. Taxonomy (GTDB): domain Bacteria; phylum Pseudomonadota; class Alphaproteobacteria; order Acetobacterales; family Acetobacteraceae; genus CAHJXG01. Next base: position 10,378 of record CAXUJE010000052.1, read on the forward strand.
CCCACGGCATGCCGCGGCCGTTCCGTCACGTCGAAAGCCAGCGGCAACTGCCCGGCCGCGTCCACCTGCTCGGCCGCCCGGGCGCGGACGGTCGCGAACACGCCGAGCTGCGCCAGGTCTTGCCGCGCCTTCTCGATCTTCGCCGGGTCGAACCGCTCGCCTTGGCTGACCAGCAGCCGGCGCCGCACGAAAGCCGGGTCCACCCGCGCGAGCCCGCCGACGCTGATAGGTCCGAGGTCGACCTGCGGGCCGGTGTCCACCTTGTAGGAGATGTCCAACGCCTGTGCCGAGGCGTCGAGCATGGCCACAGGGGGATCGACCTTGGCCAGCGCGTAGCCCTGGCTGCGCAGCGCATCCAGCACGCGCCCCTGCCCCGCCATGACCTCGGCCGCCAGCGCCGGCGCGCCCGGCTCGACGCCCAATGCCGCCCGCGCCTGCTCCGGCACCTGGCCCTCCAGCGTGACCCGGCGCAGGTGGAACACCGGCCCGGGATCGATCCCGACCGTCACCGGGACCGGCGCGCTCGCGGCCTCCAGCACCGTCGGCAGCGCCGGGTCGTCGAGGCTGCGCCCGGCCACTTCCATCGTGACCCGGGCGGCGTAGTGGCCATAGCTGTTCAGCGCCGTGGCGAGGCGGCCCCCGTCGTCCCTTGCGCGGGTCACGAGCGCGAACGGGCCGACAGGGGCGTTCTCCCGCAGCGACACGAGGTTGGAGCTGTCCTTCAGCGCCTGGTCCAACGCCGCATTGCCGGTGGGCGCTATGGAAACGGTGTAGGGCTGCGGATCGGCCGCGCCCGCGGCGGCGCCGTGCAGCACAGCCAGCACGGCGGCGAACAGGACGACCCGCCGGGACAGAGGATTCGTTCCGTTCTTGAACATACGGCAGCATAGTGCTGAAACCCCAAGGGAACGCCAGGATCGCATGCGTATCCCGCTACGCCGCCCGCCATCGTCCCAAGATTGTCACAGGCGCGTTGTTGTCCCGACACATACGGATTGATATCTGATTTCCATGAAGCTCCTCCCTCCCCGCGCACGCCAAAGGAGCCTGCCCGTCCTGGTGCCGGTGGAAGCGGAGGCGATGCCGCCGCGTCCGCGGACCCATCGGCTGCGATCGGTGCGGCGGGGCGCCGCCATCGCCCTGTGGACGCTTCCCGCCGCGGCGATCCAGGCCGGGATGCTCGTATTGCCCGGGCGTGGCAAGATTGTGTTCGCCCGGCTGTATTGGGCCAGCTTGTGCCGCCTGCTCGGCCTGCAGGTGCGGGTGATCGGCACGCCGGCGCGGCGGAACGGGCGGCCGGTGGTGTTTGCGTCGAACCATTCGTCCTGGCTCGACATCCTGGCCCTGGGCGGCGTGCTGGAGGGCTGCTTCATCGCCAAGGAGGAGGTCGGCCGCTGGCCGGTGGTCCGCACCGTCGCCCGCCTGGGCCGCACCGTGTTCGTCAGCCGCCGCGCCGCCAAGACCGGGCACGAGCGCAACGCCATGCGCGACCGGCTGGACGCGGGCGACAACCTGATCCTGTTTCCCGAGGGCACCAGCTCCGACGGCTCCCGGGTGTTGCCGTTCCGTTCGGTGTTCTTCTCGGTGGCCGAGGCGCGCACGGGCGAGGCGCGGTCGTCCTTCCGCCCGCTGATCCAGCCGGTGTCCATCGTCTATGACCAGTTGGGCGGGCTGCCGGTCGGCCGGGCGAGCCGGCCGGTGTTCGCCTGGTACGGCGACATGGATCTCGCCAGCCATTTCTGGCGCCTGGCGCAGCACCGTGGGCTGCGCGCCACCGTGCTGCTGCACGCGCCGGTCGATCCGTCCGCCTATGCCTCCCGCAAGGCGCTGGCGCAGGCGGTGTGGCAGACCGTGGCCGAAGGCGCTGCGACGTTGCGGCAGAACCGGCCGGTGCGGCCCGCCTCGCACCCGGCGGCGACCGAAGATACTCCGCCTGTCCGGCCCGCTTTTGCTTGACAACGCTGAGGCCCGATCTGCCACACTCGGTCCGGTCGGAGTTGGCGAAACCAAGGGGAGGCTTTCGAACGCTGCTGCGCTTGACCCGGACCGGGCGCCCGCCCATTCCTCCCCAGAACTTGGCCGGGCGTTCCTGGCCGGATGGAGGGCGTTTTTGGCTGTGACCGCGACGAACGATGTGAGCCTGAAGCGGCTGCACGTCATCACCTGGGGCTGCCAGATGAACGTGTATGACAGCGGACGCATGGCGGACGTGCTGGCGCCCTTGGGCTATGCGCCCACGCCCACGCCGGACGACGCGGACATGGTCATCCTCAACACCTGCCACATCCGCGACAAGGCGGCCGAGAAGGTGTTCAGCGAGCTGGGCCGCCTGCGCGCGGTCAAGCAGGCGCGTGAGGCAGAAGGGCGGCCGACCATCCTGGCCGTCGCCGGCTGCGTGGCCCAGGCGGAAGGGGCGGAGATCATCGCCCGCGCGCCCTTTGTCGATATCGTGCTGGGTCCGCAAACCTATCACCGCCTGCCGGAGATGGTGGCCCGCGCCGCCCGCGCCGGCGGCGGCGTGATCGAGACGGACTTCCCGGCCGAAGCCAAGTTCGACCATCTGCCGGACAGCACCACCCCCCAAGGGGTGACGGCGTTCCTGACCGTCCAGGAAGGTTGCGACAAGTTCTGCAGCTTCTGCGTCGTCCCCTACACCCGCGGCGCCGAGGCGAGCCGCCCGGCCGCCGCCGTGATCGCCGAGGCACGGCATCTGGTGGCCCAGGGCGCCCGCGAGATCACCTTGCTCGGCCAGAACGTCAACGCCTGGCATGGCGAGGCGCCGGACGGCGGCGCCTGGAGCTTCGGCCGGCTGGTCCGGGCGCTGGCCGATCTGCCAGGCCTGCTGCGGCTGCGCTACACCACGTCGCACCCGCGCGACATGGACGACGACCTGATCGACGCGCACCGGGACGTGCCGCAATTGATGCCGTTCCTGCACCTGCCGGTGCAGTCAGGCTCCGACCGCATGCTGGCCGCGATGAACCGGCGCCATACTGTCGCCGACTACCTGCGGTTAGTCGAGCGGCTGCGCACGGCGCGGCCCGACCTTGCCTTGTCCTCGGACTTCATCGTGGGGCACCCCGGGGAGAGCGACGCGGACTTCGCGGCGACGCTGGACCTCGTGCGCCGGGTTGGCTTCGCGCAGGCGTTCAGCTTCCAGTACTCCCCCCGACCCGGCACCCCGGCCGCTGACGCTCCGATGCAGGTGGCCGAGGCCGTGAAGCATGCGCGCCTGCAAACGCTGCTGGCCCTGCTGCGGGAACAGCAGGCGGCGTTCAACGCGCGGAGCCGCGGCCTGGTCATGCCGGTGCTGTTCACCGGGCCGGGCCGGCGTCCCGGGCAGCTTTCCGGACGATCACCTTTCCTCCAGCCGGTGCATGTGAATGGCCCGATATCGCTGATTGGCCAGGTTGCCCCGGTGACGATTGTGGATGGACGCCCCAATTCTCTCGCTGGAACCCTGAACCTGGAGCAAATCTGCGCTTGAACATCCTCGCCGCGACCCTGGCTTCGACGTCCCCCGATGCCGCGAAGTCCGGGGCGGCACCGCCCGGCAAGGCGGTGACGCTGCAATTCAACGACAACGCGTTGCTGCCGCTGCTGTTGGGCGACCATGACCGCCATCTGGTCCGATTGGAACAGGGCCTTGGCGTCCGCATGTCCTCCCGCGGCAACCGCGTCGCCATCAGCGGGGAGCCGGCCCGCGTACAGGCGGCAGAGGCGGCGCTGACCGGGTTGTACAAACGCCTCGAACGCGGCAAGGGTGTGTCCCGCGCCGACGTGGAGGCGGCGATCCGCATGTCCGAGACCGATCCCGACCCCCGGCTGCCGCTGTCCGACCTGCCGGCGATCCACACCCGCCGCGGTGCGGTCGGCCCGCGTTCGCCGGGCCAGGCGACCTACATGGACATGCTCGGCCGGCACGAGATGGTGTTCGGCATCGGCCCGGCCGGCACCGGCAAGACCTACCTCGCCGTCGCCCAGGCGGTCGCCATGCTGCAGGCCGGCCGCGTGGACCGCATCGTGCTGTCCCGCCCGGCGGTCGAGGCCGGGGAGCGCCTGGGCTTCCTGCCCGGCGACCTCAAGGAGAAAGTCGATCCCTACCTCCGTCCGCTGTATGACGCGCTGCATGACATGATGCCGGGCGACCAGGTGATACGGCGCATGGGCACGGGCGAAATCGAGGTGGCGCCGCTCGCCTTCATGCGGGGCCGTACCTTGGCGCATGCCTTCGTCATCCTGGACGAGGCGCAGAACACGACTCCCGTGCAGATGAAGATGTTCCTGACCCGCATGGGCGAGGGCACGCGCATGGTGATCACCGGCGACCTGAGCCAGATCGACCTGCCGCCGGGCCAGCGCAGTGGGCTGCGCGACGCGCTCGACACGCTGGACGGCCTGCCCGGCATCGGCATCACCCGGTTCGGGGTGCGCGACGTGGTGCGCCACCCGCTCGTCGCCGCCATCGTCGGGGCGTATGAGCAGCGGGCGCAGGCCCAGCGCGATGCGGGGTTGCCCGAAGCCGGGCAGAACCGCGGCCGGCCAAGGGCTGAGCCGCCGCCCGACCCCCAGGACACCAATGGACCCTGACAGTAGACGCGGCCCCGCCTCGGCGGGGCTTACCCTCCATGCCGCCATCATTGTGGCCGACAGGAGATGGCGGCGGTTCGCGCCGCGCGCTGAGGTCATCGCCGCCCGGGCCGCGCGGACCGCCGGGGGTGCCGAGGCCGTGGTTCTCGCGTCCGACCTGGCGGTGCAGCGGCTGAACGCGCGGCACCGCGGCCGGAACAAGCCGACCAACGTGCTGACCTTCGCGACCGGGGACATCATCCTGGCCCTGGGGGTCGTGCGGCGGGAGGCCAGGGCCGCCGGGCGCCGGCCGTCGCACCACCTGGCCCACCTTGTCGTGCACGGTGCCCTACACCTGCGCGGTCACGATCACGCCTCACCCGGCGAGGCCCGGCGCATGGAGATGGCGGAAACCCGGCTGCTGCACCGCATGGGCGTGCCCGATCCATGGCGCGCGACATGTCGCCGGCCATGAGCGCGTCTCAACAACGCAGCTTCCTGAACCGGGTGCGGCAGCGGCTGCGCGGACGCCAGCCCGAGCACAACGTGCGGGACAGCATCGCCGAGCTGGTCCAGCAGTCTGCCGACGACAGCCAAACCAACGGCACCGTGCCCGAGCTTGACCGCCAGGAGCGGGCGTTGATCGCCAACGTGCTGCGGCTCCGCGGCAAGTCGGCCGACGACGTGATGGTGCCCCGGGCCGACATCATCGCCATGCCGGTGGATGTCACGCTGGACCAGGCGCTGGACCAGATCCGCCGCGAGGGGCACTCCCGCCTGCCGGTGTATCGCGAGCAGTTGGATGACATCGTGGGCATGGTCCACATCAAGGACCTGTTCGCCTACGTCGGCCGTCCCGACGCCTTCAACCTTGAGGCCCTGCTGCGCCTGCCGCTGATGGTGGCGCCGCAGATTCCGGTGCTGGACCTGCTGCTGCAGATGCGCCAGGCGCGGATGCACCTGGCGCTCGTCGTGGACGAGTACGGCGGCATCGACGGCCTGCTGACCATCGAGGACCTGGTGGAAGAGATCGTCGGCGACATCGCCGACGAGCACGACGAGGTCGAGGGTCCGATGATCGTCGAACGCCCGGACGGCGCGCTCGACCTCGATGCCCGGCTATCCATCGAGGATTTCGAGACCCGGCTCGGCCAGACGCTGACCGAGGACGAGCGCGAGGCCGACATCGACACCGTGGGCGGCCTGGTGTTCACCTTGGCCGGCCGGGTACCGGCGCGCGGCGAGGTGATCAGCCATCCCTCCGGGCTGGAGTTCCGCATCTTGGATGCCGACCCGCGCCGCATCCGGCGGCTCCGGGCACGGCGGCCTGTGCAGCAGGCGGCTGAGTAGGCGGCGTGCCGGTCCGCAGAGCGGCTCGGACAGCGCGATGGCCCACGCCACTTGCATCAGGCACCGCTTTTGGCCACATGAGCTGGCATCTGGACCCCGCCAGTCCCCATTCCCTAGTCTTCATTCCGAGGTAAACCGATGTTCATCGAGACCGAAGGCACCCCGAACCCGGCCACGCTCAAGTTCCTTCCCGGGCGGGACGTGATGGGCGACGGCACCGCTGATTTCGCCGGGCCGGACACCGCCGCCCGCAGTCCGCTTGCCGCCGCGCTGTTTACCCTGCCCGGCGTGGCCCGCGTGTTCCTCGGCGGCGATTTCGTCACGGTCACCAAATCCGACATCGCCGAATGGCAGGCGCTGCGGCCCCAGGTGCTCGGCGCGATCATGGAGCATTTCGTCGCCGGCCGTCCGGTGATCGAGGGCCTGGGCGCGGCGGTGGACGAGGACGTGTCGCCCGAGGACCGGGAAATCGTCGATCAGATCAAGGAACTGCTCGATAGCCGTGTCCGTCCGGCCGTCGCCAGCGACGGCGGCGATATCGTGTTCCGCGGCTACCGCGAAGGCGTGGTGCGCCTGCATATGCAGGGTGCCTGCAGCGGCTGCCCGTCTTCCAGCGCCACCTTGAAGCACGGCATCGAGAACATGCTGCGGCACTACGTGCCGGAGGTCACCTCGGTCGAGCAGGTCGAGGCCTGACGCGCCCGGCATCCGGCTACCCCGCCCGGGAAGGTGGGTGGCGTGGCGCCGGGCCTGATCGTCGGCCTCGGCCGCATCGTTCTGGCCGAGGCGCACTCGCCACGATTTAAGTCTGATGAGGCTTATTGTCGCTTCTGAGGGCTTGGTCCTTGCGCTGGACGCAGCGCTGTCCGGCTGCTCGGCCGGAGTGGTTGGACCGGACGGTGTCATGGCCGAGCGCCGGGCCACGGGTGCCCGGGGCCAGGTCGCGGCGCTCCCCGCAATGGCCCAGGCGGTGCTGTCCCAGGCGGGACGGGCGCCCGTTCAGTTGGCCATGGTGGCCGTGACCATCGGGCCGGGAAGTTTCACCGGCATCCGCGCCGCCCTGTCACTCGCGCACGGCATTGCGCTTGCCGCCCGCGTGCCCGTGGTGGGCGTCACGGTTGGCGAGGCCTTGGCCGTCCCGGATTGCGGGCGCCTGCAATGGGTGGCGGTCGATACGCGACGGGGCCGCGTGTTCCTGGAGCGTGGCGCCGGCGCCGTGACGGTGGCGTTGGACGCGCTGCCGGACCCGCCCGGCCCGGTGTCGCTGGCCGGGGATGCGGCCATCGCCGTGGGGGGCCCGCGCGCGGCGCGCGGCGGCGGCGG
>CAXUJE010000052.1:17629-19671 GCA_964251035.1 uncultured Acetobacteraceae bacterium
TGCTTCTGCTTCCAGCCCGGATGCCCACGCCGGCCGGCGTGGCGGCTGCCGCCCGGCGCCGGGTCAGCGTGGGGCCGGACCTTCGCCCGGTGCAGCCCCTGTATGTGGACCCACCGGAAGCCCGCCCAGCGAAGCCGGTGTGACCGACCCGCTTGTCATCGCGACCCCGGCCCATGCGGAAGCCATGGCACTGCTGCACGGTCGCGCCTTCCCCGCCCGCGAGCGCTGGGGCGCCGATGCGATCGAGCTGCAGCTTGCCCTGCCCGGCGCGTTCGGCTGGATCGCGCCGGCCGGCGGCATGATCCTGGCGCGGGTCGCCGCCGACGAGGCGGAGGTGCTGACCCTAGCGGTGGACCCCGCGGTGCAGCGGCATGGACTCGGGCGGACGCTGCTGGATCAGGCCCTGGCCACGGCACGGCAACGCGGCGCCAAGGCCGTCTTTCTTGAGGTCGCGTCCGGCAACGGCCCGGGACGCGCGCTTTATGCCGCCGCTGGCTTCGTCATGGTTGGATGCCGGCACGGCTACTATCCGGACGGAGGCGACGCGCTGGTGCTGCGGCGGCCGCTGTAGCAGGCCCGGCGCCAGCGTTTCGCTCCGGTGTTTCGCTTTGGCCGCTCTATGCACGGGATGGATGGTGCGGCCCGCGACGCAGCAGCACGTCTGTCGTTCCGTCAGAGTTATCTTTCTGGCTTATCACAACATGCCCCTGCTCGACCGCAGTCCGTGGGACGTTGCGGCGCGGTTCCTCTCCGCTCAGGCGGACCATTAACATTTGTCCAGGTCTTAGTCGGTCAAGTGCGAGGCGGGTACGGACATAGGTCATCGGGCAAACCTCCCGGGTGATGTCCAGATGCTGATCTGCCGGTTGCGCCGGCAGCACTTCGTCAAGCATGATTGACCCCATGTTTATTTTACAGGTCCTCTATTGCGAAGTGACGAGGTAAAACCGTATATGCCTTACTACTTACGCAACGAAGAGGTTCCTATGGTTGAAGCGACGGCTAACTCGGACGTTCTTGGGCTGACAGCCCAGATCGTCTCGGCTCATGTTTCCAATAACTCGGTAGCACCCGATGCGTTGCCGAACCTGATCCAAGAGGTCTATCGCACTCTGGCGGGAGTCGGAAAAGAACCGGCTGTGCCCGACAAGCAGCAACCGGCCGTGCCTGTTAAGAAATCTGTATTTCCTGACCACATTATCTGCCTTGAGGATGGAAAGAAGCTAAAGATGCTGAAGCGTCACCTGAAGACTTCTTACAATATGACGCCGGAGCAGTACCGAGAGAAGTGGCAATTGCCACCGGACTATCCAATGGTGGCGCCGAACTATGCACGGCACCGCTCCTCGCTTGCCAAGAAAATCGGCTTGGGCACTAAGCCGCGCGCACGTTAGGCATACTCCGTACGTTTTGGCTCAGGCAACACGCCTTCGCGATTAATGGCAGGCAGCAGCTTCATCTGCACGGGCGGACCCGTCCGTGCAGATGATGCTTAGCCTGGATAGGCCTGGCGCCCTCTGGTGAGCCATGGGGATGCTCTTGTGTTGACGGGGCGTCGGGATTCGACAGACGGCGCCTACATCGGCTACGCCGGAAGCCGTGAAACGGATGACGGAATCGGCTAATCGTGTCCCTGGGCCGGGCCGGCGGCGGCTTCGCTTCCGGCCGGCAGCCGTGAACGGCCGATGGCAAGACGCTGCCGTGGAGGCCGCCCGGTTAGCGGAAGCCGGAAGCTCCAAGCCCACCTGCCTGACGGCGTCCGCCTCATGACGGACCTTCGGCCCTTGCAGGTTCCGGCCAGCGTCCAAGGTGTCGGCGAGCTGCGTGCGGGCAACCTTGGCGTCCGCATCGCCTCAACACGGGGCGAGGTCGACGCGGCGCTGGCTTTACGCTACCGCATCTTCTTCGAAGAGATGGGCGCCATCCCGGACCAAGCCGCCCGGCAAAGCCGGCGCGACCATGACGCCTACGACGCCCTGGGCCCGAACCAACGGGGGATAGCCCCCCACCAAGCGGCGGGGGCGGGAGGGGGGGGGCGGCAC
>CAXUJE010000052.1:19681-21090 GCA_964251035.1 uncultured Acetobacteraceae bacterium
GAGCCCGCCCGCGCCTTGCGCTACCGCGTCTTCTTCGAGGTGATGGGCGCCATCGCGGATCACGCGGCCCGGAAACGCGGGCGCGACCGGGACGCCTATGACGCCGTGGCCGACCACCTGCTGGTGATCGACCACGAGATCGGGCCGGGTCCGGAGGGGGTCGTCGGCACTTATCGGTTGATCAAGCAGGCCGGCGCCGACGCCGTCGGCCGCTTCTACTCGGCAGCCGAGTACGACATCACGCCGATCACCAGCTTCCCCGGCCAGATCATGGAGCTCGGACGGTCCTGCGTCGATGCCCGGTATCGCGGCCGGGCGGTGATGCAACTGCTCTGGCGCGGCCTCACCGCCTATGTGTTCCATCATCAGATCGAGCTGCTGTTCGGCTGCGCCAGCCTGCCCGGCACCGACCCGGACGCGCTGGCGACCGAGCTGACCTATCTGTATGGCCACCATCTCGCGCCTCCGGCCCTGTGCCCCCGGGCACGGAGGGAGCGCTACATCGACATGCGCAGGCTCGATCCCACCCTGGTCGACCCCCGCCGCGCCAACCAGATGCTGCCCCCGCTGATCAAGGGCTACCTGCGGGCCGGCGGGTTCGTCGGCGACGGCGCCGTGGTCGATCCGCAGTTCAACACGACGGATGTCGCCATCATCGTGAAAACCGACATGATCACTGATAAGTACTTCCGGCACTACGAGCGCCAAAGCCGTGACCTGCCGGACTGATACGCGGCCCTCGGCCCGGCGTCCGCCACCAGCTTTGGACAGGCCTCAATGAACGTGATCATGACCGCCCCCCGTCTGGCGCCGGCGGCGGTTGCCCTGCTCGAGGCGTCCGGCGCCACCCTGCACTACATGACCCCGTTCCCATCGGCGGCGGAGGTGGCGGCGCTCGCAGCAAAGGTCCAGCCGGTCGCCATCCTGTCCCGTCAGGGGCCGGTCACGGCGGGGGTGATGGATGCGGCGCCGGGCCTGCGCGTCATCGCCCGGCATGGCGTGGGCGTGGACGATGTCGATGTCGCCGAGGCGCAGCGCCGCGGCATCGTCGTCACCCGCGCGCCCGGGTCCAACACGCAGGCCGTGGCCGAGCACACGATGGCGCTGCTGCTGGCCTTGGCCAAGGACCTGCAGCTGCTGTCGGCCCAGGTGGCTGGCGGCGCCTGGCGCAAGGCGGACACCAAGGTGCGGGACGTGGCCGGGCTGCGCCTGGGGCTGGTCGGCTGCGGCGCCATCGGGCAGGCCACGGCGCGCCTGGCCGCCGCGTTCGCCATGTCGGTTGCGGCGTACGACCCGGCCCTGCCGGATGGCACGGGCATCGCATCCGTGGAGAGCCTGCACGCCCTGCTCGCGCGGTCGGACGTGCTGTCCCTGCACCTGCCGCTGCTCCCGGCGACGCGGCGCCTGGT
>CAXUJE010000052.1:21100-21995 GCA_964251035.1 uncultured Acetobacteraceae bacterium
CGGGGGGTGGGGGGTCCCCCCCGCGCGGGGCCCGGCCGCCGCCCCCGCCCCCGCGGCGCCTGGGCGGCCCCGCGGAGCTGGCCGCCTTGCCTGCCGGCGCCATCGTGCTCAACACGGCCCGCGGCGGCCTGCTTGACGAGGCCGCGCTGCTCGGTGCGCTGGAGGCCGGGCACCTGGCCGGCGCCGGGTTGGACGTGTTCGAGGATGAGCCCCCGCCCGAAGACCATCCGCTGCGCCGCCACCCGCGCGTGATCTGCACCCCGCACGTCGCAGGCGTGACCGACGGCAGCCTGGTGAACATGGGCGTGATGGCGGCCGAGTGCATCGTCGCCGTGCTGCGTGGCGACCCGGTACCGCCCGAGCGCCTGGTACGGGCTTGACCGACACGGGCGTGATTGATGCGTGCGTGACCGGGCCATGGATGCGCCTGCGCGCAATGGCCGGCTGGCGGGCTGACCTGGCAGCGGCGGGCCTGGGCGCGCTCTCCGCCGCCGCGTTGCCGCCGCTGCATGCGATCCCCGTGCTGCTGCTGGCGGTGCCGGGCCTGCTGTGCCTGATCGACGGGTCGCGCGGGCCATGGACGGCGGCGCGGCGCGGCTTCTGGTTCGGCCTCGGCCACCACGTCTTCGGGCTGTACTGGATCACCGAGGCCATCCTGCTGGAATCGGCGCGGTACTGGTGGCTGGTCCCCTTCGCGGTGCCGGCGCTGTCGGCGCTGCTGGCCCTGTTCATCTCAGCGCCCTGCGCCCTGGCCCGCCTGGCGCAGCCCGGCTGGCGCCGGGCGCTGATGCTGGCGTCGGCATGGACGCTGTTCGACTTCGCGCGGCAGTATGTCGGCACCGGGTTTCCTTGGAACCCATGGGGCAGCGTGTGGGCGGTCCCCGGCATCCTGGGT
>CAXUJE010000053.1:0-21773 GCA_964251035.1 uncultured Acetobacteraceae bacterium
GCAAAGCGAACTCAACCGTCATGCGGCTGCATGCGCCCGTCCTGCAATCCGGCTTCGTGGATGGGCTGAACCACGGCGCCCTGCGTGGCTGGGCGGTGCGCCAGAAGCATGGCAGCACGGTCAAGCAGGGCGGCGTCGATGTGCTCGTGCTGTACAATGGAGTCGAGGTGGGCCGGATCAAGGCGGACAAGCACCGTGAAGATGTCGCCAAGGCTCTCGGCTGCGACCTGCATTGCGGTTTCATCTTCCGCCCTCCAGGGCGCTTCCGCGACGGCCAGTTTTACACGTTCGAGTTCAACTTCGCCGATACAGGCGAGCCGCTGGAGGGCAGTCCGGTCTCCTTTGCCTACCCGGCCCAAATTTCCGAGAGCCGCGTCGCGCGCCTGCACAATGTCGTCGAGGACATGAATATGCAGCTCTGGCGACTGAGGCGCGAGTTAAGGGACATGATGTCCCAACACGTGTTCACGCTGGCCGATTATGACGCCTGGGTGCGTCAATACCACGCTGCGCTGCACTATCGCAGGCGGCAGACCCCTTGGCCGGCGAACCGTCCGCAGCCGCTCGTCAGCATCCTGTGCCCGGTTTACCGGCCGCGCATGAAGGACTTCTTGGCGGCGGTCGAGTCCGTCCTGGCGCAGACCTATCCGAACTGGGAACTGATCCTGGTTGACGATTGCAGCAAATCCAAGGAGCTGACCGCAGCCATTGCGGAGTTTTGCGCCAGGGACCGCCGCATCCGGGCGGTTCCGCAGAAGAAGAACACCGGCATCAGCGGCGCCACCAACACGGCCATCGCTGCGGCAAAGGGCGAATACATCGCCCTGTTCGACCATGACGACCTGCTGCTCGACGTCGCCGCCGAGATCATGATGGAGGCAGCACTCAAGACCGGCGCCAAAATGCTGTACTCCGACGAGGACAAGATTGACGATTTCGGCCGGTACTCCGATCCCAACCTGAAAAGCGATTGGAACTACCGCCTCATGCTGGGGCAGAACCAGGTCTGCCACTTCTTGGTCGTGGAAGCGGCGACGCTTCGTGCCGCGGGGGCGCTTCGGTCCGAGTACGACGGGGCGCAGGATCACGACCTGATCCTGCGCCTGTCGGAGATCGTGGACCCGGCCCGCATCGTCCACGTGCCGGAAGTCATCTATCACTGGCGCAAGACGCCAGGCTCCACGGCCACTGATGTATCGGTGAAGTCCTACGCCGTCGATGCGGGCGCTAGAGCGGTGCGGGATCACCTGCGGCGGAAAGGCCAAGAGGTCAACGTGTCTCTCACGGCGGGGGAGACCAGCTACCGGGTGGAATGGGGGTTCCAAGAGGAGCCGAGCGTCACCGTCATCATCCCGTTCAGGGAGCAGCTCGACCGCACACGACGGTGCCTGGAGAGCCTTCTTGAGGTGACCAGCTACAATAACCTTCAAATCATCCTGGTTGATAACTGGTCAATAAGCCGAGAAGCGGCGCTGTTCACCGCAAAGGCACAAAAACATGACCGGGTGCGGGTTATTCGGGTTGAGGAGCCTTTCAACTATTCACGCCTCAACAACATCGCCTGTTTGCAGTCTTACAGCGACTTCTTCGTCTTCATGAACAACGACGTGTTCGTCGAGCAACCGAATTGGTTGCGTATGCTCGTTGACGAGGCGCTGGCCGACAAGACGGTGGGAGCAGTCGGCGCCAAGCTGGTATACCCGGATCGCACCATGCAGCATGGCGGCGTCATCCTGGGAGTGGGCGGCGTGGGCGATCACGCCAACCGCGGCCGGGCGATCGACGATGCCTTCTACATGGGACGCGGCCTTTGTACCCAAGAACTCTCTGCCATCACTGGCGCTTTGATGCTGTGCCGGGCGGATGCGTTCCAAGAAGTGAAGGGGTTTGACGAGGCGGACTTGTCCGTTGCCTTCAATGACGTGGACCTTTGCCTCAAACTGCGCCGCGCCGGGTTCAAGGTAATTTATTGTGCCGACGTGGTAGCAGAGCACCATGAGTCTGCTAGCCGGGGTGATGATATGAACGACTTGCACCTGGGCCGGTTTCTCTACGAGGAGCAGGTCATGATGACCCGCTGGAAATCCGAGATCCAGAACGACCCCTTCTACAATCCCAATTTCTCCAGGACTGGGGGTCTCTTTCAGGAATTGTCCGTCACTGCTTTGCGCCTCCCAATAGGCAGGGAGTCGCACGGCACATCCGAAGCGGCGAACAGGATGACGCGGCTGGCTGCCAGCGCGGATTGAAGAGTCGAAGCACGGCGCTGGCGGACATGAGGCAGGTCGGGCGCCAGCCCGACCGCAATGGAGCCAACGAGAGGCGCAACCGGTAGCGCCGGCAATGATCCAAGCCTTTTCGTCGCCGCCTGCAAATGAGCAAGAATGCAGGTCATCACGAGCCTTGACAGCCCTGTTTGGCCGCGCGGCTCGGGACAAGCGACAGGGGGGCTAGGAGCGCAGTTTCTCTCGGAAGCTGGGAAGCCACCACTTAACCGGCTGTGGCTCCTTCACCTTGGAAGCGCGCGGGACACGAGGCGCCTTCCGCGCTGCAGGCTTCGGCTTGGCAGAAACTGCCACCAGTGGAGCCGTAACGGGCAACCCAGCCGGTTGCTCGGGCGCTGCCAAATGGGCTTGCAGGCTTTGTTCCGCCGCCTGACGGGCGCTGCGCTCAGCAGCCAAGGCTTCGGTGTGTGCAAGCTCGGCGTGCGCAAGCCGGGTCTGCTGGGCCTGTACGGCAGCCTGCGCCTCGTGCAAGGAACGGCGGGTGGCGCCATGCGCAGTTCGTTCTGCTTCCAGCGCGGCTTCCAGTTCTGCGACGCGCGCCTTGAATACTGCTGTTGGATCACTGTCGCCCCGGCTGTTCAGGACAACCACCGGAACTCCGCCATCCTGCACGAAGCGGTGGCGTGGACGTGCTTGATCAGCGCGCTGCTGGGGAGCCTGGCGGGTCGGGCCCTGCAAACCCAGGGCACGACGCATTCGGTTTTCAGTCGCCTGTGTGTCGTTCGGTGACAAGGGGAGGTTTTCGTCTGAGTCGGGCATCCGCTCTCGTTGGGCTATGTTGTAGAAGGGTTGTATTCGGCGCCAGCACTTGTCACAAACCCGGATTTATCTTGCTATACCAAAACCAACGGTTTCACGCAAAAGCCGGTTTGGCAGGCTGGACTTATCATATAGGCAGCCTACCCGAGATTGTCCACCAAACTTTTCGAATACAAAATCATTTATCGCATTCTAAGGCGTCAAAGCTGCTTTGATCGGGCCAGCGCACCGTCCAGTGCGGTCAGGAGCGCCTTGACGCGGACGCGATTCACACCGAAATCGTAATATCCCTTCAAGCTGTAGGAATACAAGACAAGGTCACTCTGGCCGTTGCCGGCGGGCAATGCCTGCACCAATACAATGTCCGGAAAACCAAACACTCGGCTTCGCACGACATAGTCGGCGCGCAAGTGCTGGGGATCATCAGCCAGGGCCGTCGCGCGCGGCTGCGCCATGACAACGCCCTGCATGGCCGCGAGCAGCCGCTCCGGAGCCAAGTCGAAGCGGCGGGTCTGCACGTCCGGCGCCGGCACGAACCCTGCCGGCCCCGCAAGGCAGGTGTTGGGCGAAGTGGGACGGCGGATTTCGGAGATGTTGCCCGGCGCCGGCGCTGCGACCTTTTCGACCATGCTGCATCCTCCGGCGAGCAACGCCACAGCCAGCGTGACAATCCCCGTGATGGTCATGCGGCCTGGGACATGGACACCGCGTCGCCGGGCGCCACCGTGCCGACTCCGACAGGCTGCAGGTAAACGCCCAGGTCTGCATGGCCGAACGCGTCGCGCAATGCCTTGGGCACGTCGGCATCCCGGTGGGCCGTCGCAGGATCGACGTTGGTGGCCGGACAGCGCCGGGTGCGGCGGACCACGCGGCATTCTGCTGGACCGACCGTCAGGGATGTCCCGAGCTGGTCGAACTCCGCCCAAGCTGGCAGGCCATCGACGTAGATGTTGGCCCGGAAACGCAGCGGGTCCAAGCGCCGGCCCATCGCCGCTTCCAATGCCCGCAGGCTCGCGAGGTTGATGAGCGACACGCAATCCATGAATTCTGGCACGGGCGCGCCGATGTCCGTGAAGCGATGGCCCGGCGCCGATACCACGCGAACCCGGCCGCGGGCCGCATCGCCGACGAATGCCGTGAAAAAATCCTCGATGGCCGCCCGGCCTGCCGCGTCGTCAAGCGCGCCCTCAGCCACGATCCGCCCGTGGAGGCGCACAACCAAGCGGTGGTCCTGATCAAGCCGCGTCTGCAGCCGCGCCAAGGCCTCGTTTCTCGCCAACATCAGGAAGTTGGTTTTGGCCAAGGGCCGTGGCTGAGCCGGGTCGAACTCCGTCGTTCCCAGGGCCAACGCGAAACTGCGGTCTCGCTCGATCCCGCGCGCATGCGTCAGCGCCAGGGTTTCCATAGGCTCAGGGCTGAGGCCTTTGACGGGGTAGCGGAACAATCGCACGACCACGCCGGTCATGCCGCAGCCCAACACAACGCGGCGCAAAAAGACCCGGGTGCAGTTCCACCCAGGCGGCTCAGTCTGGCCTGCATGGTTTCAAAACGGCATCCGCGCGGAAGCGGACAGCCCGGGGCCGGAGCGACTGCTCCGGCCCATAGACGACAAGGCTTGGTCACATCGCCCGGCGGCCAACAACGGCATGGTAGATCCACAGCACGACAATCGCCCCAACGACGGCGACGATCATGCTGTAGATGTTGAAGCCTGTCACCGGCGCGGCGCCGAACGCCGAGAACAAGAAGCCGCCCACGAAGGCGCCGACGACGCCGAGCACGATGTCAAGAACGACGCCCTGTCCGCTGCCGGCGTAAAGCTTGCTGGCGATGAAGCCGGCGATGAGACCCAGAACAAGCCAAGCGATGATACCCATAGGTGCGTTTCCTTTTACGGGCTGCCGTTGAAGTAAACCCAGCATACATCGGGTTCATAGCCGCCAACGCAGTCATCCGGCCATCGTTGCCGGCGCCTGGCAAGATTCCTGTCACACGGATCGCCGGCAGGCAACTTGCACGGCCGCGACCGACCCGCCGTCGACTCTCAGGTTGGCCCCGGTGGTGAAGCTGGCGTGGCGGGAGCACAGGAACAGCACTGCCGCCGCGGCCTCGACCGCCTCGCCGCGTGCCGCAAGCCCCTAGGCGCCGCCCCAGTTCATCGTCAGCCCGCCATCCATGACCCAAGTCTGCCCGGTCACGTAGTCGCCGTCGTCGGAGGCGAGAAACAGCACCACCCGCGCGATCTCCTCCGGCTGCCCCGGGCGGTGCCATGGGATGGCCTGCATCGACGCCTCCGCCTTTTTCGGGTCGTCCAGGGTTTCCTGCGTCATCGGCGTCTGGATCAGGCCCGGCGCCACGTTGTTGACGTTGATCCGGTCCTCGGCCAGCTCCCGGGCCAGGCTGCGGGTCAACGACCCGACGCCGGCCTTGGCCATGCCGTACGGGGCGCTGCCCGGCGTCGGCAGGTGCTGCGCGACCGAGCTGATGGTGACGATCCGCCCCTTGCCGCCGTGGGCGCGGCGCAGGCGGATGAAGGAGCGGGCGCAGAACAGCGGACCCATCAGGTCGGTCCGCAGGATCAGCTCCAGCTTTTCGTCCTCCATGTCGGCGACCGGCATCCCGCCCATGCCCTTGCCCGCGTTGTTCACCAGGATGTCGAGCGTGCCGAGGCCCTGCGCCCGCTCGAACATCGCTGCGACCGCCGCCGGGTCGCCCACGTCGCATTGCACGACCAGCGCGCGGCGCCCTGCGGCCTCGACCCGGCGCTTCGTCTCCTCGGCGCCGGACTGGTCCGTGTGGTAGCTGATGCAGACATCCGCCCCTTCCTGCGCAAAAAGTTCGGCCGTCGCCTGGCCGATGCCGGAGTCGGCGCCGGTGATGAGGGCAACCTTGCCTTGCAGCTTCATCGTGTTTTCCTTTCCAGAAGGGTCCGTCAGGCCACGCGCATCGGGGGGTCTCCGTCCTCGTCCGGGATCGGCACAGGATTTCCTTCGGGAGGTTCCTCGACCGGCGCCGGATCGTCCGGGTCACGCCCCGGCGGGATCTGCGGCCCCGGCGGCGGAATGGGATCAGGAATCGGGCTGGGCTGCTGCAAATGCAGGGGCATGGCATCTCCTTTCGCGGCACCGCCGCACCGGATGGCATGCAGGAGCAACACGCGGGGCCGTGCCGGGTTGTCAGCAGCCCCAGTCTTCGCCGATTTGTGTCTTCTTCGCCGATTTGTGTCTATCGAAAGGTTAGGCGGCGCTGCCATCGGGCAGCAGGACAAGCTGCCCGTGCCGCACCCCGCGCTCGGCGGTGACGTGGTCCGCCATCTGCCGCACCGCGCCGGCAGGTCCCTTCAGCACCGCGACCTCCAGGCAGCTTTGCGCATCCAGGTGGACGTGCAGGGTGGAGACAGCCAAGTCGTGGTGGCCGTGGAACTCATTCGCCAGGCGGTTGGGCAGGTCGCGCCGGGCGTGGTCGTACACATAGACCAGCGCCGCCACGCAGGGTTCGTCGGGCGCCGGGCCGTCCAGTTGCCTCATGCCGGCGCGGGCCAGGTCACGCAGCGCCTCCGACCGGCCCTGGTAGCCGCGCTTCGCCACCAACGCATCCAGCTCGGCCAGCAGCGCATCCTCCATCGTAATGGTCACGCGTTGCATGGTGCCCCCTTTGCAGCGGCCCGGCACCGGGTATGATGATCGCATGGAAACATCATACAAACGGCCGGCCGCGATGCCCGCCTCGATAGCCGCGCCGCCCCGGGTTGTCACGCATCGCGCTGTCACGCGCCGCGCCGTGCTGGCTGGCGCTGCCTTGGCCGTTCCCGCGCTGCTGCACGCCGCCCCGGCGGGAACGCTGGGCGTCACCGCCTATGACGGCTTCGTGCCCCCGGCCTTCCGGCAGCAGTTCGAGGCCGAGACGGGCACCCGCGTCCGCATCCGCCCCGCTGCCAGCCAGGCGCCCGAGCTGGGCCTGCTGGTCACGGAGCGCGACCATCCGCTGACCGACATCTGCACCGTGACCGGCAACCGCCTGCGCCAGTTCGCGGATGCCGGGATCATCGAGGCGCTGGACACGGCGCGGCTGAAGAACTGGGGCCGCATCAACCCGCTCTACGCCGACGCGGACTGGAACCGCATCGAGGGTGCCGTCATGGGGGTGCCGCTGGTCGTCGGCGCCAACGTGCTGGTGTTCGACACGGACGAGGTGACGCCCGCGCCGGACAGTTGGGGCGCCATGTTCGATCCCCGATACAAGGGCCGGGTCACATATGACATCGAGGACTTCCTGCAGTGCACGATGCTGCTGCAAGGGGCCGATCCCACCTTCATGTCCTACCTCGACAAGCCTGCGGAGGCTGCCCGTGCCGTGAACGCGGCGCGGGACGCGCTGGTCGGAGCCAAGTCCCAGGTGGTGCGCTTCTTCGACGAAGGGAGCGAGCTGCAGCAGATGCTGACGGGCGGCGACGCCGTGCTGGCGCAGACCTACGCCAGCACGCCCGCCCGCCTGATCCTGGCCGGGCAGCCGTTCCGCCGGGTCCTGCCCCGCGAGGGCAGCATGGGCTTCGTGTACAACTTCGCCGTCGTGAAGGACGCGCCCAACCAGGACGCCGCCTACCGCTTCTTGGACGCCCTGCTCGGCATGCCCGGCATCGAGGCGGCGCTGACCCGCTCGGCCGGTTACACGTCGAGCTTCAAGGATGCCGGCGCCGGGCTGACGGACGTGGAGCGGGCGGCCTATGGGCTTGATCCCAGGGCGCTGGACCGGCTGCGCTTCGCCTGCACCGAGGGCCAGGCGCTCAGCTCCGCGCTGATCGATCGCGCGGTGGAGGAGGTGCGCGCCGGGTGACACGCTGGCTGCGCCGGCTGTTCGTCGCCGTCCCCGTGCTGTGGGTGGCGGCAGCGCACGTGGGGCCACTCCTGGCGATGGCGCGCACCAGCCTGCTGGACATCTATCCCGGGGCGCCTGGAGCCGTTCCCGTGCTGGGGATCGGAGCCTATGCGGCATTCCTGGACGGCCCGGGCTACCGGGCTGCGCTGGGCCATAGCTTGTGGCTCGCGAGCGCCGCGACGGGGATCGCCCTGCTGCTGGCCTGGCCGCTCGCCTGGCACGTCGCGATGGAGGTGCCGCCGGCACGCCGCACGCGGCGGCTGGCGCTGCTGGTCGCGCCGTTCTGGACCAGCGAGGTGCTGCGCATGTTCGCCTTGGTGCTGCTGCTGGCGAACCGCGGGGCGCTGAATGCCGTGCTGCGCTGGACCGGCCTGACAAGCGCGCCGGTGCCGCTGCTGTATGGCACGGGATCGGTGTTGGCGGGGATCGTCTATACCGTCCTGCTCACCATGCTGCTGCCGCTGTTCGCAGCGCTGGACCGCCTGCCGCCGGACCTTCTGGACGCAGCGGCCGACCTCAGGGCGGGGCCGTGGCGGCGGCAATGGCTGGTCGTGCTGCCACTGGCGGCGGGCGGCATCGCGTCCGGCGTGGCGCTGACCTTCCTGCTCTGCCTGGGCGTGCTGGCGGCGCCCGCGCTGCTGGGCGGGGCAGGAACGCCGGCGTTCGCTTCGGTGATTGCGGGCCTCTTTGGCGCCGCCAGCGGGCGGTGGCCGATGGGGGCGGCGTTCAGCCTGGTGCTGCTCGTGGCGGGCACTGCTGGCGCTGCCAGCTTGGCCTGGGGCGTGCGCGCCGGGTCGGGAGGGCTTCGCGCGTGAGCCCGGGACGGCTTGCCGCGGCCTGCTACCGGGGCGCTGTCCTGGCGCTCACGCTGCCGCTCGGCCTGATCGTGCTCACCGGCCTGACCGACGCAACGGTGGTCGGGTTTCCTCTCGGCCGCCCCAGCCTGCGCTGGCACGCAGCCGCGCTGGCCGACCCGGTGAATGCGCGGGCGTTCCTGCTGTCCCTCGTCCTGGCTGCGTCGTCGGCCGGGCTGGCGGTGGCGGCCGGGACTTGGATCGCGCTTGCGGCGGGCATGCTGCGGCCCGGCTGGCGGTGGCTGCTGCTGGCAGGCACGCTGGTGCCGTTGGTCACGCCCGGGATCGTGCACGCCATCGCGCTCCGCATCGCCATCCGGGCGGTGGGTCTGGACCCAGGGCCGTTTGCCGTCCTGCTCGGCCATGCCGTGCACGCCACGCCCTTGGCGGCGCTGATGGTGGGCGCTCGGCTCGCCAGCCTGCCGCCCGAGCTGGTGGAAGCCGCGCAGGACCTGGGCGCGGGGCCATTCGGCGCGTTCCGGCTGGTCACGCTGCCCTGGCTTGGCCGCACGCTGGCCGGCGCCGGGCTGCTGGCCGCGCTGAACAGCTTCGACGACTTCGTGCGCTCCTTTTTCCTGGGTGGCTACGAGCCGACCTTGCCGGTGCTGATCTTCGGCCGCCTCCGCTCCGGCCTCACGCCCGAGATCAACGCGCTGGCAACCCTGGCGCTGCTGGCGACGCTCGCCATCGGGGCGGCGCTCGCCTGGCTCACGCGGGCGCGAGGTCAAAATCGTTGAGTGACCCCGGCCAGGATCGCGCGGCGCAGCCCGTATTGCGGGGCGCCCACGCCCACGCCGGTCCCGTCCCGAAGCTCGTAGCGGCGGTCGAGCAGGTTGAGCACGTCGAGCCGCAGCTCCGTCGGCTTCCCGGCCACGAGCTGGACCCTCTGCACGGCCGAAAGGTTGACCGTGTAGTAGCCCGGCAGCGCCCGGCCGTTCGGCGTGTCCCCGCCCCGCCGCAGCCCGCTGCCCACGATCAGGTCGGCCGACAGCCGCGTCGGGAACCGGCTGAGTGGGTTCAGCGTGTAGGCCGCGCCGCCGGAGCCGGTCCAGCGCTGGTCATGGTCAAGGTGGATGTAGCGCCGCGCGATGTAGTCCAGGTCGGCCTGGGTGAAGTTGAACTGCGACGAGGTGATGCTGCGGCCGATGCCGCGCGAGTAGGCGACGTTGCCGTAAAGCGACAGCGGCCCGCGGTCGTACGTCGCCGACACCTCCACCCCGTGCTGCTGCGAGCGGTCGTAGTTGTAGGCGGTGTTGATGGTCGGCGCCCCGAACTGCCCCTCGTCGATCAGGTTGTGCGCGGTCTTGTGGTAGCCGTCCACGGCGAGGGTGAAGCCGGGCAGGATCACCTGGCTGGCGCCTACGTCGTAGTAGTTGGCGCGCTCCGCCTTGACCGTTGTGTCCTCGGTCAAGGCTGCCGCCCCGCTGGTGGCGGCGAACTTGCTGACCGTCTGGTTGCCGACCAGCTCGAACGGCGGCGGCGTGAAGTAGCGGGAGTAGCCGGCGTGCAGCGCCGTGCCCTCGAACGGCGTCCACACCACGTTGACCCGCGGGCTGAACGCGTTGTCCTTGGCGTAGGCGTCCACCACGTCGAACCGGCCGCCGTAATTGACCGTGACGGAGGGCAGGATGCGCCACTCGTCCTGGAGGTACACGCCGTAGGTGTATCCGGTCTTGCCGGAACTGTCCTGGACCGCGAAAGGCTGGTCGCCCGTCTGCGCGCCGGTATCGTCCACCGGCAGCACGAGCGAACTCGATTTTGCCACTGACCGCTCGACCTGCGCCAGGAACCCGGCGCGGATCGTGTGGTTGGGGCTGACCTTCCAGCTCGCGTCGGTTTGGGTGCCGTTGGCCCAGCTCGACCGCGCCGCCGTTTGCGCGATGCCGCCGAACAGCAGATCGCCCAACGGGTCCGGCGTGTAGTACAGGCTGCTGTAGCGGGTGAGCAGCGAGGCCTGCACGTCCAGCGCGCCGTACTGCTTCTGCAGCGACAGGATGCCGAAATGCGTCAGCTCGCGCTGGTGCTCGGTCAGGCTGGCGCTGTCGATGTTGCTCTGACCGTTGACCGTGAGGCCCAGGCCCGGCTGCAAGCCGCCGCGGTTCGGAATTTGGAGGTCGCCGTGGAACGTGCCGGCGAGCAGGCTGATGCGCGTCGTGCTGTCCAGGAGGCCGGTGACGTGGGCGAAGCCGCGGAACTGGTCGGTCGTGTCGTGCTGCGCGTTGAAGCGATTGGCCGGGTTCTCGATGCCGATGTTGCTGTGCAGGTACTCGCCGGTGACGTAGTAGTCGATGGCGCCCGAACGCCCGCCGTACTCGAAGCTGGGCTGCAGCGTGCTGCGCGACCCGCCGTATATCGTGAGGGCGCCGCCGGGGTCGATGGTGCCGGACTTGGTGGTGATATCGACGACGCCGGCCTGGCGGAAGCCGTACTGGGCGGGCAAGGCGCCGGTGATCAACGACAGCGAATGGGCGAACCGCGTTTCCAGCGCCTGGCCGAACACGGACAGGCCCTCCGGCAGTTGCACGCCGTCCAAGCGGTATTGCGCGTTGCCGTGCTCGTTGCGGATATGCACCTGGCCGAAGCTGTCCTGCGCGACGCCGGGCGATTGCAGCAGGATCTGCTGCAAGGGCGCCTGGTCGCCTCCCGGCAGGGTCTCGATGGCGCCGCGGTCGAAGCGGTACACGGTGGCGCCGAGGCTGGGCTGGATGGCGGATCGGGCGGCGTCCAGCCGCTGCGCGACCACGGCGATGTCGTCGAGCGCCATGTCGCTGCCCAGGTTGACGGCGGGCGGCGGCTGGTCCGGGACCGTCCGGGACGGCGCCGCTGGAGGAAGGTCCGCTGCCAGCACGGGGATGCCGGCAAGTGCCCCCATGGCGCTGCCCAGCATGATGGCTAGACGCTTCCTCTTTCAGATGTGTCCCCGCTTTCGCTGCCGACCGCTGCGGGCTATTTGATACACTATATCAAATTAGGCAATGCCCAATTGATATATTGTCTCAAATCAGGCGATATCATAACGTGACGTCTCGAACCCGCAGCCTTCGGCGTCAGAGCGAGGTAAGGGCTTGAGCGATCGCCGGACGACCCTCCCAGCCGTCCGTGTAAAGGGGATCTGCATGTCGAGATTAGCCGCAATTGTTGCCGGGAGCCTGGCGTGCTTCGCCCTGGCCGCCCCGCCGGCCTGGTCCCAGGCGACGCGCGGCCCCGTGCCGGTCGTGGCCGCCGAGAACTTCTACGGGGACATCGCCCAGCAGATCGGCGGCTCCGGTGTCGAGGTGACAAGCGTCCTGAGCAACCCCGACCAAGACCCCCATCTGTTCGAGGCCAGCCCGTCCGTCGCGCGGGGGATATCGGCGGCCCGGATCGTCATCTATAACGGCATCGACTACGACCCCTGGATGGAGAAGCTGCTCGGGGCCGCCCGCAGTTCAGACCGAAAGACCATCGTGGTGGCCGACCTCCTCGGCAAGAAGCCCGGCGACAACCCGCATATCTGGTACGACCCGGCGACCATGCTGGCGCTCGCCCAGGCGCTGGCCGACAGCCTGGCCAGCGCCGACCCGGCGCACGGGGCCGGCTACGGGCAGCGCCTGGCGGCTTTCCAAGCCTCGGTGCAGCCGATCCAGGCCAAGATCGCCACCTTGCGGACGCGCCTGGCCGGCACGCCGGTGACGGCGACGGAGCCGGTGTTCGGCACCATGTTCGCGGCCCTCGGGATGGAGGTGCGGAACCAGTCGTTCCAGTTGTCGGTGATGAACGACACCGAGCCGAGCGCCTCCGACGTCGCCGCCTTCGAGGACGACCTGAAGACGCGCAAGGCCAAGCTGCTGGTTTATAACAGCCAGGCTTCCAGCCCGGTCGCGGCGCGCATGGAGAAGCTGGCCCGGGCGTCGCACGTCCCTGTGGTGGGCGCGACTGAGACGGAGCCGGCCGGCAAGGGATACCAGGCTTGGATCCTGGGCGAGCTGGACGCCATCGACCGGGCGCTGCCGAAATAGCCCGCGTGAGCGCCCCCTCTTGAAAACAATCGAGTTCCGCGGCGTCCACCTGGCCCTTGGGGGCCGCCCGGTCCTGTCCGGCGTCAACCTGGACATCGGCGCCTGCGAGTTCATCGGCGTGCTGGGGCCGAACGGCGCCGGCAAGACGACGCTGATGCGCGCCATCCTCGGCCTCACGCCGCCGAGCCGGGGCGCCATCCAGGTCCTCGGCCGCCCGGCGGCGCGGGGCAACCCGGCCATCGGCTACATGCCGCAGGCCCGCGGCGCCGTCGCAAGCATGCGGCTGAGCGGCTGGGACTTCGTCGCCGGCGTGGTGGATGGCCACCGGCTGGGCTTGCCCATTATCGGCAAGACGGCCCGGGCGGACGTTGACCGGGCGCTCGACCTGGTCGGCGCCCGCGACCTGGCCCGGCGCCCGCTGACCGAGACCTCCGGCGGTGAGCGGCAGCGCCTGCTGCTGGCCCAGGCGCTGATCGGGCACCCGCGCCTGCTCCTGCTGGACGAGCCGCTGATCAGCCTCGACCCGCACCACCAGCGCGGCGTGGTGGAGCTGGCGCGGTCGCTGCAAGCCGAACTCGGGATCACCGTGCTGTTCAGCGCGCATGAGCTGAATCCGCTGCTCGGCGCGCTCGACCGGGTGCTCTACCTCGGCCGCGGCCAGGCGGCGCTCGGCACGGTCGATGAGGTGATCACCGGTCCCGTGCTGTCGCGGCTGTACGGGTCCGAGATCGACGTGGTGCGCGTGAAGGGCAGGGTCTTTGTCATGTCCGGCAGCCACGACGCGGAGCGCGACGACCACCGGCACGGCGACGCGCCCTCCGCCCGGCACAGTTCGTCGGGCGTGCATGTCGGCCATGCTTGACTACGACTTCATGCGGACCGCCTTCGCGGCGGCCACCGTGGTCGCGGCCGTCTCGGGCGCGGTCGGTTACTTCCTGGTGCTGCGCGGCCAAACGTTTGCCGGCCACGCGCTGGCCCATGTCGGCTTCACCGGCGCCACGGGCGCGTTCCTGGTCGGCGTCGCGCCGCTCTGGGGCCTCGTGCTCGCGACCGTGGCCGCCGGGGTCGGCATGGGGCTGATGGGGGAGCGGCTGGCGCAGCGGGACGTGGCCATCGGCCTCGTGCTCTCGCTATCGCTCGGGTTCGGCCTGCTGTTCCTGCACTTCTATACCGCGTTCGCGACGCAGGCGACGGCGCTGCTGTTCGGCAACGTGCTGGCCGTGGACGCCGGCACCGTTTGGACGCTCGCGGCGCTCGGCGCCGTCAGCCTGGGCGCGCTTGCCGTCATCTCCCGGCCGCTGCTGTTCGCCAGCGTGCAGCCGGAGCTGGCGGAGGCGAAAGGCGTCTCGCTGCGGCTGTACTCCGTGCTGTTCCTGGCCATCGTGGCCTTGGCGACGGCGGAATGCGCGCAGATCGTCGGCGTGCTGCTGGTGTTCTCGCTCATGGTCGGCCCAGCGGCCACGGCCCAACGCCTGACGGGTGGCGTGGGGAAGGGCATCCTGCTCTCGGTGGCCCTGGCGCTGGCGGAGGCCTGGCTCGGCATCGCGCTCGCGTTCAGCACCGACTGGCCGAGCAGCTTCTGGATCACCGCCCTGAGCGCCGGGGCCTACCTGCTCGCGACCCTGCCGCGGCCGGCCTGGCCACGGCAGGCATCGCCGCTGCCCCACCCGGCATTGGACCATACCGCGCCCGGCGCGGCGCCCCCGCAGGGCTGACGCCGCTGCCTGACCCCGCGGGCCCGCTCCGCCTTCAGCCGCCGTTGATCATCGCGAACACCTTGCCGTGGTCGCCCCGGGCCTCCGCGTTGCGCTGCACCTTGACCCGCTCGACCAAGATTTCCGGCGCCGAGCCGTCGGCGGCGAACAAGGCCATGCCCTCCTGGACGTACTCGTCGAGCGGCATCGCCCGCGGGTTGGCACGCTGGCCCGGCGTGAGGTCGGTCGCGACCAGCGGCGGCGCCAGCTCGATCACCTGCACCGGGGTCTCGCGCAGCAGGAAGCGCAGCGACTGCGTGTAGGAGTGCATCGCCGCCTTGGTGGCGCTGTACGTCGGCGTGTCCGCCCGAGGCACGAAGGCGAGGCCCGAGGTCACGTTCACCACCGCCGCCGCCCGCTGCCGGCGCAAATGCGGCAGCAGCGCCGCCGTGAGCCGGATCGGGCCGAGCAGGTTGGTCACGACCGTCGCCTCGCAATCCGCAAGGTCGAACGGCTCGGCCAGCGCGTCCTCGACCTTCATGATCCCGGCGTTGTTGATCAGCACGTTCAGCGCCGGGTGGTCCTGCGGGACCCGCTCGGCAAAGGCCTGGACCGCCGCCGGGTCGGCCACGTCGAGCGCGACGGAGGCCATGCCAGGGTGGGCGGCGGCCACCTCGGCCAGCGGCTCGGGGCGGCGCCCGGCGATGATGACCCGGTTGCCGGCGGCGTGGAACGCCTCCGCCAGGCCCCGGCCGATGCCCGAGCCGCCGCCGGTGACGAGGATGGTGTTGCCGGTCATGTTCATGCTGCTCTCCTGCTGCTTGGCCCGGCACGCGGCCGGGTCATATCCAACTTGGTCACGGTGCCGGGCGGGGGCTTGCCGAAACCGCCGGGATGCTTGCCTAATGCTCTGGGCGGCGTTTCGCCCGCGCGTTCATCGCATCAGATGGGGCAGGCATGACCCAGGCCCTGCGCTGCGCCGTCCGGCGCTACGTCGATGCCCATGGCGACAGGGAGGGCCTGGCCGCGACGCCGCTCGGGGGCGTCGGCATGATGCGGGCCTCTGCCCCGACCGGCATCATGAAGGCGATCTACAAGCCGCTGGTCTGCCTGATCCTGCAGGGGAGCAAGCAGGTGACGGTGGGCGCGGACACCTATGGATTCACCGCCGGGCAGTCGGCGCCGACGTGCCGGTCGTCAGCCGCATCACGCAAGCGAGCTGGGCCGAGCCGTACCTGGCGCTGGCCATCGAGCTGGACACGGCCGTGCTGCTCGACCTGTCGGCGCAGATCGACGGCGCAAGCAGCCCTGTTCCGGCGGCCCCGGCAGTGCTGGTCGATGAGACCGATGCCGTGGTCGCTGACTGCGCGCTGCGGCTGCTGCGCCTGCTGGAGTGGCCCGAGGCCATTCCGTTGCTGTGCCCATCCATCATGCGCGAGCTGCATTACTGGCTACTGGCCGGGCGGCACGGGCGGGCGGTGCGCGGCCTTGCCCGTCCGGACAGGGCCGCGCATCGGGTCGCACGCGCGGTTGCTGTGCTGCGGGCCGAGTTCGACCGCCCGCTGCGGGTGGAGCGCTTGACCGCGGCGGCCGGCATGAGTCCCTCGACCTTTCATCACCATTTCCATGCCATCACTTCCTTGTCGCCGATCCAGTTCCAGAAGCAGTTGCGGCTGATCGAGGCAAGGCGGCGGATGCTGAGCGATGGGCTACCGGTAAGCCGGGCAGCCTTCGAGGTCGGCTACGAGAGCGTCACACAGTTCACCCGCGAGTACGGCCGCATGTTCGGGCTGCCGCCGGGGCGCGACAGGAGCGAGGGCCGGGCGGCTTGAAGGGGCCAAGACTTGGATGGCAGGCTTCCAAGCCGGATCGCCTGGCCCCAAAGGGGTGACGCGGGCGCCGGCGCGATCCAGGCTTTCTGCTTCCCGAGGGGTGCACGCGTGAGCATACGCAAGCGTTTGATCGCCGCCGTGCGGCTGAAAAACGTCACGTCGCGGTTCGCCACGGAGCGGCTGAAGAGCACGACCGCCTACCCGCTCTCGGCAGGCGCCTTCCGGGGCTGCCGCGCCCGCCGCCTTCATCGGGTCCTGTCCATGCCGCAAGTCATGCGCGCGAGCATAACAGGCTTTCCGCCGCTTAGGCCAATGAACGGGGACCCCGCCTCCCAGGTCCCGGAGACTGCATCATGTATCAATCGCACGTTATCGAGGTATTCGGCCGGTTTGCCGGGGCAGCCGTGAGCCATGGCGGGGCGTTCCGTTTCGTCGCCGTGGACCCGCAGGTGGAAGAGCTGGATAGCAGCGTATGGCCCAGCCTGCCCGACGTGCAGAGGGCCGTCACGCAGATGATGCAGACGGGGCGCCTGCCGGACGCGCAAGCGGGCACTGCCCGTAGCCGTGCCGGACCGGGGCCGCGGTCCTGCTCGGTTTAGCCGGCCTGGCGGGCGAGGCTCCGTGACGCCCCGGCGCAGGCCTGGCCGACGCCGGCCTTGCTGAGAATGCCATCAGCAGTTGAGCCGCTATTCACGAGGAGCACGCGCGCACGCAAATACGAGGCCTATCCAGGCGGGGGCTGATGGCAGCCGCCGCGGCCACCGTGGCGGGTCCGGGATTGTCGACCGAACGACCGGCCGTGCTGCGCATGTGCAACCAGAAGGGCGGCTTACGGTCCTCCTTGAAGCCTCGGGCTGACAAGAACCTGCCCTACACGCTCCAATGGGCCGAGTTCCCCGCGGCCCCTTGCTGGAAGCGTTGGACGCCGGGACCTTGGACGTCGGCTACCAGGGCGACCCCGCCTTCCTGACCTCGTTTGTGGCCGGGCCTTCGACGCCAGCTTCAACGCCGAGGGCGCGGCGTAGCGCATGGGGACGGGGCGCCGCCGCCGCACCGCGGCCGGCGCCGGCCAGCCCCTTTTCCTGGGTGCCTCCCATCCGCATCTTGACGGCACCGCACACCCGCGCGGCTGCGCGCACTCCAAGGGGCATCCATGACCAAGCAGCTCCACCTCGGCGCCTTCATGCGCCCGGTCGGCATCCACACCGCCTGGTGGCGGGTGCCCGGCGCCTGGCCGGACGCCAACTTCGACTTGAATGCCCTGGTCCGCCTGATCCAGGCGTTGGAGCGCGGGCGCTTCGACGCGTTCTTCATGGCCGACCACCTGGCCGTGCTGAACATGCCCATGTCGGCGCTCCGCCGCAGCGCGACGGCCACCTCGTTCGAGCCGCTCACCCTGCTGTCGGCGCTGGCGATGGTGACGAAGCGCATCGGCCTGGTCGCCACCGCCAGCACGACGTTCGACGAGCCGTACCACATCGCCCGGCGCTTCGCCTCGCTGGACCACATCAGCGCCGGGCGGGCCGGGTGGAACGTGGTCACGACCAGCAACCCGGACGCTGCCCTCAACTTCGGCCGGGATGAGCACGTGGAGCACGACGAGCGCTACCGCCGGGCGCGCGAGTTCCACGCGGTCGTCACGGGCCTGTGGGACAGCTGGGCGGACGACGCTTGGGTGCGGGACCAGGGGACGGGCATCTTCTTCGACCCGGACAAGATGCGCGTGCTGGATCACAAGGGCGAGCACCTGCGGGTGCGCGGCCCCCTCAACATCGCGCGCCCAGTGCAGGGCTGGCCGGTGATCGTGCAGGCGGGCGCGAGCGAGGCCGGGCGGCAGCTCGCGGCCGAGACGGCGGAGGTCGTGTTCGGCAGCAGCCGCACGCTGGAGGACGGCCGCAGCTTCCGTGCGGACCTGTCGGCGCGGATGCGCGCGCTGGGCCGCGATCCCGCCCACCTCAAGGTGCTGCCCGGCGCGCTCGTCGTGGTCGGCCGCACGACGGCGGAGGCGCAGGAAAGGAAGGCGCAGCTCGACAGCCTCGTGCATCCCGACAGCGGCATCCCGAACCTGTCCATACGCCTGGGCGTGGACGCCTCCGGCTTCGACCTCGACGCGCCGCTGCCGGAGCTGCCGCCGACGAACCAGGGCCAGAGCGGCCAGGCGGCCCTCGTGGCCCTGGCCCGGCGCGACAACCTCACGGTGCGGCAGCTGGCGCAACTGGCCGGCGGCTACGCCGGCTTGCAGATGGTGGGCACGGCCGGGGAGATCGCCGACACCATGCAGGCCTGGCTGGAGGCCGACGCGGCGGAAGGGTTCAACGTGATGTTCCCGACCGTGCCGCAGGGCCTCGACGACTTCGTGGACCTGGTGGTGCCCGAGCTGCAGCGTCGCGGCATCTTCCGTCAGGAGTACGAGGGCGCGACCCTGCGCGACCACCTTGGCCTGCCGCGCCCGGCCAACCGCTTCTTCCCGCAGCGGGACGGACGCCAGGCGGCCGAGTAGCGGGGGAGGGGGGCGGTCGCTGTCCGCCCTCCTGCGCGGGATGCGCCCGGTGACGGCTGGGCTGTGGCATGGCTTGCCGCAAGCCGAGCGGGACCGCTTCCTGCGCCATCTCCGGCCGTACTGGGACATCCAACCGCCACTGGATGGCGCCCGTGGTCGGCGAGGCGTTCGACCGCCTGCTGACGCGCGGCGTGCTGCGGCTGAAGCGCGGGCGGGTCATCACGACCGACCCGCAGCAGGGGCCGGCGGGCGCCGCCATGTCGGTCCTGATCCAGGACCGGGCCAGGTCCTGCACCGAGGCGACTGTCGCGCAGCGCGTGATCTTTGCCACGGCATCGGTGCCGCCGCCGATGGGCTTGTCGCGGGCCTAGCAGCCGCCGGCCTGGCGCGGACCGACCAGCACGGGATAGGGCTGGAGGTCACGGCCTCGCTGCAGGTGAGCGGAGCTGACCCGGCGCACACCGTGCCTAGCCCGGGAGAGTGGTATAGCTTGCCCCGCATGCGGGTGAATGCCTTGTCCCGGAACTCTCTTGCCGCCCAGCCGTGGCCGCCTCAGCGCAATGGCGTGCCGGCTGAAGCCCAGACGCAGGCGCCGTGCGGCCATCCGTAGCCGCAGGCCCGCCCGCGCCGGTCGCCGCGCCCGCGATGGGGGGCCGCCTGCCGCGCCGGCGCCGCCGCCTCTGGCCGCGGGTGCTGCTGGCCGCGCAGTTGGTGGCCGCCGCCGTCCTGCTCTGCCGCGAGCTGGCCTGGCTGCAACCGGCCGAGTTGGCGGCCTATGACCGGCTGGTCACGGCTTGGGCCGGCCAGGAACGGAGCGGGCGCATCCTCCTCGCCTCGGTCACGGAGGCGGACATCGGCCGGTATGGCTGGCCCTTGCGGGACGAGGATCTGGCCGTCCTGCTGCAGCGCCTGACGGGCTGGGGCGCCCGCGCCATCGGCGTCGACCTCTACCGCGACCGCCCTTTGCCGCCCGGCAGCCAGGCCCTGGCCGACCTCCTGGCGCAGCATCCGGAAATCTTTTGGGTCTATAAGCTGCCTGACGAAGGCGTCCCGGGCGTTCCGCCGCCGTCCGTCCTGGCCGACGGCCCGCGCGCCGTGCTGGCCGATGTCGTCGCCGACGCGGGCGGCGTGGTCCGGCGCGGGCTGCTCGCCGCCACCGATCCGCGCACGGGCCGGAGCGTCCGCACGCTGGGCGTGGCGCTTGCAGAAACCTACACCGGCCAGAAGCTGCGCGCGCTGGGCGACGACGTCGCCCTTGGGAATGGCCGCATCGTGCTCGTCACCGGGAGCTTCGGCCCATACGCGCAGGTGGACGCCGCCGGCTACCAGGCCTTGCTTGATTTCCATGGCGGACGGGACCGCTTCCGGCGCCTGAGCCTCGGCGAGCTGATGGGTGGCGACGCCGCCTCGCTGGTGCGCGGGCGCGCCGTGCTGATCGGCACCGATGCGCCAAGCGTGAAAGACAGCTTCCCTACCCCCCTCGGCCCCGACCGGAACGGCGCCGGGCCGCTGTCCGGCGTCATGCTGCACGCGCACCTGGCCGACCAGTTGATCCGCATCCAATCTGGTGAGCCGGCGGGCCGGACGGCCCTGCCGAGAACCGCGGACGCCGCCATCATCTGGGCCTGCGCCACCGCCGCCGCGGCGACGGGCTTGGCGCTCCCGTCCGCCGGCGCCGCCTTCGCCGCGGTTCTCGCCGCCGGCGTCGGCCTGATCGCGTGGGCCGCATATGCGGCGTTCGGCGCGGCGGGCCTGATGCTGCCCGCGGTCCCGGCCGCCTTGGCCTGGGTCGGCGCCGCCGCGGGCGCGGTCTGGGCGCTGCACGGGATGGGCATCCGGGAACGGCTGCGGCTCAGGCGGAGCTTCGAGCACTACCTCGACCCGCGTATCATCGAGGACATGCTGGCTGCCGGAAGCGTGCCGAGCTTCGGCGGCGAGCGGCGCGAGGTGTCCGTCATGTTCACCGACATCGCGGGCTTCACCACGCTTGCCGAAACGCTGCCGGCCGAGGCGGTCGCGGCGCTGCTGCGCGACTACTTCGACGGCGTCTGCGCCGCCGTGCTGGACTGTGGCGGCCTGCTGAGCGTGTTCCACGGCGACGGCCTGCAGGTGCTGTTCGGCGCCCCGCGGCGGCAGGAGGACCACGCCGACCGCGCCGTGGACGCAGCCCTCGGCATCGACGCCTTCGCATGCCGCTTCAGCGCGGAGCAGCGCAGCCGGGGCGTCCCGTTCGGCGCGACGCGCATCGGCGTGCATACCGGCGTCGCCCTGGTCGGCAACGTCGGCACGCGGGCACGGTTGAATTACGGCGCGGTCGGCGACATGGTGAACACCGCGTCCCGCTTGGAAGGCCTGAACAAATGGGTCGGCACGCGGATCGCCGTGTCCGGCGAGACAGTCCGGCGCTGCGCCCGGCACCGTTTCCGCCCCGTCGGCGAGTTCGTGCTGCAAGGGCGGCGCGACGCGCTTGCGGTGGCGACGCCGCTCACCCCGGTGGAGGCGGCGGACCGGCCGCGCGTGTCCTGCTACGAGGCCGCCTACGCCGCCCTCCGCGCCGGGCGTCTGGAGGCGGAGGCGATGTTCCGGGCGCTGGATCGTGATGATCCCTGCGCCGCCTTCCACTGCGCGCGACTTGCCGCCGGAGACGCCGGGGTCCGCATCGTCATGAAAGAGAAGTGATGTCACCCTGGCGGTTCCTGCTTTGCGCCCCCGCCTTGCTTTGCGCCCTGGCCCTGGCCGGCGCGGTCTCCACGGCGCAGGCCGGCCCCGCGGAGGACCGGCAGGCGGCGTTGCAGCTCCTGGGGCGCGGCGCCGCCGCCTTCGACGTGGGCGACGTGCTCGCCGCCACGCGGCATTGGACGGACGCCATCCGCCTGTGCCGCCTGGCCGGCGCGCCGCAGCTCGAGGCCGAGGCGCTGGCCCGGCGCGGCGAGGCGTACCGGGTGGAAGGCCAGTTCCGCGAGGCGGCCGAGGACC
>CAXUJE010000054.1:0-21739 GCA_964251035.1 uncultured Acetobacteraceae bacterium
GGGCAGGGCCTTGCGCGTCATGGAACTATCATGTCGCCCCAATATTCTTCCGATATCACCCCGCTCATGTCCAAAGACACGGCTATTTCCTGAAAGGCACGCGCGGGATCGACGTGTCCAACGCGTCGCCCCTCGGGACCACCTACTCGAAGACGGACGTGCCGGGCACGGTACAGAACAACCTCTACCGCGCGTTCGGCGACACGTTCCAGGTCAAGCGGGCCAGCCGGTATGCCGACATCAAGGTCGACGCCTGGATCGAGGACCAGTCGAACGGCTACAGCCAGGCGAACATCGACCTGACCCGCGGCGGCATCCTCGCCCCGAACTCGCTGTCCGCCTTCACCTACCTCGACCACGAGGACCTGTTCACCTTGCAGCCCTACTTTGAGTTGGAGCTGCATCCGCTGCCGAACCTCACGATCACGCCGGGCATCAAGTACGGCTACTTCCAGCGTTCGCTCAACGCGCGGGTCAACGTCGTGAACGGGGGCGCGGTCGGACCTCCGCTCAAGGACCGGAAAGCCTACGGCGCGCCGCTGCCGGCGGTGACAGTGCACTACCTGATCAATCCCAACTGGGCCGCATACGTGCAGTACGCGAAGGGCTTCCAGGCACCTAACCTCAACTACATCCAGAACGCCGACCCGTCCAGGAGCAAGGTCGATCCGCAGCAGACGCCTCGACGCTGGACGCGCCCTGCTGCGCGCGCTGCGGGACCGGGGCCTCGCCGTCTTCGCCGCCAACCCGCTGCTGGCCGCCCAGCTCAGGAGCGGCGACATGGCGCTCGCATCGCGGCCGGGCTGGAACGGGCGGAGGCCGGGCGGGTGCGGCTGCGCGGCATGGACGTGGACGGCGCGTCGGCCCGCCGCTTCGTGTCTCCGGAGCGGCGGGCCTTGGGCATGGTGTTCCAGGAGCACGCCTTGTGGCCGCACCTTTCGGCGCGGGAGAACGTGGCGGTTGCGCTCCCACCGGGCACGGCGCGGCCCGGCGCGGCGGCGGCGGCGCTGCTGGATGCGGTCGAGTGGGCAGGCCTCGCCGACCGGCGCCCGGGCACGCTGTCCGGCGGGCAGCAGCAGCGCGTCGCCCTGGCGCGCCCCCTCGCGACGGGGTCGGACCTGCTGCTGCTCGACGAGCCGCTGTCCAGCCTGGATGGGGCGGTGCGCGACCGGCTGCGTCCGTTGATCCGCGACATGCTCCGCCGCGACGGCCGGGCCGCGTTGTTCGTCGGCCATGACCGGGTGGACGCCTGGCGCCTGGCAGACCGGATCCTGGTGCTGGAGCACGGCGCCTTGTCGCAGTGCGACGCCCCGCAGGTGATGTATGCCAGCCCGGCGACCGACACCGCCGCGCGCTGCATGGGCGGTGAGGGCCGGCTCCGGGTGGGGGGCGCCGATGGCGGGCACGCCGTAATGGCCGGCGGATGCCGGGTGCCGGCGACCTGCGTCAGCCTCGCCGATGGCATGGCGGGCATGGCCCTCGCCCATCCGGACGGGGTCGGCATCGGCCGGGACCATGGGTTGCCGGCGATCCGCCGCGACTGCGTGTCCGAGGCCGGGCTGTGGCGAGCACGGTGGCAGGTCGGCTGCCCCGGCGACGAGCTTGTGGGCCTGCACCGGACGCTCCCGCCGGAGCGGGCCGCCCTTTCGGTCGACCCGGCCAAGCTGTTCGCCTTTCCCGTGGAGAAAGGCTGACGTCCCGCGCCGCCCGGGGCCCCGGGTGGTTGCGCCGATGCCCCGGCCCGTGCAACACGGCTTACCGGCGGATCGCTGCCAAGGCATCAGCCTCTGCTGATCCCGGGGGAGTGACAAAGGATGGTCCGCACGCTGGCACCCTTGCTGATCGCCTGGCTCGCCGTGGGCGCCGTCCCGGCGCGGGCGGACGTGACGCTGGGCGCGCTGCTGTCCCTCACCGGCCCGGGCGCCGGGCTGGGCATCCCGGAGCGGAACACCATCGGCCTGCTGCCGAAGACCATCGCCGGCCAGCCGGTGCGCTGGGTGGTGCTGGACGACGCGACCGACACGGCAACCGCCGTGCGCGTGGCCCGCAAGATGATCGACGAGGAGCATGTCGATGCGATCCTGGGCGCCTCCGCCGCGCCGACCTCCATCGCGATCCTCGACGCGATCGGCGCCGCGGGCGTGCCGGCCATCAGCCTGGCCGGGTCCAGCGCGGTGATCGAGCCGCCGGAGGGTGCGCGCCGCTGGGCGTTCAAGCCGATACCGGGCGAGCGCGTCGCGGCGGCGCAGTTGGCCCGCCACATGGCCCGGACCGGTTGCAAGACGCTGGGCCACATTGGCTTCGCCACCAGCCTCGGCGACGGCTACATCGCCGCGCTGAACGCGGAAGCGGCGTCGCGCGGCATCCGGACGGTGGCCGAACTCCGCTACAACCCCGGCGACCCGAGCGTGACGCCGCAGGTGCTGCGCCTGCTGGCCGCCCGGCCCGACGCGGTGTTCGTCGCCGCCAGCAGTACCCCGGCGGCGACGCCGATCCTCGAACTGCGGGCGCGGGGCTACGCCGGGCCGATCTACACGGTGCAGGGGATCGCCGGGCCGGACACGCTGCGGGTGGGGGGCCGCGCGCTGGACGGCGTGATGTTCAGCGCCGTCCCCGTCCTGGTCGCCGAGCAGCTTCCGGACGACAACCCGGTGAAGGCCCCGGCGCTCGCCTACGTGCGGGCCTACGAGGACAAGTATGGCCCGGGCAGCCGCAGCCTGTTCGGCGCCACGCTGTGGGATGCGTTCCTGCTGGTAGAGGCCGCGGCGCCCGGCGCCATGGCAGCCGGCCCGCCCGGCACGCCCGCCTTCCGCACGGCGCTCCGCGACGGCATGGAGGCGGTGCAGGGCCTGGCGGCGTCCGAGGCCGTGTTCAGCCTGTCCCCTACGGATCACAGCGGCGCCCAGACGGACAGCCAGTTGATGGTCGAGATCCGCGACGGCGGCTATCGCATGTTGAAGGATACCCCTTAAGCGTAGCCGCTCGACGACATCGGCGGCTATGCTCGGATGCCTGAGTAGAGCCAAGCGTCAGCTTCCGAAGGCCTGGACCGCGGCATTGATGAAGCTTCTGAGCTTCGGCGTTTGCCGGCGGTCGCCAAGGTAGACCAGGTGCATCGGCCGGGCCGGGACGTCGTAGTCCGGCAGCATCCGGACGAGCCGCCCAGAGGCGAGGGAATCGCGCGCCAGGTCCTGGTCGATCATCGCGACGCCGAACCCGTCCAGCGCGGCTGAAAGCAGGGCCTTGGCGTCGTTCACCCGCAGCCGGCAGGAGACGCGGGCGTCATGGACGCGGCCGTCCCGCACGAAACGCCACTTGTCCAGCGACGGCCCGCGCGCGTATCCCAGGCATTCATGGGTTGCGAGGTCAGCAGGCGTGGACGGCACGCCGCGCCCGCGCAGGTAGCCCGGCGCGGCGCAGACGACGAGGCGGAACGGCGCCAGTTCCCGCGCCACGAGGCTCGAGTCCGGGAGGTGCCCGATCCGGAACGCCGCCTCGAAGCCTTCCTCGACCAGATCGACCAGCCGGTCGTTGAGCGCGAGGTCAACCTCCACCTCCGGATGGTCCCGCAGGTAGCGCGTGATGAGGGACGTAAGGCTGTTGCTGCCGAACGACACCGGCGCGCTGATCCGCAGCCGTCCCCTCGGGGTTGCCCGCGCCTCGTGCCCCAGGGCGTCGGCCCACTCGGCTTCCGCCAGCACCGTCTGGCAACGCTCGTAGTAGGTGCGGCCGATCTCGGTCAGGCTTTGCCGGCGGGTCGTCCGGTTGATGAGGCGCACGCCCAGCCGGTCCTCCAAATACTCGACGTGCTTGGCGACCATTTGGGGCGACATGTCCAGGGCGCTTGCGGTCGCTGCGAAGGACCCGAGGTCGGCCGTCCTCACGAAGGCGGCCATGCTGGCTAGGCGGTCCATTCCATGCTCCGGTGATGCGATACGCACGGTGCAAGCCCACCAGAGGCGACTTCGTTCGATCCAAGCCTCCATGCGCCGGTACGGCCATTCCCCACCCTGGGTGGGGAGAGCCACCCGCGCTCCGCTATTTATGATCCCTCTCGCAGGACACAGATGACCCAGAGTTCGGCCGAGGCCGATCCGTATCGTCGCCGGCATAGGCTGATGAGGTGACAACCGGAAGTCTTTTGATTGTCGCCGCTCAAGGACCGAAGTCGTGCCGAAACGATGCCGATGTCGGCCAGGCACCGGCATTACATTCAATTTCATCAAGTCAGCCCGGAGCACAACATGCGAATAAGCAGGACAATCATTGGGAGCGTGTTGGCTTCAACGCTCCTCATGGGGGCGCCGGTGATGGCCGTGTCTGCCGAGCCGCCCGTGCCCGCGCCCGGCGCGAGCGAGCGGGTCGATGCGGTCAGGCAGCGCGGGACGCTCCGGGTGGCGGTGCTCGACGAGTATCCGTGGCTCAAGAGGAACCCAGCCGGCGCGGGCAGCCCGTTTGAAGGTCCCGCCTGGCTGCTGGCCGAGGACTATGCCAGGCGCCTCGGGGTGAGGCTGGAAACGACACTGGTTGGTTTCGACGACAAGGTGTCGGTCCTGTCGAGCCGGGTCGATATCACCATCGTCCCGCTGCTGGAAACGCCGGCCCGGGCTGAGGCCGTGGACCTCATCACCTACTCGAAGGCCGCGCATTGCCTGTTCGGCCTTGCCGACAACCCGAAGGTGGCGCAGGCGGACAGCATCGGCGACCTCGACCGGCCGGACGTCACGGTCGGCTTCATCAATGGCACGCCGCAAGGGGCATGGGCGCAGGAGCGGCTACCCAGGGCAGCGCGGCATGGCATCCCCGGCACCATTGCCGACCTTGCGACGAATGAGATCGTTTCGGGCAAGGCGGACGTCGCGCCGGTCGACCAGTTCTTCTTCGCTGGCCTGGTCAAGAAACTGCCCGGTCTTGTGACGATCCCCAGAGACGCCGCCTGCCTGAACAGCACGGAGTTGCCCCTGCCTATCGGCATGGCCATCAGCAAGGGACAGCCGGTGTTCCTTGCGTGGCTGCAGGCAGAAGCCAAGGCGGTCGAAACCCAGGTCGAAGCCGAACAGGCGAGGGTCGTCGCCGAGGGTCCTTGATGGACCTCGGCAGCCCGGACCGGCTGGCGGCCGCGCCGGACGGCCTGCGCCTTGCTCAACATGCCACCCCAGTTTCAGCCTCACCCCATGGAGACCATCATGATCGAACGCCGCATCCTGTTCGGGGCAGCCCTCGGGTCCGTCTTGCTGCCGGCCCTGGCAAAGGCCCAGGCGGCGCCCGCGTCCGTGCGCCTGAACGAGCCTGGTCCGGAGAACGGGGCCATGGCGCAGCGGGCCGGACTTTGGGACATGACAGAGACGGTTTGGGAGGCACCGGGCGCCGCGCCGGTCACGACAACGGGCCTTGTGGCCGAGCGCCGGGTGATCGGGTCGATGCTGCAGGAGGTTCTGCGCCCGGCGGCGGACACCGCCGGAAAGGCCGCAGACCGGATCGACTACCTGACCTTCAACCGCGTGGAAGGCCGCTGGGACTACGTGTCGATGGACATGCGCGCGCCTGTCGGGATCATGTCGGCATGGAGCTTCGAGCGCGGCGAGGCCAACCGGATCGACCTCGCCTTCCAGCCTTTCGCCGTCGCCGGCGCCGGGCCTGGGATCGGCGGCCAGATGCTGCGCATGACGCAGGCCGTCACGCTGTTGGACCCGGACCGGGACATGAAGGAGCAGTTCTTCTTGCTGGCCGACGGCTCCGGCACGAAGTGGCTTGCCCACAGGTACGAATACAAGCGCCGGGCTTGACGGTCCGCTTGCAGCAGCGCGGGAGGACGACATGGGTGTGAAAGGGGATGGGCGGGCGGCCCTACCAGCGACTTGCAGGTTGCAAGCGGCTTCACGTAAGCCGCGGCGGGCCGGCCGGTCCGGGATTGCCGAACCCGGCCCCGGGCTGCTCTACACGCGCTGGTGATCGACAAGCTCGCCTATCTGGTCGCCGTGGCGCGGGACCGCAGCTTCCGCCGGGCGGCGGAGGCGTGCGGCGTGGCGCAGCCGACCCTTTCGGCAGGGATCAAGCAGCTTGAGGAGGAGCTGGGCGTCATGCTGGTCCGCCGCAGCTCCCGCTTCCACGGCCTGACGCCGGAAGGGGAGAAGGTGCTGGACTGGGCGCGGCGCATGGTGGGCGACGCCGCCGCCATGCGCCAGGAGCTGCAGGCCATGCGGGCCGGGTTGTCGGGCCATTTGCGGATCGCGGTGATCCCGACGGCTCTCGCGATGGTGCCCTCCTTGACCGGCCCGTGCCTCCTCCGGCACCCGGCGCTGCAGTTCACCATCCTGTCCCACTCCTCCGCCACCATCCTGCGCATGCTGGAGGACCTGGAGGTGGACGCCGGCATCACCTACCTCGACAACGAGGCGGTGGGCCGGGTGCTGGCGGTGCCGCTCTACACCGAGCGTTACCGCCTCGTCACCGCGGCCGACGGCGCGCTGGGCGGGCAGGACAGCGTGACGTGGGCGGAGCTGAACCAGGTGCGCCTGTGCCTCTTGACGCCGGACATGCAGAACCGGCGCATCATGGACCGCCTGATGCGCGGCGCGGGGGCAGAGCCGCGGGCGACGCTGGAGAGCAATTCCCAAGTGACGCTGCTGGCGCACGTGCTGACCGGGGAATGGGCGACGGTGCTGCCCGAGAGCCTGGCCGAGACGCTGGCGCTGTCACAGCACCTGCGCCGCATCCCGATCACCGGGCCGGACGCGACGCACGAGATCGGCCTGGTGCTGCCGCACCGGGAGCCGATGCCGGTCCTGGCGGCCGCGCTGCTGGCGGAGGCGCGGCTGCTGACCCGGCGATGTTGATAGGACTTTGCTATCGCAGCACTCGGAACAGGGGCTTGATCGCGGCGAGTACAGGACGAGTATAGCCCCTAGGTTACATTTGTGATTATCGAGGGGAGCAAACAGGCGCCGTGACAGCATTGGTCAGCCAACCATCAGCGACGGCCGGGCAATGGGACGCCACCCTGGCGGGCGAGATCATCGCCGCGCATGTCGGGATGGAGGGTGCCGCGCTGCCGATCCTGCATGCGCTTCAGGAAGAGTTCGGCTACGTGCCGAAGCAGAGCGAGGCGATGATCGCCGACGCGCTGAACCTGTCAAAGGCCGAGGTGTTCGGCGTCATTTCCTTCTACCACGACTTCCGCCGCGCGGCGCCGGGCCGGCACGTTTTGCAGGTCTGCCGGGCCGAAGCGTGCCAGGCGGTGGGCGCGGCCACGCTGGCGGACCGGCTGATGGCGCGGCTCGGCGTGGCGTGGGGCGGCACGACCGGGGACGGCAGCCTGACCGTGGAACCCACCTTCTGCCTGGGCCTATGCGCCTGCGGTCCGGCCGCACTGCTGGATGGCGAGCCGCTGGCGCGGCTCGACGACGCCCGGCTGCTTGAGGCCACCGAGGAGGCACGGCGCATATGACCCGCATCTACCTGCCGATGGACATGGCGGCGCTGGCGCTCGGCGCCGACCGTGTCGCGCGGGCCTTGCAAGCCGAGGCAACGCGCCGCGGCCTGGCACTGGAACTGGTGCGGACCGGCACGCGCGGCGCGGTCTGGCTGGAGCCGTTGCTGGAGGTGGACACGCCCGAGGGCCGCATCGCCTACGGCCCCGTGGGGGTGGCGGACGTGGCGGGCCTGCTGGATGCCGGGCTGCTGGACGGCGGCGCGCACGCGATGCGGATCGGCCGCCCGGAGGAGCACCCGTGGTTCGCCGGGCAGACCCGGCTCACCTTCGCCCGCTGCGGCGTCATCGACCCGGTGTCGGTGCAGGACTATCGCGCCCATGGCGGCTATGCCGGGCTGGAACGGGCGCTCGCTTTGGGCGACGTGGCCGTGGTCGATGAGGTCAAGCAGTCCGGCCTGCGCGGGCGCGGTGGCGCCGGGTTCCCGACGGGGATCAAGTGGAACACGGTCCGGCTGGCGGAAGCCGACCGCAAGTACGTCGTCTGCAATGCCGACGAGGGGGACAGCGGCACGTTCGCCGACCGCATGCTGATGGAGGGCGACCCGCTCAGCCTGGTGGAGGGCATGACGATTGCCGCCGTCGCGGTGGGCGCCGCCAAGGGCTACGTCTACACGCGGTCGGAATATCCGCACGCCATCCGCGCCATGCGCCGGGCGATCGAGGCCGCGCGCCGGGCCAGGATGCTGGGTCCGGACATCATGGGGTCCGGCCACGGCTTCGACATCGAGGTGCGGATGGGGGCCGGGGCCTACATCTGCGGCGAGGAAACGTCGTTGCTGGAGAGTTTAGAGGGCAAGCGCGGCACCGTGCGCGCCAAGCCGCCGCTGCCGGCCATCGAGGGGCTGTTCGGGCGTCCGACCGTGGTCAACAACGTGCTGTCGCTCGCAAGCGTCCCTTGGATCATGGCGAACGGCGCGGAGACCTACGCCGCGTTCGGCACCGGGCGGTCGCTCGGCACCCTGCCCGTGCAGCTTGCCGGCAACGTGGCGCGCGGCGGGCTGGTCGAAATCCCGTTCGGCGCCTCGATCCGCAGCCTGGTCGAGGACTGGGGGCAGGGGACCGCGAGCGGCCGGCCGTTCCGTGCCGTGCAGGTGGGCGGGCCGCTCGGCGCGTATTTTCCGGAGGCGCTGCTGGACACGCCGCTCGATTACGAGGCAATGGCCCGGGCCGGCGGCCTGCTGGGGCACGGCGGCGTCGTGCTGTTCGACGACACGGTGGACCTGGCGAAGCAGGCGCGCTTCGCCTTCGAGTTCTGCGCCGCCGAGAGCTGCGGCAAGTGCACGCCCTGCCGCATCGGCGCGGTGCGCGGCATGGAGGTCATCGACCGCATCGTGGCTGGCATCGAGCCTGCGAAGAACTTCGCCGTGCTGGACGACCTTTGCGAAACGATGACGGACGCCTCGCTCTGCGCCATGGGCGGGCTGACGCCCGTGCCGGTGAACAGCGCGCTGACCCACTTCCCCGAGGATTTCGACCGCGCCGGGCGCCTGCCCGTGGCCGCGGAGTAGGAGCATTGCCATGACCCTGATCCGCGAGCTGGACACCGGGACGCCTATCCGCGTCTCCGACACGACCGTGACGCTGACCATCGACGGCCAGTCGGTGACGGTGCCGAAGGGCACCTCCATCATGGCGGCGGCGGCCAGCATGGGCACGCAAGTTCCAAAACTGTGCGCGACCGACAGCCTGGAGCCGTTCGGCTCCTGCCGCTTGTGCATCGTGCAGATCGAGGGCCGCCGCGGCTACCCGGCCTCCTGCACCACCCCGGCGGAAGAGGGCCTCGTGGTGCACACGGAGAACGGCGCCATCGCCAAGCGGCGGCGCGGGGTGATGGAGCTGTACATCTCCGACCACCCGCTGGACTGCCTGACCTGCTCGGCCAA
This sequence comes from uncultured Acetobacteraceae bacterium, assembly GCA_964251035.1. Lineage (GTDB taxonomy): Bacteria > Pseudomonadota > Alphaproteobacteria > Acetobacterales > Acetobacteraceae > CAHJXG01. The sequence continues at coordinate 9,376 of CAXUJE010000054.1, forward strand.
CGGCGACTGCGAACTGCAGGACATGGCGGGCAAGGTCGGGCTGCGCGAGGTGCGCTACGGCTACGACGGCGCCAACCACCTGGGCGCGCCGAAGGACGAGAGCAACCCGTACTTCACCTTCGAAGCCAGCAAGTGCATCGCCTGCTCCCGCTGCGTGCGGGCGTGCGAGGAAACCCAGGGCACCTTCGCGCTGACGATGGAGGGCCGCGGCTTCGCCTCCAAGATCTCCGCCGGCGGCACCGATTTCATGGGGTCCGAGTGCGTGTCCTGCGGCGCCTGCGTGCAGGCCTGCCCCACCGCGACGCTGAACGAGAAGTCGGTGATCGCGCTGGGCACGCCCGAGCATTCGGTCGTCACCACCTGCGCCTATTGCGGCGTCGGCTGCTCCTTCAGGGCGGAGATGAAGGGGGAAACCCTGGTCCGCATGGTCCCTTACAAGGACGGCAAGGCCAATGCGGGCCATTCCTGCGTGAAGGGCCGCTTCGCCTTCGGCTACGCGACGCACAAGGACCGCAAGACCAAACCGATGATCCGCGCGGCGATCACCGACCCGTGGCGGGAAGTGACGTGGGAAGAAGCCATCGCGCACGCGGCGGGCGAGTTCAAGCGTATCCAGGCGCAGTACGGCCGGGACAGCGTCGGCGGCATCACCTCGTCGCGCTGCACCAACGAAGAGACCTTCCTGGTGCAGAAGCTGATCCGTGGCGCGTTCGGCAACAACAACGTCGATACCTGCGCCCGGGTCTGCCATTCGCCCACCGGCTACGGCCTCAGCGCCACGCTGGGCACGTCCGCAGGCACGCAGGACTTCGCCTCCGTCGATTATTCCGACGTAATCCTGGTGATCGGCGCCAACCCGACCGACGGGCACCCGGTGTTCGCGTCGCGCATGAAGCGGCGGCTGCGCGCCGGCGCCAAGCTGATCGTCGCCGACCCGCGGCGCATCGACCTGGTGCGGTCGCCGCACATCGAGGCGCAGCACCACCTGCCGCTGCTGCCCGGCACCAACGTCGCCCTGCTGAACGCGATGGCCCATGTGGTCGTGACCGAAGGCCTGATCGCCGAGGACTACGTGCGGGAGCGGTGCGACTGGGCGGAGTTCGAGAGCTGGGCGCGCTTTATCGCATTGGAAAACAACTCGCCGGAGGCGAGCGAGAAGCTGACCGGCGTGCCGGCGACCGAGGTGCGCGCGGCGGCGCGGCTGTTCGCCACCGGGGGCAACGCCGCCATCTATTACGGCCTGGGTGTCACCGAGCACAGCCAGGGCACCACCACCGTGATGGCGATGGCGAACCTCGCCATGGCGACGGGCAACATCGGCAAGCTGGGCGCCGGGGTGAACCCGCTGCGCGGGCAGAACAACGTGCAGGGCGCCTGCGACATGGGCAGCTTCCCGCACGAGTTGACGGGCTACCGCCACATCTCAGACGACGCAGCGCGGGAGATGTTCGAGAGCTTCTGGGGCGTGCCGATCTCCGCCGACCCCGGCCTGCGCATCCCCAACATGCTGGATGACGCGGTGGAGGGCACGTTCAAGGCGCTGTACATCCAGGGCGAGGACATCGCGCAGTCCGACCCCGACACGCAGCACGTGACGGCCGGGCTGCGGGCGATGGAGTGCATCGTCGTGCAGGACATCTTCCTGAACGAGACGGCGAAGTACGCCCACGTCTTCCTGCCGGGGTCGTCGTTCCTGGAGAAGGACGGCACCTTCACCAACGCGGAGCGGCGGATCAACCGGGTGCGCCGGGTGATGTCGCCGCTGGGCGGCTTGGCCGACTGGGAGGCGACGGTCGCTTTGTCCAACGCGCTCGGCTTCCCCATGAGCTACAGCCACCCGAGCGAGATCATGGACGAGATCGCGCAGCTCACCCCAAGCTTCGCCGGCGTGTCCTACGCCAAGCTGGACGCGGAGGGCTCGCTGCAATGGCCGTGCAACGAGGCGGCGCCGCTGGGCACGCCGATGATGCACGTGGACCGCTTCGTGCGCGGCAAGGGCCGGTTCATGCTGACCGAGTTCGTGCCCACGGAGGAGCGCACCGGCGCGCTGTTCCCGCTGATCCTGACCACCGGGCGCATCCTGAGCCAGTACAACGTCGGCGCGCAGACCCGGCGCACCGAGAACAGCCGTTGGCACGAGGAGGACGTGCTGGAGATCCATCCCTTCGACGCCGAAAGCCGCGGCGTGCAGGACGGCGACCTGGTGGCGCTGGAAAGCCGCTCCGGCGACATCGCGTTGCGCGCCCGCGTCAGCGAGCGGATGCAGCCCGGCGTCGTCTACACCACCTTCCACCACGCCAAGACCGGCGCCAACGTCATCACCACCGACTTCTCCGACTGGGCGACCAACTGCCCGGAGTACAAGGTGACGGCCGTGCAGGTGCGGCGGACCAACCGGCCTTCGGAGTGGCAGGCGCGTTTCTTCGACGAGGACGTGTCGCTCACCCGGATCGTCGCGCCCCTCGATGCCGCGGAGTAGCGCGCGATGACCCCGGAGAAGCTGGCGCGGATGGCCAACGAGGTTGCAAGCTTTTTCCGCGCCTATCCCGAGGAGGCGGCGTGCGCCGGCATCCGCGACCATCTTGTGGCATTCTGGACGCCCAAGATGCGTTCGGGGTTCCTGGACTTCGCCCGGGCGGGCGGCTCCGGCCTTGACCCGCTGGTGGCCAAGGCATTGCGGACCTGGCCGGATGCCGCAAGCCCGGTTGCCCGGGCCACCGCGCCGGCGGAGGCCGTTGGCCAAGGCGCCAGCGACGCCGGCTGAGCCGGGCATGGTGCGGTTGAACGAGATCAGGGTGGGCGAGACTGCGGCGGCGCTGCCGCCGGCCCCGGACGCCGGGGTGTTCTTCATCGGGCGCATCCACACGCCCTGGACCGACCGCCTCCTCTGCCCGCGCCAGGGCCGGCTCGACGGCCCGACCTGCCGGATCGAGGTGTTCGCCCCCTGGGCGCCGGCCGGCCTGGACGGCGTGGGGCGGTACGAGCACCTGGAAGTGCTCTACTGGCTGCACCACTCCCGGCGCGACCTCTTGCAGCAAAGCCCGGCGAATGACGGCTCCGCCCGCGGCACCTTCTCCCTCCGCTCCCCCGTGCGGCCAAACCCGATCGGCACCAGCATGGTGCGCCTGCTCGGCATCGAGGGAAGCAGCCTCATGGTGCGCGGCCTCGACTGCCTGGACGGCACGCCGCTGATTGACCTCAAGCCCGACCGCTGCGCCTTCACCCCCATCGCGCCGTGGCAGCCGGGCGACGACGAAGTGGGGGCGCCGTAGCGGCGTCCGGTCAGGCCCTTTGCACCTGGCGCAGCCAATCCTGGAGATTGTAGAAGTTGTCGATCCGCGCGACCCGGCCGCCGCGCAGCGTGAAGAACGCGCCGGCCGGCAGGACGTAAGTCTGGCCCCGCGCCTCCGGCAGGCCGGGAGCGGTGTGCTTGTAGGTGCCATGCACCACGAACTCGGCAGCGGCGCGCGTACCCGTGGGTTCGGTCATCACCACGAGGTCGGCCAGGCGTTCTCCGTAGCTCTCGTCCATGCCGGCCATGAAACGGGCGAAGGCGTCCCGGCCGACCTCGCGCCCGCCCTGGTTGATGCCGTGCTCGACATCGTCGGTTAGCAGCGCCAGCATGGCGGGGAAGTCCCCGGCGTTGAACGCCGCGTAGTAGGCCCGCACCAGGGTCTCGGCTTCGGTCATCGCGCGTCCTCGAATGGCTGCAATTCAGCGACCGACGCCGGCTCCGCCCGGGACCAGCCCGGCGGCCAGTCGTGGTGGTTGCGCACGGCGCCATGCTCCCGTACGGTGTTGAGCCGCGCCGGGTCGAGGTCGGCCCAGAGCCAGCCGGCCGCGTCCGCGCCCTCGGCGATCACGCCGTCCTCGGGGAAGCCGCGGTCCGCCGGGCCATAGACGCCGGCCCGGCCGCGGTTGCAGTCGAGGGCGGCGAGCCACGGCGCGTCGCCCACGGTGGGGGAGACGGCCACGAAGCACTGGTTCTCGACCGCCCGCGCCCGGGCCGACAGGCGCACGCGGTTGAAGCCGTGCACCGTGTCGGTGCAGGTGGGCACCAGGATCAGCCAGGCGCCAGCCTCGACCTGGGCGCGGACGACGGTGGGGAACTCCGCGTCGTAGCAGATGGCGATGCCGATGCGGCCCCATGCGGTTTCGAACACGCGCTGCGGGGCGCCGGCGTTGATCGCCCACTGCTCCGCCTCGAACCGGGTCATCACCTGCTTGTCCTGGAAGGCGAGGCGGCCGTCCGGGGCGATGAGCGGCGCGCGGTTCACGATGTGGTCCCCCAAGCGCCACGGCAGCGTGCCGGGCAGCAGCCAAACGCCGTGGCGCCGCGCCGCGTCGCGCATGATGCGCAGGATCTCGGGGGATGCTTCGCAGACCGCGTCGCGCTCGGCCGCCGGGTTCGGCGCTGTGCCGAAGGCGGCGGCGGTTTCCATGCAGGCGTATTCCGGCATGACCAGAAGCTGCCCGCCCCCTGCCGCGCCGGCCGCGACCAGCCCGTCCAGCTTGTCGGCATAAGCGGCCAGGCTGGCGATCCGCGTGACCTCGTATTGCAGCACGCCCAGGCGCAGCGTCATGTCGTGTCCTTGGCCGCGCCGCCTGCGAGGTCCTTGGTCCAGAACTGCATCAGGTGGTTTGTCTCGCCTTCATGTCCCACGTCGCGCCAGCGCATGCGGCACGTCAGGCCAGGGCGCGGGGCGAAGCCGCGGCGGCGCCAGAACCCATCGAGCGGCACGGCATCCGCCGGGCGCATCGGGTGGTCGTCCGGGCGCTGCACGGCGCAGAACGCGGCATGGCCGTAGCCGCCGAGCGACCGTGCGTGCGCTTCCCGCCGCTCGAAGAACGCGACGCCGATCCCGGCGCCGCGGTGCTCCCGCAGCAGCACGCTTTCCCCGAAGTAGAACCAGCGGGCCGGGTCCAGCCCCGCCGCGCGGAACGGCGCCACCACGTTGTCGGTCTCGTCCAGCAGCGGCAGGCAGGAGGACACGCCCACCGCCGCCGGCCCGTCCCAGGCGATGGCCAGCGCCGCCTGCGGGCAGCGCGCGTAGGTGGCGAGGTACTCGGCCTCATAGGCGTCATCCCCGTCGTACAGGTACGGCCAGTCGCGGAACACGATGCGGCGCAGCCGGGCCAAGGCGGGGACATGCGGCAGGATCGCGCCGCCGACGACGGTGGCGACTTCAAGCATCGGTAGCCAGCGGGCCGGAATGCTGCCAATGCGCGGGAGCATCGCCCGGCGGTGCAATGCAGCAGGACATCGCGCAGCCTACCCCGCCGCGCCAGGCCGTTCAATGCCGGACGGACGGGCGCCCAAGGCAACCGGCTGAACCGGCTTGCGACGGCCCTTGCTGTTCCCAAGCCACGTCGCCAGGTCAGGGATCGCCGCAGCAGACGAGTGCCGCCATGTCCGCATCACCCTTCCTCACCGGCAACTACGCGCCCGTGGACGACGAGCTAGACGTGGAGGACTGCCCGGTCTCAGGCCGGCTGCCGGACGAGTTGCGCGGGGCCCTGTTCCGCAACGGCTCGAACCCGCATCTCCCGCCGGTCGAGCCTTACCACTGGTTCACCGGCGACGGGATGGTGCACGCCGTTTCGCTCGGCGACGGGCGGGCCAGCTATCGCAACCGCTGGGTGCGGACGCCCCGCTTCGTCGCGGAGGCCGAGGCAGGCCGGCCGCTCTTCGCAGGCTTCGGCCAGCCGCTGACGGAGGCGGCGGCCACGCTCGACACCGGTGTTGCGAACACGCACGTGCTGTCCCACGCCGGGCGGCTGCTGGCGCTGGAGGAGGCGCACCTGCCGACGCGGCTCGACCTGCGCACCCTGGCGACGGCCGGCTACGACGATTTCGGCGGCGCCCTGTCCGGGCGCTTCACCGCCCATCCCAAGCGCGACCCCACGACGGGGCAGCTCGTCTTCTTCAGCTACTCCGCTACCGGCCCGCTCAGCCGCGGGATGTCCTGGGGCACGATCGAGGCCGACGGGCGCGTCTCGGCGCGCGAGGTGTTCGAGGCGCCTTATTGCAGCATGGTCCACGACTTCGCCGTGACCGCCACGCATGTCGTCTTCCCCGTGCTCCCGCTCACCGGCGACTTGGACCGCGCCCAGTCCGGCCGCCCGCCCTTCGCATGGGACACGGCGAAGCGCGGCTTCCTCGGCGTGATGCGCCGCGACCAGGGCGCCGCCAGCCTTGCCTGGGTGGAGATCGGGCCGTGCTTCGCCTTTCACGTCATGAACGCGTTCGACGCGGACGGCGGCATCGTCATCGACGTCGTCGAGTATGACGCGGCGCCGCTGTTCCCCAACGCCGACGGCAGCCCGCCCAACCCGGACGCCGCGCGCTCGCGGCTTGCGCGGTGGCGGGTCGACGCGGCGGCGCGCGGCCCGGTGCGGCTCGAGTTGCTGGACGACTTGCCAGGCGAGTACCCGCGCCTCGACGAGCGGCACGCCGGGCTGCCGTACCGGTACGGCTTCCGGATTTGCCCGATGCCCGGCGCCGGCGATGCGGTGGTGTGCCACGACGTGGAGCGCCGCACCCGGCGCCTGTTCGCGCTGAACGAGGGCGAGCGCGCCTCAGAAGCCGTGTTCGTGCCAGCGTCGCCCATTGCTCCGGAAGGCGAGGGCTGGCTGCTCACGATCGCATGGCGGCCGGAGCGTGGCAGCACGCTGCTGGTACTCGACGCAGAGGCGCTTGAGGAAGGACCGGTCGCCGAAGTGGCGCTGCCGCGACGGGTGCCGTTCGGCTTTCATGGGAGCTGGGTGCCGGCGTAAGGTCCGGGTGCTGTGGCCTCCCAGGGCGGCGGGTCGCGGAACCGGGCGGCGAGGAAATCGACGAAGCGGCGCACCTTGGGCGACAGGTGCCGGGCGGTGGGATAGACAGCGTACATGGCGTAGTCCGCCAGCCGCCAACCCGGCAGCACAGGCAGCAGACGGCCTTCCCGCAGCGCCTCGCCGACAATGAAGGTGGGCTGCAGGATGATGCCCTGTCCAGCCAGAGCCGCGGCCATCAGCGCGTCGCCGTTGTTGGCCACCAGGCTGCCGGACACCCGGACCTCCTGCTCCCCCTGCTCGCCATGGAACCGCCAGGTGCCGCCGTGGCTGGCGTAGGCGTATACCAGGCAGTCATGCCCCTGCAGGTCCGCCGGCGCCGCCGGCCAGCCGCGGCGCTCCAGGTAGCCCGGCGAGGCGCACACGACGAGGCGGCAGGGCGACAAGCGCCGGGCGATCAGGCCGCTGTCCGCCAGCGCCCCGATCCGCACCGCGACGTCGTAGCCCTCCTCGATCAGGTCCACCACGCGGTCGTTGAGCGCCAGCTCGATCCGCAGCCTGCCGTTCTCCCGGGCGAACTCGGCGACGGCGGCGGCGAGGTGGCGCGTGCCGAAGCTCATGGGCGCGTTGACCCGCAGCGTGCCGCGCGGCTCCGCCTGGCGTTCGGCGGCGCTCGTCTCCGCCTCCTCCATCTGTTCGAGGATGAAGCTGGCGCGGGCATAGAACGCCGCCCCGGCCTCGGTCAGGCTTTGCCGCGCCGTCGTGCGGTTGAGCAGCCTTGTGCCCAACCGTTCCTCCAGCGCCTGGATGTAACGCCCGACCATCGCCGCGGTGACGCCCAGCTCCCGCGCCGCCGCGGCTTGGCTGCCGCGGTCCACGGTGCGCACGAGCGCGGCGAGCTGCAGGAACCGGTCCATGCAGTCGATATAGCAGGTATCGAACATCCCGAGCAGTCCGGCATTCCCCATAGCCGGACGATGCGCCACTTTGCGGGTCAGGCACCGTATCCGAGGCAGAACCCCATGGACACGCTTATCCAGCAACGCCCGCTCCATCCACCCGGCCCATCGACGGCAGGCGAGGCCGAATGGCTGCGCATCGGCGGGGTGGCGCTGGCCGTGCGCGACCTGGACCGCGTGGCGGCGTTCTACCGCGACGTGATCGGGCTTGAAGTGGTCGCGCGGGAAGGCGACACGGTCCGCCTGGGCGCCGGCGGCGCCGTGTTCCTGGATCTGCTGCGCCGGCCCGTCGCGCTGCGGGACGACCCGGCAACGGCCGGGCTGTTCCACACCGCTTTCCTGCTGCCGTCCCGCGCCGACCTGGGACGCTGGCTGGCGCATTTCCGGGCGCTCGGCGGGCAGCTCGACGGCGGCGCCGACCACCTTGTGAGCGAGGCGGCCTATCTCCATGACCCCGAGGGCAACGGCATCGAAGTGTATGCCGACCGGCCGCGCACGGAGTGGCGCTGGCGCGGGGAGGGGGTGGACCGCCGGATTGGGATGGCCAATCGGCCGCTCGACGTGCCGGGCCTGCTCCGCGCCGCCGAGACGCCGTGGAGCGGTGCGCCGCCGGGCACGCGGGTCGGCCACGTCCACCTGCGCGTTGGCGACGTGGGGGAGGCCGTGCGCTTCTATGGCGTTACGCTCGGCCTGGACCTCACGGCGGCCTGGGACAGCGCCGCGTTCCTGTCCTCCGGCGGCTACCACCACCACGTCGCCGCCAACACCTGGAGCAGCCCCGGCGCAGGCCGGCGCGACCCGGCGCGCGCAGGCCTCGCGTCGGTGACGCTGGACATCGCGGATGGGCCGGCGCTGGCGGGCATCGCCGGGCGGGCCGGCGCGTCCAGGCACAGCCTTGCTGATCCCTGGGGCACCGTGCTGAGGCTGCGCGCGGCCGAGCCTTGCGGCCAGGCCGCTTCTCCGTCACATCACCCCTAGGAAGCACGCCGCGGCGCTGAAGGCGGCGCACATCACCCGAACCAAGAACTGGAAAGAGGCATCTTGATGGACCGCACCATGACCGGCGTCCGCACGTCCGGCTCCGAAGCCTTCATCGCCGAATGGGCGCCCCGCATGCTCAGCGTGCTGCGCATCGTGGCCGCGCTGCTGTTCCTGGAGCACGGCATGGAGAAGCTGTTCGGCTTCCCGCCGCCGAACCCGGCGGCCGGCGGCATGCCCGCCCCGCTCACGCTGATCTGGGACGCCGCGATCCTGGAGTTCGCCGGCGGGCTGCTGCTGCTGTTCGGCGTGTTCACCCGGCCGGTGGCCTTCGTGCTCTCGGGCGAGATGGCGTTCGCCTACTGGATGGCGCATGCGCCGCGCAACCCGTTCCCGGTGCTCAACGGCGGCGACGCGCCGATCCTGTTCTGCTTCGTGTTCCTCTACCTCTTCGCGGCGGGCGGCGGGGCGTGGAGCATCGACCAGTACCGGCAGCGCCGGGAGGACTATTAGCGACTGGCAGTCTTCAAAGGGCGGTTCCAGGAAACGACCGATCCAGCGCCCCACCCGTGCACAGTCGTTTGGTGGCTGTAGGCCGGGATGGCGGAGTCGGCCAGCGTACCGTAGCGGTCCCGCCACGTCTCGATCAGCGCGATGCCGAAATCGGCGCCAAACCTCGGGTGGAACTGGAACGAGATCGCGTCGCCGTGGTCCAGCCCAGCATAAGGGGTGAACGCGCTGGCAGCAACCACGCGGGCGCCGGGCGGCGGGGCCACGACCTGGTCCTGGTGCGAGGCGGGGACATCCACATGCGTCGCGTCGTCCATCCAGGGGACGTGGCGCGTCACCCCATAGCGGTGCAGCCCGATGCTCCAGCCCGCAGGCGACTTCGTCACTGTGCCACCGAACGCCTGCGCCATCGCTTGGTGGCCGAAGCAGATGCCGACCAGCTTGGCCCGGCCCTTGGCCTCCTGCAGGGAGCGGAGCAGCGGCGGTATCCAGGGCAGGTCCTCGTACACGCCGGCCGGCGATCCCGTCAGCACATAGGCGTCGCAAGCCGTGGGACTGCCGGCAGCTCGCCCTTTGTCACGTCAAAGATTTTGGCGTCCCGGCCCGGGCCAAGCAGCCGCTCCACCATCGCGCCACAGGAGCCGAACTCGGTGCGAAGCCCCGCCGGCGGGTCACCGCATTGAAGGATGCCGATCATCGCCGTTCCAATCGCATGAGGGATTGTCCACGCTTATCCGGCATCGAACGCCAGCTTGGCCTTCTACTGCCCAGCCACGTCGAAGTTCTCCGGACGCAGCCATGCCTCGTAGCCCGTGCGCAGCCGCGGCCAGAAGCGCTTTAGCGCCGCAAGTTCGCTTTTTCACTTGTAACAGGCCTAACGTGTTCGCAGTAGCATCCCAACCTGCCGCACTATCAATCAATGACCTCCCAAACCGTAACCGGCCCCGCCCCCTGGATCGCCCGCACCGTCCCGTTGGCTTTCTGTCGACTGAACGCCATGCCCACGCGCTTCATCGTGAGCTTCACAAGGCGGCGGTCCTCGGTGTCCTACCCGCGCTCAGCCATCAGCCGCCGCACGACCTCATACGTCGCGACCGGCTCAGTGGCCTCCCGCAGCCCCTTCATGATGAACCGGCTCATATCGCCGCGTCCCGCCGCGTCTTGCGTGCGGGGACGCTTGGGCCGAATGCTGCCCAGGTCGCAATCCGGGTCGAATTGCCGGATCACCGCGTCAAGGTGGCCCATGTCGGTCGCGATCTGCGCCAGCCTAGCGCGGAGGGTGTCAGCCTCGCCGGCCAGCTCGGCGCGGCGCTTCGCAAAGCCCGAAAGCACGTAGTCGGTCATCGGATCGCCTTTGTCTGTGAAGGGCGATCACCGTAGCCTAATCAATGTGTTAGCGGAATTGGGCGCCTGGTGTGCTTGCTACCTAATGGCGCACCCTCGCGCTCAAGAGCACGCGGCCCGACACGGTCGTGGTCATGGACAACCTGGCCGCCCACAAGGCCGCCGTCGTGCGCCGTGCGCTGGACCAAGGATAGCGTCCGTCAACGTAGTGGGAATTGGGTGTAGGTTGGGGTGGCCTCGGGTCATGCGGCTACGGTGGCGATCTGGGTGGGCATGGTCTCGATCAACGGGGCCATGAGTTCGGCCATGGCTTCGGTTTGCATGTAGCGGTGCTGGGTTTGCCACTCGTCGTTGGCTTCCAGCAGCACGGCGCCGATCAGCCTGACGATTGATCCCTCGTTGGGAAAGATGCCGACGACGTCGGCGCGGCGTTTCACCTCCTTGTTCAGCCGCTCGATCGGGTTGGTCGAGTGCAGTTTGGTGCGGTGCTGGGCGGGGAAATCCATGTGCGCCAGCACGTCGGCTTCGCTCTCGTCGATGAACGCTCCGAGCTTGGGCAACTTGGCCCGGAGCTGGTCGGCCACGTGCCGCAACGTTTGGCTGGCGTTCGTGCGGTCAGGCTGGATAAACGCTTGCCGCAGCGCGGCTGAGGCCATGCTCTGCTGGCCCTTGGGCACGTAGGCCAACGCGTTCCTCATCCAATGCACCGGCACCGTTGCCACAATGCGCCCATCACGCGCCGGATCGCGCCCTTGAGGCCCTCATGCGCGTCCGAGATCACCAGCTTGGTGCCGCGCAGGCCGCGCTTGACCAGGCTGCGCAGGAACGTGGCCCAGAAGGCTTCGGCTTCGCTCGGGCCGACGTGCAGCCCCACGATCTCCCGCTTGCCCTCCGTGTTGGCCGCCACGGCGATTATGGCCGCAACCGAGACAGTGAAGCGCGAAGCGGTGAACCACGCCCTCACGCTGCTTGAGGGAGGTCGCATCCAGCCAGGGATACGGCCAGTCGCCGTCCAGCGGGCGGTCGAGAAAGGCGTGCACCCGGTCGTCGATGTCCTTGCACAGCTTGGACACCGTGCTCTTGCTGATGCCGCTCAAGACCATGGCCTGCATCAGGTCGTCCACGCGGCGGGTGGACACGCCGCCGATCCCGGCGAAATCCGAAGGATTTGCGCAGGCCTCCTGGATCACAGCGACCAGGGCCTTCTCCGACGTCTTGCGGGCATCGAGGAAAGGCGGGAAGTAGCTGCCCTGCCGGAGCTTCGGGATGCGGAGCTGCAAGCTGCCCAGCCGCGTGTCCAGCGCACGCTCTCGGTAGCCGTTGCGGTAGGTGGACCGCTCCGGCGTGCGCTCGTGGCGGCCTGCGCCAATCAACCCGTCCACGTCCGTCTCCATCAGCAACTGCACCAACGCCCTCGAACGCGCCATCCCCGAGGCGCTCGCAACCGTCACCCCCAGCAATGCCCAAGGATGGTTCCGCCACGCAGGATACCCTCTGAACTAACCCGCAATCGGCTCTACTGTTTTATCGGCCATCGACTGATGGGCAGAGGCTCTTGAGTTTGATCCGGGCTTGGCTGGGGGTGAACTGCCAGGTGACCTTGGTTTGCGCGCTGTTGCGCGGCTCTTCCCGGGCTGCGGCGTGGCGGCACAGGGTGTCGTGCTGGGCGATGCGCCGTGCTGGGCGATGCGCCGGGCGAGGCGCTGGCGTCCGAGGGCCGCGAGTTCGACCTCGGCCATGTTGAGCCAGGAGCCGTGCTTGGGCGTGTGGTGGACCTCAAGCCGGTCGGCCAGGCGCTT
>CAXUJE010000055.1:0-2629 GCA_964251035.1 uncultured Acetobacteraceae bacterium
GCGCCGTCGTCGCCGTAGCTCAGCTCCTCGTAGACGGCGGCCCCGAGCGCCTGGCCGCCGACGCCGGTTCAGCCGACCGCCGCGGCCACCGTCTTGCCGCCCAGGTAGGCTGCCCGCACGTCCGGGTTGCTCCAAAGCTCCGCGGGCTTGCCCGCGACCAGCAGGTGCCCGGTCTCCAGCACGTAGCCGCGGTCGGCGACCGATAGCGCCATGTGCGCGTTCTGCTCCACCAGCAGCACCGTGGTCCCGCGCTGGCGGATCTCGGCGATGATCCGGAACACCTGCTGCACGACCAGCGGCGCGAGGCCCAGCGACGGCTCGTCCAGCAGCAGCAGGCGCGGCTTGGCCATCATGCCGCGGGCGACCGCGACCATCTGCAACTGCCCGCCCGAAAGCGTCCAGCCCAGCGCGTGTTCCAGCCGCTTCAGGTCGGGGAAGAAGGAAAGCATCTCGTCGGTTTCCCCCTCCAGCACGCGGCGGCCCACGCCCCGGCGGTTGCTGCCGCCAAGCAGGATGTTCTCCCGCACCGTGAGGCCGGGAAACACCCGGCGCCCTTCCGGCACATGCGCGATGCCCAGCCGCACGATAGCCTCCGGCTTCATGCCGACCAGCGACCGCCCGGCGAAGTCCAGCCGGCCCGCAACATTCGGCACCAGGCCGGAGATGGCGCGCAGCGTGGTGCTCTTGCCCGCGCCGTTGCTGCCCAGGAGGGCCACGATCTCCCCTTCCTCGACCGTGAGCGAGAGGTCTTTCAGCACCTCGCCCGCGCCGTAGCGCGCGACGAGGCCGCCCAGCTCAAGCAGCGGCATCTTGGCGTGGCTCCCCCAGGTAGGCGGCGATGACGTCCGGGTGGGACAGCACGTCGCGCGGGCCGCCATCGGCGATGCGGCGACCGAAGTTCAGCACGGTGATGTGGTCGGCGACCTGCTCGACCAGGTTCATGTCGTGGTCGACGATCAGGATCGTGAGGCCATGGCCCTTGAGCCGGCGCAGCAGCAGGCCAAGCTCCTGCTTCTCCGTGAGGTTGAGGCCGGCGGCCGGCTCGTCCAGCAGCAGCAACTGCGGGTTGCCGGCAAGCGCCCGGGCGATCTCGACGTAGCGCTGGGTGCCGTAGGACAGGGTGCCGACCATGCGGTGGGCCTCGCCGCGCAGGCCGACGAAGTCGAGCGCGGCCAGCGCCCGCTCCACGACCAGGGCGGGCTGCTCCGCGATGTCGTTGCCGGGCCGCTCCGCGCCGACCATGACGTTTTCCAGCACGGTCATGCCGCGGAACACCCGGATGTTCTGGAACGTGCGGGCCAGGCCGCGCCGGGTGCGCTGGTGCGGCGCGGTCCCGGTCACGTCCTGGCCGGCGATGGCGATCCGCCCGGCGGTCGGGCGGTACAGCCCGGTCACGACGTTGATGAAGGTGGTCTTGCCGGACCCGTTCGGGCCGATCAGCGCGTGCACCGTGCCGCGGCGCACCGCCATGTCCACGCCGTCCAGCGCCTTGAGGCCGCCGAAGTGCTTGGCGAGGCCCTCGATGGCCATGACGACCTCCGCGGTTTCCGTCCCGCGCTGGCCCAGCAGCGGCAGGGGCGTGACCGCGCCCGCGCCGACGGGGGCCGGGCGGCGCAGCCGGTGGGTGAGGCCCCACAACCCGTCCGGAAGGAACACCATGATCAGGATGACGGCGGCGCCATACACCGCAAGATAGACCTGGCGCAGGAAGCGCAGCCATTCCGGCAGGATCACCAGCAGCCCGGTGCCGAGCAGCGCCCCGAACGGCGACTGCACCCCGCCCAGCAGCGCCATGGTCAGCAGCACGATGCTTTCGCCGAAGCCGAACTGGTCCGGGCTGATGTAGGAGAACGCGCCGGCGAACAGGCCGCCGCCCAGGCCGCCCAGCACGGCGCTGATGCCGAACGCCAGCACCTTGGTGCTGAAGATGTCGATGCCGCAGGTGCTGGCCGCGATCTCGTTGTCGCGCACCGCCTGCATGGCGCGGCCGAGCCGGGTCGTCTTCAGCCGCCAGATGTACCAGGTGACGCCCATGAGGGCGACGAGGCACAGCGCCAGGTAGTGGTCGCCGCTTTCGAGCCGCAGGCCCGGCACGCCCGGCCGCGCGATGTTCTTCACTCCGTCCGGCCCGTGCGTCAGGCCGGCCCAGTTGTTCAGCACCAAGGTCAGGATCTGCTGGAAGCTGATGGTGACCATGGCGAGGTAGTGGCCGCCGAGCCGCAGGCTGGCCAGGCCGAGCGCCACGCCGAACACGGCCGCGAGCGCCACGCCCGCGGCCAGCGCCGCGAAGAACGGCAGCCCGAAATCGACGGTGCCGAGCGCCACCCCGTAAGCGCCCAGGCCGAAGAACGCCGCCTGCGCCAGCGAGATCTGCCCGCAGTAGCCGAGCACGACCACCAGCCCGGCCACCGCGATGGCGTAGGTCGCCGCCTGCATGACGATGTTGAGCGTGTAGCCCTGCTCCGGCGCCAAGGTGGAGAGCGCCAGGACGCCGACGATCGCGGCGGCCAGCGCCGGCAGGCCGCGCCAGGCGCGTGCCTGCACGACGCCGGGTGCGGCGGCGAGGGTCCCCGCGCGCATAACGACGTGCTCCTGCCTTCTCCGCGCTCTTCTCGCCGAACCCGCCCTG
>CAXUJE010000055.1:2639-21171 GCA_964251035.1 uncultured Acetobacteraceae bacterium
GATCAGGGCCGACAGGGCCAGCACGGCCAGGATGGCGAGGGCCAGGTGCGGCAGGCCGCGCCAGGGGCGGGCCTGGACGATGTTCAGCGCGGCGGGCCGTTCTAGGATTGCGCTCACGCCTTCTCCGCGATCTTCTCGCCGAACAGGCCCTGCGGGCGGACCAGCAGGAACAGCAGCAGCAGCCCGAACGCCAGCGCGTCCTTGTAGGGCACCGAGATATACGCCGCGCCGAACGTCTCGACGAGGCCGAGCGCCAGGCCCCCCAGGATCGCGCCCGGGATGTTGCCGAAGCCGCCGATGATGTTGGCGGCGAAGGCCTTGAGCGAGATGATGCTGCCCATGCCCACCGACACGAACAGCACCGGCGCCACCAGGATGCCGGCCAGCCCGCCGAGAGCCGCGCTGTAGGCGAAGGTGATCAGGACCATGAACGCCACGGGGATGCCGAGCAGGCTGGCCATCTCCTTGTCCTGGCTGGTGGCCTGCAGCTTCTTGCCAAGCAGGGTCTTCTCGAAGATCAGGAACTGCAGCAGCACCATGACGGCCGCCGTCACCATGATGGCGAGGTACTGGCTGTCCATGAACACGCCGCCGACCTCGAAGCCCGGCGTGTCGAACAGGCCGGGCAGCACCTCCGGGCTGGGGCCGTAGAGGGCCAGCACGGTGTTGGCGAGGAAGATGCTGGCGCCGATGGTGCTGATGATCACCGGCATCTGGCCGCGGTGGCGGAGCGGCCAGTAGGTCGCGCCCGCGAACAGCACCCCGAACCCGGCCATCAGCACCACGGCGATCGGCAGTGCGATCAGGTATGGCACGCCCAGCATGCCCGACAGCACCACCATCGCGTAGGCGCCCAGCATGGAAAACTCGCCCTGGGCGAAGTTCACCACGCTCGCCGCCCGGATCAGCAGCACGAACCCAAGTGCCACCAGCGCATAGATCGCGCCGATGCCGAGGCCGGTGAACAGCAGCTGCGGAACCAGGCTCACTCTTTGACTTCGATCCGGCGGTCGAACACGATCTTGCCACCCTCGTTCTTGACCACGTTGTAGCCGCGCAGGCCGTCGCCCTTGTCGTCGAAGTTGTATTCGCCTTCCGCCCCGGCATAACCGTGGATGGCGGCCAGCGCCGCGCGGATCTTCTCGGGCTCCGTGCTGCCGGCGTCGGTGATCGCCCGCGCCAGCAGGTTCACCGCATCGAAAGTCCATGACGACTGATTGTCCGGGACCGCTTTGTGAAGCGCTTGGTAACGCTCGGCGAACGCCTTGGAGGCCGGGGTCGCGTCCACGGCGTAGTCCGCAACGCCGTAGGTGCCGTAGAGCGCGCGGCCGGCCAGGTTCAGCGCCGTCGTGTTCACGATGGACGGCGACCCCACCCAGGGGATCGTCACGCCGAACTGCCGAAGCTGGCGGGCGAAGATGCCGAGGTCGCCCTCAAACGTGAAGTAGCTGCCGAGGATGTCTGCGCCAGATTGCCGCACCGCCAGCACGACCGCGGTGTAGTCCGACGCCTGGTTGGTGTAGCCCTGCATCAGGGCCGGGGTGATCCCCTTGTCCTTGAGCGCCGCCTCCAGCGCCTTCGCGCCGTTGGTGCCGAAGGCGTCGGTCGAGTACACCACGGCCCATTTCTGCTTTTTCAAATCGCTCGCGCCAAACTCGGCGATGACCTTGGCGGAGTAGGTGTCATTGGGCCGGCAGCGGAACAGCCACTTGTTGCCCTGGTTCGTCAGGGTCGGCGACGTGCCGCCGATCATCATGGGCTTGCCGACCTTCAGCACGTCAGGCGACATGGCCTCGACCTGGGTGCTGCGGATCGAGCCGATGAACGCCGCGATCCCGGGCTGGCCGGCTAGGCGGCTGAAGGCCAGCACCGCGCCGGGATTGGTGGTCTGGTCATCCTCGACCACCAGTTCCAGCTTGCGGCCCAGCACGCCCTTCTCGTTGATCCCCTCCAGCGCCTGACGCGCCCCGTTCAACTGCAGCTTGCCTGCCTCTGCCGCAGGCCCGGTGGAGGGGAACACGGCGCCGATCTTGATCGTGTCCTCGGCGCGAGCCAGCCGTGGAAAGGCGGCAGCCGCGGCGGCGGACGCGAACGTCCGGCGGGTCAGATGGGGCAACCCCATGGTTTCAACTCCCTAAGCGGTTCTGGCGACCGGCTTAACCGTGATACGAACACACGTCCGGGTCGCCGGCAACCCTATGCGGGATGGATTGCCATCGCAACGTCCGCAGGCATCGCGGGCAGATCGATCCCGACCTCCTGGGCGTCGGCCATGACCGGCACGCGGCCGGTCTGGCAGCCCGCGCGCGTGTCCCACGTCGTCGCCCAATACGGCCCGGCCGCCAGTCCGGGCACCCGCACCGACACGGCCGAGCGGCAGTCCGGATCGACCCGGCCGTCTGATAGCAGCGGCGTGGTGCGCAGCAGCCACAGCACCGCCTGCCGCGCGTCCCCGCACGCGAGGCAGGCGACGGCCGGGTCGCTGACGCCCACCGCGATGGGACGCCGGTCGAAATGCCGCCAATCCACCAGCGGCAGGAAACCGGCCAGGCTGCGCTGCGCCCGCCGCATGCCGGGCGTCAGGCCGTGCGGGTCGCGGTTCGGCCAGCGCATGCCGCCGCCCGCGCCGCCGGACGCCAGATGCGCCCATTGCAGGTGCCGGAAGTACTCGTCGTCGAACGGCTCCGGCAAGGTGATTCCGTGGTCCTTGAAGGCGTGGATCGGGCCGTGCTCGCTGTCGAAGAACGGGCGCTGGTCGGTGATCTCCGCCAGCGCCTCCCGGACCAGCCGGCCGACCGCAAGCGCCGGGGCGACGGTGTCCCGCGGGTCGTCGATGGTGCCTTCCTCGTAGAAATGGTTGTTGGCGAAATCGAGCGCCGGGTGGCGGAACACCGGGGCGTTCAGCCAGGGCTTCCAGTGCAGCTCCGGCCCGAACACCGACACGCACTGCGGATGCCCCCGCCCGTGCAGCCGCCGTTCCAAGTCGCGCAGGAACGGCCCGACATCGCTGATGTAGTCGTCGAAGCAGTCGGGCCGGTCCTCGCCCTGCACCGGGTGCATCTCGTTCCACAGGTCCCAGGCGAACAGGACGCCGCTGCCGCCCCAGCGCCCGGTGGCGAAGGCCAGCCGCGCCTTCACCAGCGCCCGCACGCCCGGATGCACCAGCAGGCTGGTGCGGTCGGGGCAGGGGCCGCCGTTGGCGGCATTGTAGGGGTGCAGGTCCCAGCGCACCCAATGGAAGTACGTGTCGAACGGTGTCAGCAGGATGCGCAGCCCGGCCGCTGCCACAAGGCGGAACAGGTCGTCCCAAAGCTGGACCATCGCCGGGTTGAACGTGCCGGCCGGCTGCTCGAAGAAGTGCTCGCCGGTTTCCGCATATTCCAGCATGAACCGCAGGCAGGTCACGCCGCTGTCGCGCAAGGAGGCCAAGTGCCGCCCGACCGCGCCGAGGTCGCGGCGGTGCAGCAGGCCGCGCCATTCCGGCCAACTGACCGCGTCGTTCTGCCCGATGGGCGTCCAGGGGGCGCCGGCGTCGGTGACGAAATACGGCCGGCCCGGTGCGCGCCCGACCCAGCCGAGGTCCGCCACGCCCTATCTCACAAGCGCCACGCGGAGCGAGTTGGTGGTGCCGGGCTGGCCGAACGGCACGCCGGCCGTCACGACCACCTCCTGGCCCGGCGTCGCGATCCCTTCGCCGCGCGCCAGCCGTGTGGCCCGTGCCACCGCTTCCGTCATCGTGTGCGTCTCAGACGTCACCAGCGCGTGCACACCCCACACCACCGCAAGCCGCCGCACGGTTGAAAGGTTTGTGCTCACGCCCAGCACCGGGCAATCCGGACGCTCCCGCGCCACGCGCAGCGCCGTGCTGCCGCCATCTGTGAACGCGACGATGGCCGCGGCCTTGACCGTGTGCGCCACCTGCCGGCTCGCGGCGGCAATGGCCGATGCCGAAACCGGCTCCGGCGCCGGGCGGCTCGCCTCGGTGATGGCGCGCCAGCCGGGGTCGCGCTCCACGCGCTCAATGATGCGGTCCATGATGTTGACGGCTTCGTACGGGTACTGCCCGGCCGCGGTCTCGGCGCTCAGCATCACCGCGTCGGCGCCGTCGAACACAGCGGTCGCCACGTCGGACGCTTCCGCCCGGGTGGGGGCAGGGGCGGTGATCATGCTTTCCAGCATCTGGGTCGCGACCACGACGGGGATGCCGCGCTCCCGCGCAGCGCGGACGATGCGCTTCTGCGCGAGCGGCACCTCCTCCGGCGGCAGTTCCACGCCCAGGTCGCCGCGCGCCACCATCACCGCGTCCGACAGGGCCAGGATCTCGTCGAGGTTGTCGAGCGCCTGCGGCTTCTCCAGCTTGGTCATGATCCAGGCGCGCCCGGCGGTGATCGCCTTCGCCTCCGCCACGTCCTCGGCCCGCTGCACGAAGCTCAGCCCGATGTAATCGACCCCGTGCGCCAGGGCGAAGTCGAGGTCCGCCCGGTCCTTTGCCGTCAGCGCCGGGATCGGCAGCGCCACGTCGGGGACGTTCACCCCCTTGCGGTCCGACAGGCTGCCGCCCGTCACCACCTCGGTCTCCAGGTGGTCCTCCCGCACGCGCGTCACCCGCAGCCGCAGCTTGCCGTCGTCCAGCAGCAAGGAGGTGCCGATCCCGGCTGCATGGATGATCTCGGGATGCGGCAGCTCGACCCGGTTCCGGTCGCCCGGCACTGGGGACAGGTCGAGCCGGAATGGCTGCCCGGTCTGCAGCGCGATGCGCCCGCCTTGGAACCTGCCCACCCGCAGCTTCGGCCCTTGCACGTCCGCCAGGATGCCGATAGGGCGGCCCGACTGCTCCTCCAGCGCCCGGATCATGGCGATGCGCGCCAGGTGGTCCGCATGGGAGCCGTGGCTGAAGTTGAGCCGGAACACGTCGGCGCCGCCGTGGAACAAGCGGGACAGCACCTCGGGCGTGGAGCTGGCCGGGCCGAGCGTCGCGACGATCTTGGTGCGCCGGCGGCGGCGGAGCTTGGTTCGGGCGGGCATCGAGGTTCCTTATACAGGTGCGACCAGCACGGCCCGCAGGTCGTTCACGTTGGTCAACGTCGGCCCGGTGCGGACCAGGTCGCCCACGGCGTCGAACAGGCCGTAGCTGTCATGCGCCGAGAGCACGGCGCGCGGATCAAGCCCCACCTCCCGTGCCCGCGTCAACGTGGAGGGCGTGACGACCGCGCCGGCCGCGTCCTCCGTCCCGTCGATGCCGTCGGTGTCGCAGGCGATGGCCCAGATGCCCGGCGCACCGCGCAGCGCGACGGCCAGGCCCAGCAGGAACGCCGTGTTGCGCCCGCCGCGCCCGGCCGGCCCCTGGCCGATCGTCACCGTCGTCTCCCCGCCCGACAGCAGCCCACAGGGCGGGGGCAGGGGGTGGCCGTGGCGGCTGACGCGGTGGGGGGGCGCCGCCCGGGGCCGGTCCGGTGTCGCCGCCGGGGGCCATGACGGTGCCGAGTTCCCGGCTTTCGCCCTCCAGCGCGTCGCCCAGGATCAGCGGCGACAGGCCGTGCGCCCGGGCGGCAGCCGCGGCGGCGTCGAGCGCCATGGCCGGCGTCGCGATCATCCGGATATCGGCGTCGATCTCGTGGGGCTTGGGGGTTTCCGGGCCGTCGGTGCGGGGCAGCGACAGGCCGTAGTGCGCGGCGATGGCGCGCACCTCCGCCCAGGTGGAAGCGTCCGGCACGGTGGGACCGCTGCCGATCACCGCCGGGTCGTCGCCGGGCACGTCGCTGATGACGAGGGTGCCGACGCGGGCCGGACGCGCCGCGGCGGCGAGCCGCCCGCCCTTGATGGCCGACAGGTGCTTGCGGACCGCGTTCATCTCGCCAATGGTGGCGCCGCTCGCCAGCAAGGCCCGGTTGACCCGCCCGGCATCCGCGAGCGTCAGCCCCGGCGCTGGCAGTTCCAGCAGCGCCGACGCGCCACCGGACACGAGCGCGACCACAAGGTCGTCCTGGGATAAACCCTCGACGGCCGCGAGCACGCGGCGCGCGCCCGACTCGCTGTTGGCATCCGGCACCGGGTGCGATGCTTCCAGCACCTCGACCGTGCGGGTCGGCACGGCGTGGCCGTAGCGGGTGACGACGACGCCAGACATCGGCACGTCCGGCCAGGCGTCCTCCAGCGCCGCCGCCATCACGGCGGCGGACTCGCCGGCGCCCACCACCACGACTCGGCCGCCCGGGCGGTCCGGCAGGTGCGCCGCCAGCACCCGGCGCGGGTCGGCGCTGGCGACGGCCGCATCGAACATCGCCCGCAGCGCAGTGCGGGCCTGCGTGTCGTCCCACGGCATCGGCGTTCCCTTCCCGGGTGGCTGCAGTACTATGGACGCAGCTTTGCCGTCCCGCCAAGCGGCCTGCAGGACAGGCAAGGGATGGCGCGCTGGCAGGCGGCGCGCCATATCCCACCGCGCACGCTTGACCGAACAGGGGTTTTGACGATGACCGTACCCACCATGGACGACACGACCCGCACCGAGCTGGAGGCCGCCGCGTTCCGCCGGCTGGTAGCGCACTTGCGGGAGCGCACGGACGTGCAGAACATCGATTTGATGACGCTTGCCGGGTTCTGTCGGAACTGCCTGTCCCGCTGGTATCGCGAGGAGGCGGAGGCCCGGGACCTGCCGCTCTCCGATCCCGAAGCGCGGGAGATCGTCTATGGCATGCCCTACAAGGAGTGGCAGGCGCGGCACCAGGTCGAAGCCACGGCCGAGCAGAAAGCGGCGTTCGCCCGGACCAACCCGGCGCATTGACCCCGACTCCCCGCGCCGCTAAGCCCCGCCCCTGACCACGAGGGAGGGGACGCCATGGCCCTGGACAGCACCGACAACCTGGACGACGACCCGCTGGACGAGGGCAAGGCCAAGGAGGCCCAGGTCGGCGGCGTCGCGGCCGACCGGCTGCGCAGCCTGATCGAGCGGATCGAGCGGCTGGAGGAGGAGCGCAAGGCGCTCGGCAGCGACATCAAGGACATCTACGCCGAGGCGAAATCGGCCGGGTTCGACGTGAAGGTGCTGCGCCAGATCATCCGCATCCGCAAGCAGGAGCCGGCGGAAGTGGAGGAGCAGGAGTCGCTGCTGGATGTTTACCGGCGTGCGCTGGGGATGTAATGTTCCGTTCCCGGTTGGAGTCGGTGGCTGGTTTGCCGTGCTGCCTGGTGCTGACCGGCCCTAGCCAACCGGGGGATGGCATGTACGACGCGCCGCTGAGTTGCCCGCTGTGCGGAAGGACCGAGTTCCGCCACCGCACGGTCACATGCAAGAAACTGGTCGCTGGATGATCGCCGCGATGAACGACTCGGCGGCACCCACGCTCAGCAGCCCCAAGGCCAAACCGGCGTGCGCACCTCGCTGGGCCGATCCCGCCGGTCCGGTTGACCAGCCGCAGCGGACGGTTTCGGTCCACTTCCCCAAAGCGGCGGGATCGTCGCTCAAGGCCCAGTTCGAAGCCTTGCTCGGCGACCAGGTAGTTCTTGACTACGGCCATGACCCTCTGGTCGTCGGGAACCGGCAAGCCGTCGCGTTCCCGGTCGGGAAGCGGTTGGTCCACGGGCACTTCCACCCTTCGCGGTATGAGTCCACGGAAGAGTATTGGCTGACCTTCCTGCGCCACCCCGTCGATAACCTGTTTTCAATCTACTTCTTCTGGATTGACCTGCCCGAACCCGGCCACGGCCTGCACGCCCGGTTCCTTTGCGAACGGCTTTCGGTGCTGGAGTTCGCGGCGTATCCGGGCATCTCCACCCTCATGTCGGAAACCTATTTCGGCGACTTCGACATGCGCCGGTTCGACTGCATCGGTTTCCACGAAACCCGCGCCGCCGACATCGGGCGGCTCGGGGCCGACCTTGGTCTTCCCCTCGCCGCGGAAACTTATGAGAACAAGACGGCGGAAACGGCGGAGCGGCAGGACATGAAGGCGGACCCTGCGCTTCGGCGTCGGATCGCCGACCTGCTCGCCGCCGACATGGCGTTCTACGACCGCCTGCGGCGCTGAACCCCTCGGCCTCAACCAGCCCGCTTCGCCTCCTCCCCGCCTCGGTACATTCGCAAAACGTGGGCACGGCGGATCTTCTGGCTCGGGGTCAACAGGCCGTTCTCGACCGTGAAGGGCGGCACCAGGCTGTGCCGGCGGATGCGCTCGGTCGTGGACAGGCGGGCGTTGACCCGCGCCACGGCGGCAGCCACGCTTGGGGCGTCGCCCCCCTCGGCCGGGACCAGCAAGGCGGAAAGCGCGGCCTGGCCGTCCCCGGACACCACGGCTTGCAGGATTTCCGTCTCCCGCATCAGCAATTCCTCGATGCGCGCCGGGGACACGTTCTCGCCGCCCGACAGGACGATGATGTCGCGCTTGCGGTCCGTGAGGGTCAGCACGCCCTGTGCGTCGATCCGGCCGAGGTCGCCGGTGTGCAGCCAGCCGTCCCGGATCACCTCGGCGGTGGCGGCGGGCTGGCTCCAGTAGCCGTCCATCACCAGGTCGCCGCGCACCAGGATTTCGCCATCCTCGGCGATCCGCAGGTCCACGCCCTGCAGCGGACGGCCCACGCTGCCGTTCTCGGGGTCGTTGGCCGAGTTGGCGCTGATCACCGGCCCGGCCTCGGTCTGGCCGTAGCCCTGCATCACCACGGGGCCGAGCGCCCTGAAGAAGCGCCCGATCTCCGGATCGAGACGGGCGCCGCCCGAGATCGCCGCGCGGAACCGTCCGCCGAACCGGGCGCGCACCGGGCGCAGCGCCAAGCGGTCCAGCAGCGGCCCGGCGATGCGGTCGCCCAGCGTCGTCCGCCCCTCGACCCGGCGCAGCCCGGCGGCGAGCGCCCGATGGAACAGCGCCTGCTTCCACGCCGGCTGCCGCCCGACCTGCTGCAGGACGCGGGCGCGGATCATTTCGAGGACGCGCGGCACCACGGCCATGATCGTCGGCCGCACCGCCAGCATGTCCGCAGCCAGGTGCTCGACCCCGCGGCTGTAGACGATCTCGGTCCCGAGGCTCGGCAGGAAGAACTGGCCCACCGTGTGCTCGAAGCTGTGCGACAAGGGCAGGAAGGACAGATAGGTCTCATCCCGCAAGCGCAGCGGGCGCACCAGCTCGAAGGCGCCGCGGCAGTTGGACAGGATCGCCCGGTGCGGCAGCATGGCGCCGCGGGGCAGGCCGGAGGTGCCGCTGGTGTAGATCAGGCAGGCGAGCGCGCCGACCGGAATTTCGTCCGCCTCCGCCGCGATGTCGTCGGGCGCGGCGCGGTCGGCTTCGAGCGTGGAGAATAGCAGGCCGCGGCCGGGCTGCATGCACACCAACTGGTCCAGCCCACCAATCAGCGCGGCGCCCGCCAGCACGCGGTCGGCGAGCGCCGCGGTGGAGGCGACGGCCACCCGCGCGCCGCTGTCCCTCAACAGGTATGCGTGGTCCTCTGGCGTGTTGGTCGTATAGCCCGGCACGGGCACGGCGCGGATCGCCATCAGCGCGGTTTCCAGGATCGGCACCTCCGGCCGGCTTTCGCTGACGATCAGCACCCGGTCGCCGGCCGAGACCCCGGCAGCGCGCAAGCCCCGGGCGGCGGACGCGGCGCGCCGGGCGAACTCGCCCCAGGTGACGCCGTGCCACGCGCCGTCCCGGAAGTGGCGCAGCATCGGGCGGGCGGGCCAGCCGCGGGCGAGGCCGAACATCATGGCCGCGAGGTTGGGCCATTGCGGGTAGGCCTTGGGCGGATAGGCCCTCGGGTGGGTGTCGTCCACGCTCGCTCCGTACGCTTGCCCTGCGGGTGCTGCGCCCCACCTTAGTAGTGACGTATCAGCACGATGGGACGAGCACTAGATGGACCAGCCTGCGACCCTTGCCAATGCGCACACCGCCGATCCGCTGCCGTCCTGGGACTTGACCGACCTCTACCCGGCCCCCGGCAGCGCCGAGCTTGCCGCCGACGCCGACCGCGCGGACGCGGCTGCGCGGGCGTTCGAGGCCGAGCACGCCGGCCGCGTGGCGGCGCTGTCCGGCGCCGGGCTGGCGGCGGCGCTCGCGGAATACGAGCGGATCGAGGAAATCCTCGGCCGGCTGATGTCCTACGCCCAGCTCCAGTTCAGCACCGACAGCCTCGACCCCGGCATCGCCAAGTTCTACCAGTCGATCAACGAGCGGGTGACGGCCATCAGCTCGCACCTGCTGTTCTTGTCGCTTGAGCTGAACCGGGTCGAGGAGGCGGACCTTGCCGCCAAGCTCGCCGACCCGGCGCTCTCGCGCTATGCGCCGTTCCTGCGTGACCTCCGGGTGTTCCGCCCGCACCAGCTTGACGACAACCTGGAGAAGCTGCTGCACGAGAAGGAGGTCACGGGCCGCAGCGCCTGGAGCCGCCTGTTTGACGAGACCATCGCGGCGCTGCGCGTCCCAGTGCGGGGCGAGAGCCTGACGGTCAGCGCCGCGCTGAACAAGCTGTCCGACCGCGACCGGTCGGTGCGGGCCGACGCGGCCGCCTCCATCGGCGAGGTGTTCGGGCGCAATGTGCGGCTGTTCTCGCTGGTGACGAACACGCTGGCGAAGGACAAGGAGATCATCGACACCTGGCGCCACTATCCGCGTCCCACCAGCGCGCGCAACCGCGCGAACATGGTGGAGGACGCGGTGGTGGACGCGCTCAGCACGGCGGTGTCGGCGGACTACGGCCGGCTGTCGCACCGGTATTACGCGCTGAAAGCGAAGTGGCTCGGGCTTGAGAAGCTGGAGCATTGGGACCGCAACGCGCCCTTGCCGGACGACAGCGACCGGCCGATCGCCTGGGGCGAGGCGCGGGACCGGGTGCTGTCGGCCTATAGCGGCTTCTCCAAGGAGCTGGGCGAGGTCGGGCAGCGCTTCTTCGACCAGCCCTGGATCGACGCCGTGCTGCGGGACGGCAAGGCGGGCGGCGCGTTCGCCCATCCGACCGTGCCCTCGGTGCACCCGTACTTGCTGCTCAACTACCACGGCAAGACGCGGGACGTGATGACGCTGGCGCATGAGCTGGGCCACGGCGTTCACCAGGTGCTGGCGGCGAAGAACGGCTACCTGATGTCCGGCACGCCGCTGACGCTGGCGGAAACCGCGAGCGTGTTCGGCGAGATGATGACCTTCCGCGCCCTGCTGGCGGCCGAAACCGACCCGAACCGCCGCCGCATCATGCTGGCGAGCAAGGTCGAGGACATGCTCAACACGGTCGTGCGGCAGACCGCGTTCTACCAGTTTGAGACCCTGCTGCATGACGAACGCCGCTCGGGCGAGGTGATGCCGGAGCGGATCGGCGAGCTGTGGATGCAGGTGCAGGCCGAGAGCCTGGGGCCGGCCTTCCATTTCACGCCGGACTACAGCGTGTACTGGGCCTACGTGCCGCATTTCGTCCACTCGCCGTTCTACGTTTACGCCTATGCCTTCGGCGACTGCCTGGTGAACGCGCTTTACAGCGTGTTCCAGGGCGGGCATCCCGGGTTCGAGCAGAAGTACCTGGACATGCTGCGTGCCGGGGGCACGAAGCGGCATAAGGAACTCTTGGCGCCGTTCGGCCTCGACGCCTCCGACCCGGCGTTCTGGCGCCGCGGCCTCGACATCATCAGCGGCTTCATCGACGAGCTGGAGGCCGCGTGATGCCCGACACGAACCGCCCGAACCTGTTTGGCGAGCTGCGGCGCTTCGCCCGGACCTCCGGCGCCGTGGGCGGCATCGCCGCGCGGGTGGCCGGCGAAAAGGTGTTCGGCTTCAAGACCGACCGCGTGGCGCATGCCGAGGACCTGAAGAGCATCATCGGCGGCCTCAAGGGTCCGCTGATGAAGGTCGCGCAGATCCTGTCCACGATCCCTGACGCGCTGCCGGACGAGTACGCGCAGGAACTGGCGCAACTGCAGGCCAACGCCCCACCGATGGGCTGGTCCTTCGTGCGCCGCCGCATGGCCGGCGAACTGGGGCCGGACTGGCAAGGCAAGTTCAAGAGCTTCGGTCAGGAAGCGGCGGCGGCGGCGAGCCTGGGCCAGGTGCACCGCGGGACGCTGCCGGACGGCACGGACGTGGCATGCAAGCTGCAATACCCGGACATGCCGAGCACGGTGGACGCCGACCTGCGGCAGCTCCGGCTGGCGATGAACGTGTTCAAGCGGATCGACACCACCATCCAGGGCGACGACATCTACACCGAGATCGCCGAGCGTTTGCGGGAAGAGCTGGACTACCTGCGGGAAGCCGCGCAGATGCGGCTTTATGACCTGATGCTGCGCGACGAGCCGCTGGCCAGCGTGCCGAAGCCCATCGACGACTACACGACACCGCGTCTGCTGACGATGACGTGGCTGCCAGGCAAGCCGATGCAGCAGCGGATCGACGAGGACCCGCCACCGGAGGTGCGCAACCACATCGCCAAGGCCATGTTCCGCGCCTGGTACGTGCCGTTCTACCGTTACGGCGTGATCCACGGCGACCCGCACTTGGGCAACTACCAGGTCCGGGCGGACGAGGGCATCAACCTGCTGGACTTCGGCGCGATCCGGGTGTTCCCGCCCAAGTTCATCCGCGGCGTCATCGACCTGTATGAGGCGATCCGCGACGGGGACGACGCGAAGGCGCAATTCGCCTATGAGGGGTGGGGCTTCGAGAACCTGTCCAAGGCGCAGATCTCCATGCTGAACCAATGGGCGGCGTTCGTGTACGAGCCGCTGCTGCAGGACCGCGTGCGGCGCATCCAGGACAACGACGACCCGCAATATGGCCGCAGCGTTGCGGAAAAGGTTCACGCTGGCTTGAAGGAGACAGGCGGCGTGCGGCCGCCGCGGGAGTTCGTGTTGATGGACCGTGCAGCGTTGGGCCTGGGCAGCGTGTTCGTCCGGCTGCGGGCGGAGCAGAACTGGTTCCGCCTGTTCCATGAGTTGGTGGACGACTTCGATGCCGAAACCGTTGCCGCACGGCAGGCGGCGGCGCTGCTCGAAGCTGGCGTGCCGCCCAGCGCCTAAGCAAACCTCCGGAGGTTTGCGCACGGAGGGAACCCAAGCAGGCTAGCGTGGCTGCTTGGGGGTCTTGCCACTGCCCGGCGGCGCGGGGCATCTTGGGCCTCAAGAACTGAGGAACGTCGCATGCGCCTAGCCGTGCTGAAAGAACGAGCCGCCGCCGAAACGCGGGTGGCGGCAACGCCGGACACGGTGAAACGGCTCGTGGCGCTTGGCCTGACCGTGGCCGTCGAGGCGGGCGCCGGCCGGGCAAGTGCGATTGCCGATGCGGAGTATCAGGCGGCCGGCGCCGAGGTGGCGCCCGATGCCGGCGCAGTGCTGGCTGGCGCCGGCGTCGTGTTCGCGGTGCAGATGCCGGGACCGGAGGTCCGCGCGATGATCCCGCGCGGCGCTCTGCTGGTCGCGGTCAGCGGGGCGTTGGGCGACCCGGCGCTGGTGCCGTCGCTGGCCGCGGCCGGGATCGACGCCTGCGCCATGGAACTGCTGCCGCGCATCACCCGGGCGCAAAGCATGGACGTGCTGAGCAGCCAGGCGAACCTGGCCGGCTACCGCGCGGTGATCGAGGGCGCCGCGGCGTTCGACCGTGGCTTCCCCATGATGATGACGGCGGCCGGCACCGTGCCGCCGGCGCGGGTGTTCGTGATCGGCGCAGGCGTCGCCGGGCTGCAGGCCATCGCCACCGCCCGGCGGCTGGGCGGCATCGTGTCCCCGCCCGCCGTGCGCCCGGCGGCCAAGGAGGCGATGAAGTCGCTTGGCGCCACCTATGTGGGCGTGGAGGACGCGGAAACGGCGGGCCAGACCGGCGCATATGCCAAGGAGATGAGCGACGCCTTCCGCCAGAAGCAGGCCGAGCTGATGGCCACGACGGTCGCGAAGAACGACCTGGTGATCTGCACGGCGCTCGTGATGGGCCGGCGCGCGCCGGTGATCGTGAGCCAGCCGATGGTCGATGCCATGCGCCCCGGCAGCGTCGTCGTGGACCTCGCATCGGAGGCCGGCGGCAATTGTGCGGCCACGGTGCCGGGCGAGGTGAAAACGACCGACCACGGCGTCAAGGTCCTGGGCTGGACCAACTGGCCCGGGCGCATCCCCGTCGCTGCCAGCTCGCTTTACGCCCGCAACCTGCTGACCTTCCTGACCACCTTCTGGGACAAGACGGCCAGCGCGCCGGCACTGCCCGACAGCGACGAGATCGTGCGCGGCGTGCTGCTGACCCGCGGCGGCCAGATCGCCCACGCGCAATTCAAGTCCGCATCCGCGGCATAGAGAGGCTTCCGATGAACCCGAATTCATATGCGGACGAGGCCGTTCGGATCGCCGAACGCGCCGCGTCCCTGGCGGACCAGTTGCGCGTCGCGAGCGCCGGGCTGGAGCCGGCGGCGACGGCGGTGGAGCCGTTCATCTTCCTGCTGGCGATCTTCCTGATGGCCTGCTTCGTCGGCTACTACGTCGTCTGGAACGTGACGCCGGCGCTGCATTCGCCACTAATGGGCGTGACCAACGCCATCTCCTCCGTGATCGTCGTCGGCGCCATGCTGGCCGTTGGGCTGTCGGACAGCAGCTGGGCGCGCGCCTTCGGCTTCCTGGCGGTGCTGCTGGCGAGCGTCAACATCTTCGGCGGCTTCGTCGTGACCCAGCGCATGCTGTCGATGTTCCAGGCCAAGAAGCCGCAGGCGCGCAAGTAGCATGAGCGCTTCCCTCACGTCGCTCGCCTACCTCGTCGCCGCTGTGCTGTTCGTGCTGGCGCTCCGCGGGCTGTCCAGCCCGGTCACGTCGCGGCAGGGCAACCTGTTCGGCATGGTCGGCATGGGCATCGCCGTGGTCGCGACCCTGCTGCAGCGCGGCATGGCCGGCTCGGGCTTCCTGCTGATCGCGGTCGCCATCCTGATCGGCGGCGCAATCGGCGTCGTGGTCGCGCGGCGCATCCAGATGACGGCGCTGCCGCAGTTGGTTGCGGCCTTCCACTCGCTGGTCGGCCTTGCCGCGGTGTTCGTCGCCGCCTCCGCGCTGAACGCGCCGGCGTCGTTCGGCATCGGCGTGCCCGGCGCCATCCACACGCAGTCGCTGGTCGAGATGTCGCTCGGCCTGGTGATCGGCGCCATCACCTTCTCCGGCTCGCTGATCGCCTTTGCCAAGCTGCAGGGCATCATGAAGGGCGCGCCGATCCTGTTCGCCCGGCAGCACCAGCTCAACCTGCTGCTCGGCATCGTGCTGCTGGCGCTGGTCATCGCCTTTGTCGTCACCGCGAGCCAGCCGCTGTTCTGGTTGTTGGCGCTTCTGGCCCTGGGCCTTGGCTTCCTCATCATCATCCCGATCGGCGGCGCGGACATGCCGGTCGTGGTGTCGATGCTGAACAGCTACTCCGGCTGGGCGGCCTGCGGCATCGGCTTCACCATCCAGAACCTCGCCTTGATCATCACGGGCGCGCTGGTCGGCGCTTCGGGCGCGATCCTGTCGTACATCATGTGCAAGGGCATGAACCGCAGCATCCTGAACGTGCTGCTCGGCGGCTGGGGCACCGACGCGGGCGGCGCGGCCGCGGTGGACCCGGCGCATGCCGCCCGCTCGGTGCGCGCCGGCAACGCGGACGACGCGGCCTTCATCATGAAGAACGCATCCAAGGTCGTGATCGTGCCGGGCTACGGCATGGCGGTGGCGCAGGCGCAGCACTCGCTGCGCGAGATGGCGGACACGCTGAAGAAAGAGGGGGTGGAAGTCAAATACGCCATCCATCCCGTGGCTGGCCGTATGCCTGGCCACATGAACGTGCTGCTGGCCGAAGCCAACGTGCCTTATGACGAGGTGTTCGAGTTGGAGCAGATCAACAGCGAGTTCAGCACCGCCGACGTGGTGTACGTGATCGGCGCCAACGACGTGACCAACCCGTCCGCCAAGACCGATCCCAAGTCGCCGATCTACGGCATGCCGATCCTCGACGTGGACAAGGCGAAGACCGTGCTGTTCATCAAGCGCAGCATGGCGTCGGGCTACGCGGGCGTGGACAACGAGCTGTTCTTCCGCCCGAACACGATGATGCTGTTCGGCGACGCGAAGAAGATGACGGACGAGGTCGTGCAAGGTCTGGCGCACTGACAAACGCGGCGCGGGCCAGGATCTTATCCTAGCCCGGCGTCGGGCTGGACACTCAGGCCGCCCAGGCCTTGACGTAGCTGCCTGGCGCATCCTCCAGCGCGGGCAGGACATCGCGGGCCGGAACTTGCGTGTTGTCCAGCGCCGTTATCCAACGTTGCCAATCGGGCCACCAGCTTCCAGCCATCTCGGTCGCTCCGGCCAGCCAGGCCGCCGGGTCCGCCGGGTGCTCCGGATTGGTCCAATAGCTGTATCTGCCGCCCTGCGGCGGATTGACCACGCCGGCGACATGGCCGCTTGCCGCAAGCACGAAGCGGCTCGGGCCACCCAGGAGCCGGGTGCCGGCATAGGCGCTTGTCCATGGGGCGATGTGGTCGTCGCACGTCGAGAGGAAATATGACGGCGTCTTGACGCGGCCCAGGTCAATCGGCTGACCGGTGATCTCGATGCCGCCGGGTTCGCGCAGCAGGTTGGCCTGGTAGATCCAGCGCAGATAGAACCGGTGCATCAGCGCCGGAACGCGGGTGCTGTCGCTGTTCCAATATAGCAGGTCGAACGGAAACGGCTCGTGGCCGAGCATGTAGTTGTTGACGACGAACGACCAGATCAGGTCGTTCGCCCGCAGCATGTTGAAGGTTGCCGCCGTCTTGGCGTCATCGAGGACGCCGCGGTGTTCCGCCTTGTCCTCCAGCACCCTCAACTGGCTCTCATCGATGAACACGCCGAGTTCGCCGGCTTCCTTGAAATCCAGCATGGTGACGAGGAACGTCGCCGACTTGATCCGGTCGTCGCCGACCGCGGCCATCCAGGCGAGCGTGCTGGCCAGCAACGTGCCGCCCAGGCAGTAGCCAACGGCATTCACTTCCCGCTCGCCGGTCACGCGCTCGATCGCCTCCAGCGCAGCGGGGAAACCCTCGGTGACGTAAGCCTCGAAGTCCTTTTCCGCCGAGCGTTCGTCGGGGTTTGCCCAACTGATCATGAACACGGTGTGGCCCTGCTCCACAGCCCAGCGCACGAAGCTGTTCTGCGGGCGGAGATCGAGGACGTAGAACTTGCGAATCCAGGGCGGCGCGATCAGCAACGGCCGCCTCAGCACGCTGCGGGTTGCCGGCGAGTACTGGATGAGCTGCATCAAGTCGTTCTGGAGCACCACCTTGCCCGGCGTGGCCGCGATGTCCTCGCCGACCTTGAACGCTTCAAGGCCGGTTGTCCGGGTCGTGAGCTTGCCGCGCCCGCGCTCCAGGTCCGACAGCAAGTTGCTTAAGCCCCGCAGCAGGTTTTCCCCCCCGGTCTCGACGGTCCTGCGCAGCAGCTCGGGGTTGGTCATCAGGAAGTTGGTCGGGCTGATCGCGTCCATGAACTGGCGCGAGTAGAAGTCCACCTTCTGCGCCGTCTTCGCGTCGAGTCCGTCAACCCGGGCCACGATGCCCTGCACGTAGCGGGCGGTCAGCAGGTAGGACTGCTTGATGAAGTCGAAGACCTCGACCTCCTTCCAGGCGCTGTCCTCGAAACGCCGGTCCCTCGGGTCCGCCTCGATGACCGAACCGGTTTCGATGCCCCACATGCGCCGGGTCGTGTTCTGCCACAGGGTCATGTAGTCCTGCCACAGCCCAAGGTGCGCCCGCGTGACCTGGGCCGGGTCCCGCATCAACTGCGCGGTCATCTCCATGAAGGCATGTGCGACGTTCATGGGGTGCAGGTCCGGCGCGTCGCGCGACTGCCGGTGCAGCCAGTCGGCCACCAGCCGCTGCGAGCGTTCGGCGATGTCGGCCATCGACCGTCCGAGCACGGCCGGGCTGCCGAGCGCGAATCCGGGCGGGGCCACGGATGGAGAGGGCGTTTGCGCAGTTCGGGGCGTGCCGCGTGGGTCCATGTCTGGGGTATCCTTTCCGTCGGGCGCGTTGGCGCGCTACATGTCGCCAACAGGCAAAGGACGGGGCCGGCTGATGGCGAGATGCGACCGGGCCGAACCTAGGCTTCCGGGCTTGGGGGAACAAGTGACACTCTTTCGCAACGGATGGCCAAGGGTTGCGCTGCTCGCAGGGCTGCTGGCGGCGGCGGCATGCACCAGCAGCCTGGAGCGGATGAGCGACAGCAAGCTCACGCTCGATACGCCGATCGATTGGTGGCACGACCTGCAAGGCGGCAAGATCGCCGAGGTACGCCCGGCGCCCCCGGGCGTTGACGACCCTTACCCGAACCTGTCCCTGGTGCCGCCCGCCCCAAAGCCCACCGATCCGGCCACGCGGCGGGCGCTCGCGGCCCGGCTGGTGGCTGAGCGGGACCGCACGCGGCGAGAGGCGACGCAGGACCCGTTGGTCTTGCCGGCTCCCGCCGCGGCCACGCCCGCCGCCGCGCCCGTTCCCGCCGCGACTCGGCCAGCCGCCCCGCCGCCTGATCCCGGAGCATCGGTGGCGGTGCTGGAAGCCGCCAATGCCGGCTGCGCGCTTGTACTGAGCGACATTC
>CAXUJE010000056.1:0-3722 GCA_964251035.1 uncultured Acetobacteraceae bacterium
CGGGCCGACCGCTCACGGAGGGCATTCCCGGCTTCTTCACGGCCGCCGGCTATCGGGACATCCTGATGCGCGACCTGCCCGCGGCGACGCACGCGGCGGCGGAGGAAAGCTGGGTGCTGGGCCGCTCCGACCAGTTGCCCACGGAGGCGCCGCAGGCCACGGCGCTGGAGGACGCGGTCGTCGCGCTCTACGCCGCGGAGGCGCAGAAGCGGTGGGACGCGCTGCTCGGCGACCTCGCGCTGGCGTTGGGGGGCGACCGCGAGGCGACGGTCCGCGACCTTTACGTGCTGTCCTCGCCGCAATCGCCGGTCCGCGACCTGCTGGCGGCGGCTGTGCGCGAACTCCGGCTTGACGCGGCCCCGGAGACGAAGCCGGACGCCAAGCCGGCGGCGGGCGCCGCACCGGCAAGCGCCGCAGCGCCGGCGCCGGCGCTGCGGGCTGTCGAGGCGCATTTCCGGCCCTTGCTCGACCTGGTCGGGTCCGGCAGCGCCACGCCGCTCGACAACGTCCTGCGCGTCATCAACGCCCTGCAGCAGGTGCTGGCGGCGGCAAGCCCTGGCGGCGCCTCCCTCCCGGCGACGCTGCAAGGCAGCGGCGATCCCGTGCAGCTGCTGCTGGCGGAGGCGGAGCGGCAGCCCGTCCCGGTGTCCAGCTGGCTCCGCCAGGTCGCGACGGCGGGGAACGCCATGCTCGGGAGCGCCACGCGGGCTGCGGCCACGGCGGCCTTCGCGGGCGACGACGGTCCGCAGGCGCTCTGCCGAAGCGTCGTGGAGGGCCATTTCCCGTTCGACGCCCAGTCCAACGTCGATGCGCCCATCGACGACTTCGCCCGGCTGTTCGCCCCGGGCGGGCAGCTCGACGCCTATTACCAGGCCCAGATCAAGCCTTTCGTCGATGCGCGCGGCGCCGTGTGGCAGCCGCACGCGCTGGGCGGCGTCGCGGCGCCGGTCGATGCCGCGGCGGTGGCGAGCTTCCAGCGCGCAGCCGCGATCCGGGATGCGTTCTTCCCGGCCGGCGGCGGTCCTCCGCAGCTCCGCTTCTCCCTGGCGCCGGCGCCAGGCACGGGCGACGCCGCAAAGCTTCTGCTCGGCGCCACGCCAGTCGGCAAGGACGCTGGGGCGACCTTTTTCACCTGGCCCGGCGCGGACGGCATGGGCGCCGTGGCGCTGCGGTTCGAGGGTGATCCCGGCGCGGCGCCCGCGTTGCAGGCAAGCGGGCCTTGGGCGCTGTTCCGGCTCCTGGCGCAAGGCCGCCTTTCGCCGGCAGGCAGCCCGACGGGCTTTGACCTCGCATTCGAGGCGGGGGAGCACCGCGCGGCCTACACGCTGCAAGCGGGTTCCCAGCGCAATCCGTTCTCCCGCAACCTGCTGCGGGGCTTCCGTTGCCCAGCCGTCCGATGAGCAGCCCAGTGGACACTCGCATGGACACTCGCATGGACGTCCGGGTCGGCTTCTACGGCAAGCTGCCGTCGCGCGGCGATTTCGTGCGGGGCTTCCTTCCGCGTGCGGTCGCGGCGCCCTGGGACCAATGGCTGCAATCGGTCCTGCCGGCCGCTCAGGCCAGGCTGGGCGAAGGCTGGGCCGAAGCCTGGCACGCCGCCCATGCCTGGCGCTTCGCCTTCGCGCCGGGCCTGTGCGGCCCGCGGCCGGTGACGGGCGTATGGCTCCCGAGCGTTGACAGGGTTGGGCGCAGCTTCCCGCTGATGATCGCCGTGCAGGCGCCCGCGACGGGCGACGCGTTCCTCGCGGCGGCGGAGTGCGCGGGGGCCGCCGCGAACCGCGGCGGGCGGCCGCCCGCCATGCTGGCCCGGCGCCGCCACCGCGCGCCGCGCCCGCAGCCGGCCGCGGCCGCCGCGGGCAGCACGGCCGCACGCTGGTGGCGGCGGACGGAGACGGACGGCGAGGTGCTGCGGGGCGACATGCTGCCGGACGCCGACACGTTTGTCCGGATGCTGGCGGCATGAGCGCTCCGGCCGGCCACTGGGCGGCGTCGCACCAAGGCACGGTGCGTCCGAGCAACCAGGACGCCTTTCTTTGCCGCCCGGAGATCGGCCTGTTCGCCGTCGCCGACGGCGTCGGCGGCCATGCGGGCGGCGCGTTCGCCTCCGCCGAGGTGGTCCGCATGCTGGAGGCGGTCCCGCACGGCCTGCCGCCGGCTGGGCTGCTCAACGACGTGCGTTCCCGGCTGCAGGCGGCACACGAGCGGCTGCAGGCTGAGGCCGCATCGCTTGGCAGCCCGGCGGTCGCGACGACGGTCGTCGTCCTGCTCCTCCATGGCGACCACCTGGCCTGCATCTGGGCGGGCGATTCGCGGGCCTACCTGCTGCGCCACGGCCAGCTCCTTGCGCTGACTTCGGACCACAGCGTGGTGGGCGAGATGCTGCGCGCGGGCAAGCTGACCGAGGCGCAGGCCGGGCTGCACCCAGACGGCCACGTCATCACGCGGGCGATCGGGGTCGGGTCGGACGACACGCTGGTTGACAAGGTCATCTGCGATGTCGAGCCTGGCGACCGGTTCCTGCTCTGCAGCGACGGCCTGACCAAGGCGTTGCCGTCGGACGAGATCGCGGCGCACCTCGAAGCCAGCGATCCCGCGGCGGCGCTGGTGGCGGCGGCCCTGGCCGCGCATGCGCGGGACAACGTCACGGTGCTCGTGACGGCGGCCTGAGCGTCCTTATCCTGAGCGCCCGTATCTGGAGCTGGCCGCGGCCATGAGGCCCGTCAGCTCGTCTGAGCTTTGGTGAGGTCGTAGACGACGTGGGAAACGCTGCCACCCGCTGTGCCCTGGGCCGATTCCGCCGTGTCGGCGATGTCGATCTGGGTGAAGTTGAGGGTCAGGGTCTCGGTCGGACGCTCTGTTCCCTTGCCATGGTTGACAAGCCCGCTGAGGATCGCGTTGGTGAGCGTGATGGAGCGGAAGACGGCCTCCTGGCCTTTGTCGACACGGGTGAAGTCGATCTTGCAGGCTTGGGCCTTTCCCGTGAAGGCGTTCTGCGCAATGTCGCCGCTTGCAGAATCGACATACTTCGTCACCGACAATTCGCTCACGTAGGCCGATGTCGACTCGCGGTTCTGCCCGACGCCCACCGCGCTCCGGATGGTCCGCGACATGCTCCAGCTCAGGTCGAGGAGTTCGACCTGTCCAACGTGGCCCGCCTCCGTCACGTCGCCCGTGGCACCACCCAACTTCATATACATAGCCATGCTCGCACTCCGCCGAAGATCTGTTGCTGGCGGCTCGCCCCAGGAGCGGGACCGTCGCCGCCGCGAGGTATCGCCGAACGGCGTTACGGCCGGATTGCCGCATAGTGGTTTTCGGCTACTGACGTCATCCGGCGAAGCGATGTCGCCCACCTCGTGTCATGGCCACGGACAATTGGCCCCTTGCGCACGCGACGATCTACGTCGGCAATGGAGACGCTCGACATCGGTGACATCGACATGCCGGGTTGCGTGATTCGGCGGCGATGGATGCGAGTGCGCCGCCGAGCGGCAGGACGGCGCCGAACGGCCCGGCAGGCCACCAGCGTCCTGGCCGCTCCCCGCCAGATCCGCTCCACGGCAGCGGCCCTGGCCACCGGTGCGCCGCTGACGGCCGGACCGCGCACCGCGACCCGCTGGCCGTGCCCAGCAAGGCATCGCTGGAGTGTGGCCGGCGCGGCGCACGGGCCCCGCCCCCCCCGGGCCCGACCGCAGCGCGCCCCCGCCCCCCCCCGGGGCGGC
>CAXUJE010000056.1:3732-6782 GCA_964251035.1 uncultured Acetobacteraceae bacterium
GGAGTGTGGCCGGCGCATCTCCCTGCACCGGCCACGCCCTGGACCTACGTCAGCGCGCAGCGGACCGAGCCGGCGGCGGCGTCGATCAGCACCCGTGACACCGGCAAGCCCTCCGCCATGCGCGACAGGAAGCGCGTCGAGAGGTCAGGCAGCACCGTCTGCGACAGGAACGTCTCGATGCTGCGGGCACCCGCGGAGGACTGCGCCGACCGCGCGACGATCTCGTCCCGCGCCGCGTCGCTCACCGTCACGGCGGCGCCGTAGCTGCGCTCGACCCGCTGCGCGATGCGGGCAAGCTGCAGGTCCACGACCCGGCGCAGCGTGTCCGGGCCGAGCG
This sequence comes from uncultured Acetobacteraceae bacterium, assembly GCA_964251035.1. GTDB lineage: Bacteria > Pseudomonadota > Alphaproteobacteria > Acetobacterales > Acetobacteraceae > CAHJXG01. The sequence continues at coordinate 4,070 of CAXUJE010000056.1, forward strand.
GCAGATAGGGCACCAGGCTGACGCGCCCCAGGAAGGCGGGCTTGAAATGGTTCGCCATCTCGCCCCGCAGCGCCTCCGTAAGCCCCTCGGCGTCGGGCGCGGTCTCGGGATCGGCGAACAGCTTGTCGATCAGCGCGGCGCCGGCGTTCGAGGTCATGATGATGACGGTGTTGCGGAAGTCGATGTCCCGCCCCTCCCCGTCCTTCATCGTGCCCTTGTCGAACACCTGGAAGAACACGTCCTGCACGCCGGGGTGCGCCTTCTCGATCTCGTCCAGCAGCAGCACGGAATGCGGGCGGCGCCGCACGGCCTCAGTGAGCACGCCCCCTTCGCCATAGCCGACATAGCCCGGCGGGCTGCCCATCAGCAGCGAGACCTTATGCTCCTCCTTGAACTCGCTCATGTTGATGGTGGTCAGGCTCTGCTCGCCGCCATACAGGATGTCGGCCAGCGCCAGCGCGGTCTCCGTCTTGCCGACGCCGGAGGTGCCGACCATCAGGAACACGCCGACGGGCTTGCGCGGGTCGGTGAGGCCGGCGCGCGACGTGCGGATCGCCTGCGAGACCGCCTCCAGCGCATGGTCCTGGCCGACGACGCGCTGCGCCAGCGCCCCTCGCAGGTTCAGCACCGCGGCGACCTCGTCGGACTGCATGCGGCCGGCGGGGATGCCGGTCCAGGTTTCGACGATCTCCGCCACCGCCTGCGCGTCCACCACCGGGAACACCATCGGGCGCTCCCCTCCCAGCCGGCGCAGCGCCTCCGCGGCGGCGGCAAGCTCGGCGCGCAGCGGCATCTCCTCCGGCGTGCTTTCGGCCCGCAGGCGCAACCCGGCCAAGTCCGCCGCCAGGCGGCGCTCCTCGTCCCAGCGTCCCTGGAGGTCCGCAAGCTCCGCCTCCAGGCCCTCCTGCTCCCGGTCCAGCGCCGCGAGCCGGACGGAGTGGTCGGCGCCCGAGACCTCCTCGCGCTGCAGCACGCGGGCCTGGGCGGCGATGGCCGTCAAGCGCCGGCGCCGGTCCTCCACCGCGGGCGGCATCGCCGCCTGGCTCATGGCCACGCGGGCGCAGGCGGTGTCAATCAGGCTCACCGCCTTGTCGGGCAACTGCCGCCCCTGGATGAAGCGCGCCGACAGGCGGACGGCGGCCTCCGCGGCCTCGTCGAGGATACGGACGTTGTGGTGCGCTTCGAGGGAGGCGGCGAGGCCGCGCACCATCTCGACCGCGACCGGCTCCGACGGCTCATCGACCTTGACCGGCTGGAAGCGCCGGGCCAGGGCCGCGTCCTTCTCGATGTATTTCTTGTACTCGGCCCAGGTGGTGGCCGCGATCACGCGCAGCTCCCCGCGGGCCAGCGGCGGCTTCAGCAGGTTCGCCGCGTCCCCCTGGCCCGGCGCGCCGCCGGCGCCGATCAGCGTGTGCGCCTCGTCCACGAACAGGATCACCGGCGTGGCGCTCGACTGCGCCTCGTCGATCACCGAGCGCAAGCGGTTCTCGAACTCGCCCTTCACCCCGGCGCCCGCCTGCAGCAGGCCGAGGTCAAGCGTGCGAAGCGCCACGCCCGCGAGCGCCGGCGGCACGTCGCCCGCGGCGATCCGCAGCGCCAAGCCCTCCACGACCGCGGTTTTTCCCACGCCGGCTTCGCCGGTCATGATGGGGTTGTTCTGGCGCCGCCGGGTCAGGATGTCGATCACCTGGCGGATCTCGGCGTCGCGTCCGAGGATCGGGTCGATCCTGCCCGAGCGGGCGCGGGCGGTGAGGTCGTCGGTGAAGCGGTCGAGCGCGGGCGTCGCCGTGCGGCCAGGGGTGGCGCCGGACGTGCCGCCTGTCATGGCGCCCAGGGCGGCGCGGGCCGGGGCCGGCGCCTCCTCGCTGCCGGCGGCCAGGCTCTCGAAGTCGCGCCGCAGCACGTCGGGCACGATCCGGCGCAGGAGCGGCGCCGCCTCGTGCAGCCGGGCGGCCACCGCCTCCTCCGACAGCGCGGCCCAGAGCAGGTGGCCGGAGCGCACCGCCGCTTGGTCCTGATCGACCGAGGCGAACAGCCAGGCCGTCTTCATCACGCCCACCACCTCGGGCGCGAGGCTCGGGGCGCGGCCGTTCCCGGTCGCCATGCGGTCGAGCGACGCCGCAAGCTGCGCCGCCGCCCGGCCGAGGTCGATCTCGAACGCCCGCGCGATGCGGGCCACGTCCGAGCCGGGCCGGTCGAGGAGCTGCAGCAGCCAGTGCTCGACCTCGACGTTGTAGTGCGTGCGGGACAGGGCACTGCCGGCCGAGGCTTCCAGCGTGCGGCGGCTCGCGTCGTTCAGCCGGGCAATCAGCATCGTCAGGTCAATAGTCGCCAAGGCCACACTCCTTCGGGCCGGACTGGCCACCGAGGCGCGGACGGTATGGGCGGCTCCCTCCGCCTGTCCATCACGATCGGGCTGCGTCGGTAACGCGATGGCGGCCGGCTGAAACCTTGGCGTAGCGGAGCGGCCGTAACACCGGCGCCGGACAGCGGAACCCCCGGCTGTCCCCTGCCGAGGTGAGCCACCGTGACGCACGAGCCTGTCGATTCCGGGATGCGGGAGCTGCTGCTGAAGCCGTTCGACGGCGACCTGCCGGCGGGCCATGACCTCCGGCTCGACGTTTCGCCGCAGTCGATCTACTTCCGCCTCCGTGACGCCCGGGCGGAGGCGCGCGCAGCCGAGCGCCGGGTCGTTGTCGGCAAGCCGCTCGGC
>CAXUJE010000056.1:6792-15043 GCA_964251035.1 uncultured Acetobacteraceae bacterium
CCTCCGGCACGCCCGGGGGGTGGCGCGCGCCGCCGCGGGGCTGCCCCAAAACGCCCCGGCGCGCGGCGGCGCGCTGCCGACGCCATGGAACACGGTCCACGGCCTCGCCGTGGAGGCGCTGTCCCTCCATTCCAAGGACATCGAGATCGCCTGCTGGCTGACGGAATGCCTGACCCGGACACAGGGCCTTGGTGGGCTGGCCGAGGGCGTCGGCGTCGTGGCCGGGCTGATCGAGCAGTTCTGGGATGCGGGCTTGTTCCCGTCCGCCGAGGAGGACGACCCCGAAGGCCGGCTGGTCGCCGTCACCGGGATGAGCGGGCAGGACCGGGACGGCTCGCTGCTGCAGCCGCTGCGCAAGGCCGTGCTGTTCACGCACCAGAACGGCAGCCCCGTCGCGTATTGGGAGTTCGAGCGTTCAAAGGAGGTCGCCGGCCTCGGCGCAAGCGCCGAGAAGGCTCCGCACGCGGCGGCGGGCGTCGTGCCGTTCGCCGACCTCGAAACCGAGGCGCGTGGCCATGGCAGGCCGTCGCTGCTGGCGCTCGGGCGCGACGTGCTGCGCGCCGCCTCGGCATGGCGGTCCCTGGAGCAGGCCGTCGCGCGCGTGGCGGAGGGCAACGCGGTCCCGGCGACCGGGCGCGTGCGCAGCCTGCTCGAAAGCATGCAGCGGCTGGTCGAGCGCTACGTCCCCAACGACGAGCTTGCGCCCGCGGAGCCGGCGGACGGCGGCGAAGCCGGCCCGGCGGCGGCGGACGCTGCGCCCGAAGCGCCGCAGCGCGGCCCGTCCGCGCCCCGGACCCGCGACGCGATGCTCGACGACATCATCCGGATCGCGGCCGCCTTCCGCGAGAACGAGCCGAACTCGCCGCTCAGCTTCACGCTGGAGGAGGCTGTGCGCCGGGCCAGGCTGCCCTGGCCCGAGCTTCTGCGCGAGCTGATGCCCGACCTCGCCGCCCGGTCGGCTGTCCTGACCGGAGCGGGCGTCAGGCGGCCGTCAGAGTGACCCGGCTAAGCTTCACCTCAAACCGCATGCAAGGATCAACCATGAGCGCCAGTATCCATGAGAAGCTCGCCCGGGTGCGCCGCCCGCGCGTCCACATCACCTACGAGGTGGAAACCGAGGGCGCCGAGGTCATCCGCGAGCTGCCGTTCGTCGTCGGCGTCGTCGGCGACTTCTCGGGCGACCCGACGCAGCCGCTGCGCCCGTTCGGCGAGCGCAAGTTCATCCAGATCGACCGCGACAACTTCGACGAGGTGCTGCAGCGCCTGGCGCCCGGCCTCAAGCTGAAGGTCGAGAACAAGCTGGCCGGCGACGGCAGCGCGATGGCGGTCGACCTGCGCTTCAACGGCATCGAGGACTTCGAGCCGGGCCGCGTGCTGGACCAGGTCCCGGCGCTGCGCGCGCTGCTGGAAACCCGCAACCGGCTGCGCGACCTGATGAGCAAGGCCGACCGCTCGGAGAACCTGGAGCTGCTGCTTGAGCAGATCCTGAAGAGCAAGGCCGACCTCCAGTCGATCTCGGGCGAGCTTGGCATCGGCAAGGAGGACTAGAGATGTCGGACAGCAATCCGCTTCACGAGGCAGCGCCGGGCTACGCGGACGCGCCGGGGCTGCTTGACCAGGTCGTGTCGGCCACCAAGCAGACCGAACCCGACCGCGCCCAGGACCTGGTCCGCACGCTGATCGAGGAGGCCAACAAGGGCACCGTCAGCTTCGACCGCAACCTGAGCCGGACCATCGAGGCCGCGGTCAAGCAGATCGACGCGGCGCTTTCCGCGCAGCTCAACGCGATCGTGCACGACCCGCGCTTCCTCAAGCTCGAAGGAAGCTGGCGCGGCCTGCACTACCTGGTGATGAGCAGCGAGACCAGCACCAACCTCAAGATCCGGGTGGTGAACGCGTCCAAGCGCGAGCTGCACCGCGACCTGACCCGCGCCGTCGAGTTCGACCAAAGCCTGCTGTTCCGCAAGATCTACGAGAACGAGTTCGGCACGCCCGGCGGCGAGCCGTACGGCGCGCTGATCGGCGACTACGAGTGGACCAACCACCCCGAGGACATCGAGGCGCTGCGGCTGATCTCCAACGTCAGCGCCGCCGCCTTCGCGCCGTTCATCTCCGCCGCCAGCGCCTCCTTGATGGGGTTCGAGCAGTGGAGCGACCTGTCGCGCCCGCGCGACCTCGCGAAGATCTTCGACACCGTCGAGTACCTCAAGTGGCGCGGCTTCCGCGACAGCGAGGACAGCCGCTTCGTGTCGCTCGTCATGCCGCGCGTGCTCGCCCGGCTGCCCTACGGCGACCGCACGCGCCCCATCGACGAGTTCGGCTACGAGGAGGCGCCGACCGAACCCGGCGGCACGTCGCTGGCGATGCAGCACGACCATTACTGCTGGATGAACGCGGCCTTCGTCATGGGCGCGCGGCTCACCGAGGCCTTCGCGAAGAACGGCTTCTGCACCGCGATCCGCGGCGCCGAGGGCGGCGGCAAGGTCGATAACCTGCCGCAGCACATCTTCCAGTCCGACGACGGCGACCTCGACGCGAAGTGCCCGACCGAGGTCGGCATCACCGACCGGCGCGAGTACGAGCTGTCCACGCTCGGCTTCCTGCCGCTGTGCCACTACAAGAACCAGGACTACGCGGTGTTCTTCGGCGCGCAGTCCGCGCAGAAGTCGAAGGAGTACGACAAGCCCGAGGCGACCGCCAACGCGCGCATCTCGGCGCGGCTGCCCTACATCATGGCGACCAGCCGGTTCGCGCACTACCTGAAGGTCATGGCGCGCGACAAGATCGGCAGCTTCATGGAAGTGGAGGACTGCGAGCGCTGGCTCAACAACTGGATCCGGCGCTACGTCAACACCAACGAGGGCGCCGGACCGGACAGCAAGGCGAAGTTCCCGCTGCGGGAAGCGCGGGTCGAGGTCCGGGAAGTGCCGGGGCGGCCCGGCGCCTACAACGCCGTCGCCTTCATGCGCCCCTGGCTGCAGCTTGAGGAGCTGACGGCCAGCCTGCGCATGGTCGCCCGCATCCCGGAACGCGCCTGAGCGCCCGATCATGTCCAGCACGGGCGTGTCCAGCACGGCCATGGTGGCAGAGCCGGCGGCGTTGCGCGACGCCATGCTCTCCGGGCGGCACAGCCGTCCGGAGGCGGCCGGCTTCGGCGACGCCCTGGCCGCCTTCCTGCACGACGAGGGAGGCGCGCTCGCCAGGTGGTTCGGTCCTGGGCTCGCGGCGGCGCTGCGCCTGGAGCCTGGGCGGCTGCGCGGGTTGGTCGACCGCGACGTGGCGGCCATCGACCGGATGCTGGCGGCGCAGCTCGACGCCGTGCTGCACGAGCCGCGGCTCCAGCGCCTGGAAGGCTCCTGGCGCGGCCTTGCCTGGCTCGTGCGGCGGTTCGAGCCGGGCCGGCGCCTCAAGATCGTCGTGCTGTCCGCCACCTGGCGGGAGCTGGAACGGGACCTCGCCCGCGTCGTCGAGTTCGACCAGTCCAACGTGTTCCGGATGGTCTACGAGAACGAGTTCGGCCAGGCGGGCGGGGAGCCGTTCGGCCTCCTGGTCATCGACCACGAGGTGCGGCACCGCCCGGAGCCTCGCGCCGCCGGCGACATGGCGCCGGTGGACGACGTGTCGGTCATGGCGGCGCTGGCGAGCGTGGCGGCGGCGGCGTTCGTCCCGGTCGTGCTGGCCGCCTCGCCGGCGCTGCTCGGCGTGGACCGCTTCGACGACCTCGTGCTGTCGCACAACGTGGCGGCGCTGCTGGACGGCGCCGAGTACGGGCGCTGGCGGGCGCTCACGGCCCGGGAGGACGCCCGGTTCCTCTGCGTCACCATGCCGCGCATCCTGGCCCGGGCGCGCTGGTCAGCGCCCCTCGACAGCCTCTGGTACGAGGAGCATGCGCCGTCCGTGGGGGAGCGGCCCTGGTTCGTCGCGGGCTACGCCTTCGCCGCCACGGCCGGGCGGGCGCACCTCCTGCACAACTGGCCCGCCGATGTCCGCGGCGTCAGCACGGACCGCGTCGGCGGCGGGCTGGTGCTGGACTTGCCGCAGGACGACTTCGCCTTCGGGCCAGAGACGGGATGGAGCCGGGCCTCGCTCGACCTCGCGCTGACCGACCGGCAGGAGCGTGACCTGGTGCTGGCCGGCCTGATGCCGCTCAACACCCTGCCGTACGGCGACGCCGCGTTCGCCTCGGTGCACAGCCTGCAGGCGAGGCAGCCCGACACGCCGGGCCGGGAGCCTTCGCCCTACCAAGCCAACCGGCGCGTGTCCGCGCAGATCAGCGCCATGCTCTGCGTGTCGCGCTTCGCCCACTACGTGAAGGTCATCGGGCGGGACCTGACCGGCTCCTTCTCCGATGCCGGCGAGATCGAGCGCCGGCTGCGGAAGTGGCTGTCCGGCTACACCAACGCGAACCTGGCGGCCACGTCGGACAGCCGGGCGCGCCACCCGCTCGTGTCGAGTTCGGTGCAGGTGCAGGAGCTGCCGGGCCGGCCAGGCTCGTTCGGCTGCGTGATCCACCTGCAGCCTTATTACCAGCTTGACGACGTATCGACCACGTTCCGGCTGGTCACCGGCTTCACCACGCCGGGCACGGAAGCATGATGCCGAACCCGCCGGGACGGCCTGCCATGGCCGCCATACACCAGGAGAAACGAGCATGACCAGCAACGAGGCCGGAACGCTGTTCCGGCAAGGGCAGCTTGGCCCCGCGGTCGCCGCCGCCGGGCAGTCCGTCCGCCGCAACCCCGCCGACGCCGGGAGCCGCGTGCTGCTCGCGGAGCTGCTGCTGTTCGCAGGCGAGCTTGAGCGCGCCGACGCCGTCCTCGTCGCCGCCGAGGCGGCCGAGCCGGACGCGGCGCTCGTCATCGCCGAGTTCCGCCAGTTGCTGCGGGCGGCCATGGCGCGGCGGCAGCTTGTGGGCGACGGACGCCTGCCGGAGTTCCTGGGCGAGCCGACGGCGGTGCAGCGGGCCATCCTGGCGGCGCTGGTGGCGATGCGCGCCGGCGACCGGCCGGCGGCGGCCAAGGCGGCCGAGGCGGCCGAGGCGATGCGCGCACCCATGCCCGGCACCGCCAACGGAACCGCATTCGACGATTTCCGCGACGCCGACGACCTGTGCAACGGCAGCGTCGAGGTGCTGACCACGACCGGCAAGTACTTCTGGGTTCCGGTGGAGCGGGTGCTCGGCATGGACTTCCACCCGCCGAAGCGCCCGCGCGACCTGTTCTGGCGCCGCTGCACCATGAGCGTCCGGGACGGTCCGGATGGCGACGTTTATCTGCCGGTTCTTTACGAGACGGATGCGGGCGCCGACGACGGCCTGCGCCTGGGCCGCGGCACCGGGTGGTCGGACATGGCACCGGTGCGCGGCAGCGGCCAGCGCGTGTTCCTCGTGGGCCACGAGGGCGTTCCGGTCACTCAGTTGCAGTCCCTGGAGTTCGCGTGATGTCGGCCTATGGCCAGAAGGTATGGGGCCAGGAGGCGAGGGCGGGCGCGTCGCTGCTCGACCGGCTGCTGGACGCCCGTCCCGACCAGGCGCGCGACCGCGTGCAGAGCGCGGCCGAGACGGTCGCCGGGCTGCGCGCGTCCGTGCACCGGGATGTCGAGTGCCTGCTCAACGCGCGGCGCCCGTGGCGTTCGGCGGCAGGTGCTGCGCTGCGCACCTCCCCGCTGGGATACGGCATCTCGGACTTCACCGCCGGCGCCTTCAACGACGGGCGCGAGCGCGAGGTGCTGCGGGCCGAGATCGAGGAGGCCATCCACCGCTTCGAGCCGCGGCTCGCGCAGGTCCGGGTGCAGGTGGCCGAGGGCGCTTCCCCGCTCCGCGCGACGCTGGTGCTGCGGATCAACGCGCTGCTGCTGATGGAGCCGCTGCCGGAGGCGATCAGCTTCGACACGCTGATCGACACGACGACCGCGGACGTCACGCTGCGGCCGGTGGGAGACGCATAAGCGATGACCGACAGCCTGCTTCCCTTCTACAACCGCGAGCTCGACGCGCTGCGGGGCCTGGCGAGGGACTTCGCCGAGGCGCATCCGAAGATCGCCGGCCGCCTGCGCCTGGGCGCGGACACGGTCGATGACCCGCACGTCGAGCGCCTGCTGGAAGGCGTCGCCTTCCTGTCGGCGCGGGCGCAGCAGCGGCTGGACGACGAGTTCCCGGAAATCAGCGACGCCCTGCTCGGCGTGCTGTATCCGCACTATCTGGCGCCCGTGCCCTCCGCCGCCATCGTGCAGTTCACCTGCAAGCCCGACCTGCGCGTACCCCTCGTCGTCCCGTCCGGCACGACGCTCGACACCGAGCCGGTTGGGGGCGAGGCCGTCCGCTTCCGCACCGCCTATGCCAACACCCTGTGGCCTATCGAGATCGAGTCCGTGCGCCTCACTGGCCTGCCGCTCACCGCACCCGTCAACCCGGCGGCGCAGGGTGCCCGCAGCAGCATGCGCGTCACGCTCAAGCTCACCGACCCCGAAGCGACCTTCGCCGAGCTTGGCATCGACGCGCTGCGCTGCTTCCTGCGCGGCCCGTCCGAGCAGACGCTGGCGCTGTACGAGCTGCTCGCCGGCCACACCTGCGGGGTGGCGCTGGCCAACGGCCCCAACGACGACCGGCCGACCCTGCTGCCGGCCGCGAGCGTTCAGCCGGCCGGCTTCGCGCCGCAGGAGGCGCTGTATCCCTGGTCGGCGCGCTCCTTCTCCGGCTTCCGGCTGCTGACGGAATACTTCGCGCTTCCGGAGAAGTTCCTGTTCATCGACTTCAAGGGGCTGGAAGCCCGCACGCTGGTGCAGGAAACGGACCGGCTCGACCTGTTCATCTATTTCGACCAGGCGGTGCCGGCGCTGGAACGCCGGCTGGGCCGCGACTGCCTGGCGCTCGGCTGCACCCCGGTCGTCAACCTGTTCCCCCGGCAGTGCGAGCCGATCGCCCTCGACGGCACCCGCACCGAGTACCCCGTCGTGCCCGACTACCGCCGCCCGCGGGCGCTTGAGGTTTGGAGCGTCGAACGGGTCCGCGAGGTCGCCGGCGACGGCACGAGCAAGCCGTGGCGCCCGTTCTACCGCCAGCCCGGCGCCGCGGCATCCGATGGATCAGGCGCCGGGGAGCCGGGCGCCGGGGTGTTCAACGTGACACGCCGCGACAGCCCCGGTGCCATCGGCGGCACCGATGTCCTGCTCGCCCCGTTCGACCCGCGGCTCTCAACCGCAAGCCCGGCGGACAAGGTGCTTTCGGTCGATGCGCTGTGCACCAACCGCGACCTGCCGCGCAAGCTGCCGTTCGGCGGCAACCTTTTGCGGCTGTCCCCGGCCGATGGGCTGAGTTCGGTGGCCGACATCGTGTGCCTGACCGCGCCGACCTCGGCCTGGCGCGCGCCGCTGCGGGAGCGCCGCAGTTGGCGCCTGATATCGCAGCTTTCGCTCGGGCACTTGTCGGTTGTCGGCGGCGCCCATGCGGCCGACAGCCTGCGCGAGGTCTTGCGGCTGTATGACGTGCGCGACACCGCGGACAGCCGGGCCGCCATCGCCGGGCTGGCCGGGGTCCGGTCGCGCGAGGCGACGGCGCGGGTGCCGGGCGCGCGGCTGGGGAGCTTCTGCCGCGGGCTGGACGTGACGCTTGAGTTCGAGCCGGGCGCTTGGGACAGCGGCGGCCTGTTCCTGCTGGCCTCCGTCCTGTCGCGCTTCCTGGCCCTGCACACCACCGTCAACTCCTTTGTCCGCACGGACGCCGTGCTGCGCGGGCGCCCCGGCAGCGTCGCCCGCTTCGCGGCGCGGGCCGGCGCGCGGGTGCTGCTGTGACGGCCAGGCTGGCCGAAGCGCCAAGGGCCGCCGACCCGGCCCCGTCCGATGCGCGCCTTGCCGTGCCGGCGCCCGCCATGCAGGAGCCTCGCCGGCCGCGGTCGCTGCTCCAGGACCTGCTCGACGTGCCGTCGCGCTTCAGCTTCGACGCCGCGGTCGCGGTGATGATGCGGGCCAGCGGCCAGGGCGACCCCGGCGCCGCGATCCGGTTCCAGGCGCCGTCCGGGCTGGCCTTCGCATCCGCCGACATGCTCGCCGTGCGGCCAACGCCGTCCGGCTTCACGGCCACGCCCGGCGCCATCGGGCTGACCGGCCCGGCCGGCGTGCTGCCACGGCCCTACACGGAAACCGCGAACGCCGAGCGCCGCGGGCGTTCGGACGCCCTGGCGGGCTTCCTCGACGTTCTGGCGCAGCGGCCGATTGCCCAGTTCGCCGCCGCGGGGATCAAGTACCGGCCGCACCG
>CAXUJE010000056.1:15053-21148 GCA_964251035.1 uncultured Acetobacteraceae bacterium
GCGGCGGCGCGCGGCGGCACGGGCGCGGCGTCGCCGCAGGGCGGGCTGGGCCGCAGCCTGCGGGCGCTGACCGGCTACGCGGACCCCGGGCTGCTGGCGCGCTTGCCCGTCGGCGCCGACCCGCTGCTGTTCTACGCGGGCGCCTTTGCGGCGCGGCCGCGCTCGGCTGACCGGCTCGCCGCCCTCCTGTCCGACTGGCTCGGGCAGCCGGTCGAGGTCGAGCAGTTCGCCGGAACCTGGCTTGAGCTCGGCCGTGACCAGATGACGGCGCTGCCCAAGGGCGGCCCCAAGGGCGGCATAGGGCAGTTCAACCAGCTTGGGGTGGACGCCGCCGCCGGCGCGCGGGCCTGGGACGTGCAGTCGCGGATCGTGCTGCGCATCGGCCCGCTCGGGCTGGCCGAGTTCAAGGCGCTGTCGCCGGGCGGCGCGCTGCTGGCGCGGCTCGCCTCGCTCACGCGGGCTTACCTTGGCGACGAGGTCGGCTTCGCCTTCAACCCGGTCTTGGCGGCGCATGCGGTGCCGGAACCGGCGCTTGGCCCCGCGGCACCCTGCCAGCTCGGCTGGACCAGTTGGCTGCCGGTCAGCGGCGGGCGGCGCGAGGACGCGGCGGATGCGAAGTTCACCGCCGGCAATGCCGAGCAAGCGAGGCGGACACCATGACCCGCAACCGCGCCCGGCGTGCCCGCCGTAGCTTCATGGCCCTTGCCCTTGCGGGAATCGGCCAGTTCGGCTGCGGGCCTGCCATGGCCGAACCGCCTGGCCTCGCCTTGGTCATCGGCGTTGACCGCGACGCGAGCCAGGCAGGAGGAGGCGTCTGCGGCCCCGCCGCCCGCGGCCTGCGCGACCGCCTGAGCGCGCAGGGCCTGGCCGTGCAGGCGGTCCTCAACCCCTCTGCGGTGGCGATGCGGAGCGCGATCGACGACTTCGCGGCGCAGGTCGAGAAAGACCGGCCCGGGACCGCGCTCATCTATGCCTGCGGCATGGCCGTCTCGGCCGCGGACCACCTGTTCCTGATGCCGTCCGACGCTGGGTCGGACGGCCGCGTTGATCCGGCCCGGCAGGGCGTCGTCGTGCAGGCCCTGCTCAACGCCCTCGCGGGGACCGGCGGGACCCTTTACGCGGATCTTGGCTTGGCGGCCCCGGCGGCCGGCGAAACGGCGAGCGAGGCCGGCAAGCGCTTGCCGGCCGGCCTGCACCTCGCGCTCAACCTCACGGAGCGCGACGGCGCCGCGCGGTTCGGGGAGCGCCTCCTGGCCGGCTTCCAGGCCGGGCAGGGCTGGGACGCGACGGCTGCCATGCTGCAGGCCGGACCTGCTTTCCCGGACGGGACGGTGCAAACGCTGCTGTCGCCCGCAAGCGCCGCAGCAAGCGCCGCGCCGGCGTCGGCCGAGGCGGCTCCGCCAGACGCGGACAGCGATGCCGCCCCCCGCCCTGACCCGGCCGGGCCTCAGCCGGAGACGCCACCGCAGCCGCCAGCGCCCGCCCGCGGCGCCGAGGCGCCAAGGGCCGCCGGCAGAAGCGAGCCGCCCGGCGTCAGCAGGATCAAGCGGCTGCAAGCCGCCCTCGCCCGCAGCGGCTATGCCGGCCCCATGGACGGGCGCTTGAACGGGCCGACGGTGGCGGCCATCCGGACGTTCCAGCGCTCCCTCGGCGATCCCGAGACCGGGGTGCTCACGCAGACCGAGCTTGTGTATCTGCTCAACCGATGAGGAGGGGGCCGATGACCCTTAAGCTCAAGTTCAACCTGGTGATGGTCGCGGCGTTCGTGGTGGGGCTGGCGCTCGCCGGGATCTTTGTTGACGTCCTCAGCCGCGCCCTCGCCCGCAAGGCGGTGTTTTCGGAAGCCGCGGTGATGATGGCCAGCGCGAACACCATCCTGCACTACACCGACGCCGAGGTCGCGCCGCTGCTGGCCCGGGCAGCCAAGGTGCAGTTCCTGCCGCAGGCGATCCCGTTCTTCGCGGCCCAGCGCAGCTTCGACCTGCTCGCCAAGGAACGGCCCGGCTACTCGCTGCGCCAGCCCGTGGACAACCCGACCAACCCGTCCGACCGCCCGACGGACTGGGAGAAGACGATCATCCAGACGTTCCAAACGCATCCCGAGCTGACCACGCTGACGACCGAGCGGACCACCGAGGCCGGAGCGGTGATGTCGTTCTCGCAGCCGGTGCGGGTCACGGAGGACGGCTGCCTGTCCTGCCACTCGACCCCGCAGGCGGCGCCGCCCTCGATGATCGACGTGTACGGCAGCGCCAACGGGTTCGGCTGGAGGCCCGGCAGCATCGTCGGCGCGCAGATCGTGTCGGTCCCGGAGCAGGTCGTCCTGTCCCGCGCGCGGGCGAGCCTTCTGAGCATCATGGCGGCGCTCGCCGTGGTCTTCGTCGCCATGCTGGCCGTGCTGAACCTGCTGCTGCACCGGCTCATCATCGGCCCGGTCCGCAAGATCTCGCGCACGGCGAATGAGATCAGCCTCGGGAACATGGACATCCCGGAGTTCGACGTGACGTCGAACGACGAGATCGGCTCCCTGGCGATGTCGTTCAACCGGATGCGGCGAAGCCTGGTTGCCGCGTTCAGCCTGATCGGCGACTGAAGCGAAGCCGATGCACCGGTCACGCTTCAAGCCTTGTTTTTGCGAGCATGCCTACCGATCGGGTGACGACACCTGATACGGTCATGCTCCAGCGGCGGCGACCGCGCCAGTCCGGCATCCAGTGTGGCTTTCCCCACAGACGCCGGGACCCTGCTTCGTGCATCCATACCGCACCGCTGCAACGAAGGTCAGGAGGCATTCATGGCAGTCTTGGTGTCTCGCACCGCGGCAATCGTACGCATGGCCTCCGCACACGTCACGCCGGTTTTGAAGCGCGCGGGCGGCGGGCCGAGCCGATGAAAGCCACTCCGAATGCCGCGAAGCCCGATAGCCGCGTTCAGCCTGCCCGGCCGCCAGCGGCGGCGGCGATGCCGGAGATTCCGAAGTCCATCGGCAAGTTCCGCGTCGAAGGCGTGCTCGGCCGGGGCGCGATGGGTGTCGTGTACAAGGCCCTTGATCCCGACATCGAGCGGACAGTCGCGATCAAGCTGGTCCGCACCGACCTGCTCGAAGGCGACGACCGCGCGCACTACGTCTCGCGATTCCGCAACGAGGCGAAGATGGTCGGCCGCTGCATCCATCCGAACATCGTCGGCATCCACGACTTCTCCATGCACGAGGGCAGCCCGTTCCTCGTGCTCGAGTTCGTTGACGGCAAGGACTTGGGCCGGACGTTCCGCCGCGGCACCCAGGTCGGCCTGGCAGCGACAGGCAGGATCGCGTTGGACGTGCTTGAGGCGCTGACTTACGCGCACGCGTTCGGCGTCATCCACCGCGACATCAAGCCGGCGAACATCCTGCTCACGCGGGCGGATGGCATCAAGGTGACGGATTTCGGCATCTCGCGCGCGCTCTCCCTTGACGCGACCATGAGCTCGGTCCTGGTGGGAACGCCATGCTACATGTCGCCCGAGCAGTGCCTGGGCGACGCGGTCGACGCGCGCTCCGACCTGTTCTCGATGGGAAGCGTGCTGTACGAGATGCTGTCGGGCCATCGCTGCTTCCAGGCGCCGAACTTCGTCGCGGCGACGCACAAGATCCTCCATCAAGAACCCGAACCGCTCGGCGCGCTGCGGCCTGACCTGCCGGCGGCGGTCGTCCGGGTCATCGAGACGGCGCTGGCGAAGCGCCCGGAGGACCGGTTCCAGAGCGCCTCCGAGATGGCGCAGGCGCTCCGGAGCGCGCTGCGCGAGGATGGCGCGCCTGTCGGACCCGATGGCCATGACGCGACGGCGGTCACGGCCGCGGCCAGCCGGGACCGCCAGGCGAAGCGCCCGGCCGCCGAGCTGGAGGCGCTGGGGGGCGCCTCGCTCGCGACGATGGAGCGCCGCCTCGCGCATTACCTGGGTCCGATGGCCGGCTTCCATCTTCGCAAGGCGATGCGCGAGGCCCAGACGCCCGAGGAGCTTGGCAAGATGCTTGCCGAGCTCATCCCGGAGGAGCGGGCGCGCGGGCAGGTGCAGGCCGAGCTGCTGAAGATCATGGCCGTCGATGGCGGGCTTGCCGTGCTGCGGTCAAGCGCGGGGGCGCCGGGCGGCGCGGGCTTGCCGACCGTCACGGTCGACGCTGCCGCCAAGGTGCTGACCCTCATCATGGGCCCGGTCGCGCCGCATTTGCTGCGGCGTGCACTGCTGACCGTCAAGACGCCCGCCGAACTCGAGGCCGCTTGCGTCGAGATGATCGAGCCGCCAGAGGAGCGCGACCGGTTCCGCAAGCTGCTGGCGAGCGCAACGCAGGCGCACGCCTGAAGCGTGGCCGGTGCAGGGAGATGCGCCGGCCACGCTTTAAGGCCGGGCGGAGTCGGATGGGTTGGCAGAATGCGGCCAGATAGGGTCGCCGTGACCACGCCGAGACCGCGGCCGGCAGACACGAGCATCTGGCCGGCCCCAAGCCTCGCGCCCGGAGCCTACGTCCGAGCCGTCTGACCATGATCCGTGGAGGCGCCTCAACCCGCTCGCAGCGTCCTGCGTCATCTGTGGGCATCGGGTCATCGCGGCGGGGGCATAGGCGATCCATGATGCTGCGGTCCGGGCGCTGTGGCCCGGCGGTCCGCAGCATGGGAGGCGGTCCGATGACCCGGTGCGTTGGTTTGGACGCGTCGCAGAAGCTGACGGCGACCTGCGTCGTGGACGGGGCAGGACGCCGGCCGCGACGGCTCGGCGCCGGTTGTCCGGCCCATGCTGGCAGCCTGGCGGCGGCTGCGCGGGCCGATGGCCGCCGGCCAAGCGGTGCGCCCTCTGGCAAAGGCGAGACCGGCCTGCCGCCTGCCGATGGGCGTGCCCGGCATCGGGTCGCATCCGTGCTGGCCGATGTGGGCACGGCCGAGGACCCGGCGCATTTTGCCCGGCCTCGGCCGGTGGGCGCGCCCATGGGCTTGACGCCCAGGCAGTCTCCGTCAGGAAAGGTTGGCCGCGCGGGCCGTCTTGTTGGCCAGGGCCACCGCGCAGCGATCTGCCGGAGGCAAGGACGGCGAAACCGTCCCTGGTGACCAGCATCGTCGGCTTGCGCGCCAGAATCCCCGCCAGCCACGAGCCGTGCGGTACGCCGCGCTGGCTGGCCCAGCGCACCACCGCGCTCGCGCCCGAGATGAGCAGGCGCCGGATGGTCCGCTCACCCCTCTTCGACACCGCGCCGAGCTTCTGCTTGCCGCCGCCCGATCCCCGCGGCGGCACGGGCCCGAGCCAGACGGCGAAGTCCCGCCTGGCGCTTGCGGAACGCCGCACGGCCGGACGCATCCGCCCCGTGCGCCTGAAAGATGTGTTTCGCGATGTCCGATCCGATCGTGCTGGCCTGCCCCACGGACGCCTCCTCATGTGGTCGGTCGATGCCGCCGCCTTGGCACACGGATGCCATCAGGGGCGTCCACCCCATTGTGCTAATCCGAGCTCAACGACGTCGAGCGATCCTGGCGCGATCTCAAGCGTCATTTCCTCACCTACGGCACCTTTCTCTCCGTCGGACACCTCGAAATCGCCATCAAGCATGCGATGGTCAAACTCAACAGTGAAAGGCAGCGCCAAATGTGTCACGATCAACGAATCGCTGCTTAGCTGACGGACTCTATGCGGAACCGACACAAGCTTTCATGCGTAGCCCCTGCCCCCAAGCCAACCGTTATGCATTGGTTGCAAACGGGCTAACATGCAATGGAGCGACCATGATGACGCGGCAAAACTTGATAATGGTATCACTTCTGCAAGTAGTGGTTTTGATAATAGGCCTACTTGGCGGCTGTACCACTTCTATCCAGCCAACAGCAAGCGCATATCAACGGAACGTTGGACCAGCTAGCGCGATTGATGGGCCTAGAGACGATATGGGGTCTGCTGCCAGTGGTAACACGCGGGTTCCAGGTGTTTCTGCTGCTCAAGGAACGATTGCTCATTAACCAGTTGTGTTCAACAAGGTAGCTGCTTGTATGGGGTTTTGTGCCAAGCCGTTTTTAGGGGCTTTGCTGCACAATTCAGATTGTGGACGCGGGGTTCCAGCCCAGGGCGCTTTC
>CAXUJE010000057.1:0-11758 GCA_964251035.1 uncultured Acetobacteraceae bacterium
CGGCCGCACCGCCCGGCTGGTGCGCGGGCAGTCCACCGGCGGCGTGGGCGGCCCGGCTGGCGCCGCGAAGCAGCCGGTGCGGCTGCTGCTGTCCGGCCCGAGCGGCGGGGCGCTGGCCGCCAGCCGCACCGCGGCCGGCCTGGGCCTCGACAGCGTGGTCGGCATCGACATGGGCGGCACCAGCTTCGACGTATGCGTGGTAAGCGGCGGCCGGGTCACGCAGATGATGCAGGGCGAGGTCGATGGCTTGCCGGTGCGCCTGCCGATGGTGGAAATCCGCACGGTCGGTTCGGGCGGCGGCTCGATCGCGGCGGTCGATGAGGCCGGGCGTTTTGCCGTCGGGCCGCACAGCGCAGGGGCGCGGCCCGGCCCGGCCTGCTACGGGCGCGGCGGCCTGCGTCCCACCGTCACCGATGCCAACCTCCTGCTCGGGCGGCTGGACGCCGGGTTCTTCCTGGGCGGCGCGCTGCCGCTCGACGCGGGCGCGGCGCGGGCGGTGCTGGCGGCGGAGGTGGGCACCCCGCTGGGCCTGGGTCCCGATCAGGCGGCGGCGGGCGTGGTCGCGCTGGCCAACACCAGCCTTGCCGCCGCGATCCGGCTGAGCCTGTTCGAGAAGGGGCTGGACCCCCGCGGCTTCAGCCTGCTGTCGTTCGGCGGCGCCGGCGGGCTGCACGCGGTCGAGGTCGCGGACGAGCTGGGCATCACGGAGGTCGTGTTCCCGGCCGACGCCAGCACCTTCTCCGCCGGCGGCATCCTGGCGTCCGACATCGTGCACGACCTGGCGAGCAGCCGCCTGCTGCCGGCAGACCCCGCGAGCCTTCCGGCGCTGGCGCAGGCCGCCGCTGTGCTACGGGAGCAGGGCAGGGCGCTGCTGGACGCGGACGGCATGGGGCGGGACCGGCAGGCGCTCGCCTTCGCCGCCGACATGCGCTACCGCGGCCAGGCGTTCGAGCTGGTGGTGCCGTGGGAGGGGATGACCGACGAGGCCGGGCTGCAAGCGGCCGTCGCCGCGTTCCACGACATGCACCGGCAGCGGTTCTCCTACGCGAACCCGGGCGATCCCGTCGATGTCGTCACCCTCCGCCTTGCGGCGACCGGCCGCCTGGACGCGATGACGCCGGGCGGGTCGGGACCGGAAGCGGCACCGCACGCCCGGCCGCCGCACCGTCGCCCGATGTTCCTGGACGGCTGGCAGGAGGTCTCGGTCGTGCATCGAAGCCACGTCGCCGGTCCCATGCCCGGGCCGCTGCTGATCGAGGAGGACTACACCACCGTGCTGCTCACCGAAGGCTGGACCTGCGAACCCGGCCCGCACGGCGCATTGATCGCCCGGCGGTCCACGCCATGACCCCGCTCGGACCCATCGAGCTGGAAATCCTGCGCAACGCCCTCACCGCCGCGGCGGCGGAGATGGACGTGACCATCTGGCGCACCAGCCGCTCCACGGTGGTGCGGGAGCTGCTGGACTACTCGACCGCGGTGTTCGACGCGGACGGCCACAACGTCGCGCAGTCCGCGCGCATCCCGCAGCACCTGAACTCGATGGGCGCCGGGCTGCAAACGGTGCTGCGGGACTTCCTGCCGCTGGCGGCGTGGGGGGAGGGCGACGTGGTCATCACCAACGACCCCTACTGCGGCGGCCAGCACATCCCGGACATCCTGGCCTTCCGCCCGGTGTTCGCGGACGGGGAGCGTGTGGCCATCGTCGGCACGCTGTGCCACCACCTCGACATGGGCGGCATCGCTGCTGGCAGCTACGGCGCGACGGCGACGGAGGTGTTCCAGGAAGGGCTGCGCATCCCTCCGCTCCGCCTGGTGCAGGGCGGCGTGCTGAACGCGGAGGTGCTGGCCGTCATGCGGCAGAACGTCCGCCGTCCCGACATGCTGTGGGGCGACTTGCAGGCGCAGATGGCGTCGCTCGCGGTGGGGGAGGCGAACCTGCGGCGGCTGTGCGGCCGCTACGGCGCGGGGCGGATGGTGGCGGCCTGCGCGCAGATCCTCGACGGCTCCGAACGGGCGATGCGCGCGATGATCGGGCGCATCCCGGACGGCACCTACGAGTTCGAGGACGTGATCGACGACGACGGCCTGACCGACGCGCCGGTCCGCATCCACGCCGCCATCACCGTGGCGGGCGAAGAAATGGTTGTGGATCTATCAGGCTGCGGGCCGCAGGCCTTGGGACCCATCAACGCGACGCTCGCCTCATCGGGGTCCGCGGTGATGTACGCCGTGATGGCCTGCGCGGACCAGCCGATCCCGGCCAATGCCGGCTGTGCCCGCCCGGTGCGCGTGGTGGCGCCGGAGGGCCTGATCGTCAACGCCCGCCACCCGGCGCCGGTCGCCAACCGCATCGTCGTGTCCCACCGCCTGGCCACCACGCTGCTGGGCGCGCTGCACCAGGCGGTGCCCGGCCGCATCCCGGCGGCGTACTACGGCGCGAGCTACGTCTGCACGTTCCAGACCATCGCCGGCGCCGCGGCCCGGTCCGTGCTGGTGGAGATCGAGGTCGGCGGCGGCGGCGCGCACCCTTTGCAAGACGGGCTGAGCGCCTATTCCCACGGCATGCACAACAACGCCAACATCCCGGTCGAGATGATCGAGAGCGAGGTGCCGCTGACTGTCACCGAGTATGCCCTGCTGCCGGACAGCGGGGGCGCCGGGCGTCGCCGCGGCGGGCTGGGCCTGGTGCGGGAATGGCGGGTGGATTGCGAGGAGGCAGTGTTCACCGCCAACCTCGAACGTTTCAAATCGCGCCCCTACGGCCTTGACGGCGGCCTGCCGGGGGCGCCGGGGCGGCTGCTGCTGATCCGCGACGGGCAGGAAACGGCGCTGGCGTCCAAGGTCGGCAACCTCCGCCTGCGCCGGGGCGACCGGGTCCGGCTGGAAACCTCCGGCGGCGGCGGCTTCGGCCCGCCTGGGGAGCGCCCGGCGGCGGAGGCGGCCGACCGGCGCGGCGGCTTCGCCTCGTGACCACCCCCGTCGCCCGGTTCGAGCTGGTCCTGCTGCTGCTGGCCGCCATCGTCGGGCTTGAGCTGCTGGCCCGGCGCTTGCGCATGCCGCCAGCAGCCGCGCTGATCCTCGGCGGCATCGTGCTGGCGCTGGTCCCGGGCACGCCGGACATCGAGCTTGATCCCGACCTCGCCTTGGTGCTGTTCCTGCCGCCGCTGCTGATGTCCAGCGCGTTCTTCACCTCCTGGCGGGACTTCCGCGACAACCTGCGCATCATCATGCAGCTTGCCGTGGGCGCGGTCGCGTTCACCACGGCGGTGGTGGGCGTCGTCGCGCACTGGGCCATGCCCTCCTTGCCATGGGCCGCCTGCTTCGCGCTGGGCGCCATCGTGTCCCCGCCGGACGCCGTGGCCGCCAAGGCGGTGCTGGCCCAGGTGCCGCTGCCGCGCCGCGTGGTGGTGCTGCTGGAGGGCGAGAGCCTGGTGAACGACGCGACGGGCCTCGTGCTGTTCCGCTTCGCCGTGGCCGCCGCGCTGACCGGGCTGTTCGACGCGGGACAGGCGGCGCTGTCGTTTGGCGTGCTCGCGGTCGGCAGCGTGCTGGTGGGCGTCGCATTCGGTGTCGCCACGACGGTCCTGGTGGCGCGGCTGCGGGAGCCGCGCCTTGAGATCATCGGCAGCCTGCTCGCGGCCTGGGCCTCCTACATCGGCGGCGAGGCGGTCCACGTGTCCGGCGTGCTCTCGACCGTCGCCTGCGGGCTGGTGGTCGGCTGGCGGCAGCACGCCACGTTGAGCGCCGCCACCCGGACTCAGGCGCGGGCCGTGTGGGGCGTCGTCGAGTTC
Source organism: uncultured Acetobacteraceae bacterium (assembly GCA_964251035.1). Classification (GTDB taxonomy): domain Bacteria; phylum Pseudomonadota; class Alphaproteobacteria; order Acetobacterales; family Acetobacteraceae; genus CAHJXG01. The sequence continues at coordinate 3,795 of CAXUJE010000057.1, forward strand.
GTGCTGGAATCGCTTGTGTTCATCCTGATCGGCCTGTCGCTCCGCGGCGTGCTGACGCGGCTGGACGGCGGCTCGGAGCCGATCCTGGCGCTGCTGCCCGCGGCCAGCGCCATCGTGGGGGCGACGGTCCTGAGCCGGCTTGTCTGGATGTTTCCGGCCACCTACCTGCCGCGCCTGCTGTTGCCGTCGCTGCGGCGGCGCGACCCTTACCCGCCGCCCGCGGTGCCGTTCATCATGGGCTGGGCCGGCATGCGGGGCGTGGTGAGCCTGGCCGCGGCGCTGTCCCTGCCCGACCATTTCCCCGGCCGCGACTTCATCCTGGCGACGACGTTCCTGGTGATCCTGGTGACGGTGCTGGTCCAGGGCGCGACGCTCGCGCCGCTGGTCCGCGCGTTCCGCCTCGGCGAGTTCAGGCTGCCGCAAAGCAGCACGCTGCCGGAGGCCGAGGCCCGGGCGCGCGTGGCCCAGGCGGAGCTTGCCGCAGTTGAGCGGCATTCCCTCGGCGAAGACGGCACCCACCGGCACCCGCGCCTCGTGGAGCAGTATGGCTACCGCGCCCGCGCCGCCGCCCGGTTCAGCGAAACGGCGGGCGCGCTGGTCGGCGAGAAGCGGGCGCACTTCGCCGCGGTGCTGACGGCGGTGGCGGCCGGGCGCGAGGAGGCGCTGCGGCTGCACCGGGTGGGCGAGATCCACGACTCCGTGCTGCATACGCTGGAGGCCGAGCTTGATCTGGAGGAGATCGAGGCGCGGCGGCATGGGGGCAACGGGGGAGAGTAAGCCCCCCGAACCCGGCGCCGCCAGGCCGGCTCAGCCTGCCGCCCGGCACATTGTGCCGATCACCCGGCCCGCCCGCGGCCTGTGTGTTCTTGTTGCGATCACGGCATGAGCTTTGCAGCCTGTTCGCTGCGCAATCACGCGCAGGAGAGACTGCATGTCCATAAGCTCGATTGGAAGCGATGCTTCGCAAGCCTGGCAAGCCCTGAAGGAAAGCCGGGCGAAGCAGGCTGCCAGCAACAGCGCAGCCAGCGGCACGGCCGTGACGGCGCCCCAGGACGCATTGCCAGGCGCCTCGCCGGCCTCAACAGCCAAAGGTGCTGGCGGACCAGACGGCATCAGCAGCGCGTCTGCAAAGGTGATCACCGACCTCAAAGCGTTGTTCATCGACTTGCAGGCCGGCGGCGCCTCGAACACGGCAGGCGCGGCTGATCCCAGCAGCACCGGGGCAACGTCCAACCCCGTTGCGGCGATCTCAGCCAGCGCCAGCGGCGCCGCCTCGGCGACCGATCCTTCGTCAAGCGTGCAATCCGACCTGAACACGCTGGCCGGCGACCTGTCCAAGGTGGGTGGCCATGGCGGCCACCACCATGGTGGGCACGGCAAGGCGCACGCCACTTCGTCCGCGACGGCCAGCACGGACCTGACGGCCAGCACGGACGCGACGGCCAGCACGGCGACCACCGGCGCGCCCCCGGCGAAGCCGCCTGGCAGCTTTTTCGATCAGCTTGCCGGGGCGCTCAAGGCCTACGCCGCGTCATCCCTCAGCAGCACGACGGCGCCAACGGCTGGGCTGCTCAGCGCCTAAGCCTGAACCTGCATCCGAACGGGTAAAACACCCATTTGCATGCGGTCTCAGCTCATCGGCTGCGCGACGTGGGCCTGGTAGGCCGGCCGGGCCAGCAGGCGGTCGTACCAGGCGCGCAAATGCGGCTGCGGCGGCCGGGCCAGGTCGAAGGAGAGCCAGCGGTGCACGTGCACGCCCAGCGCGATGTCCGCCAGCGTGAACACCGGGCCTGCGACGTAGGGCACTTTCGACAGGATGCCGTCGAGCAGGGTCCAGCACCGCGCGACCTCGGCCGTGGCGGCGGCGATGGCGGCCCCGTCGCGCCGGTCCGGCGCCGTGCGGACCAGGCCCTGGAACACCGTCGACTGCGGCCGGTTCAGCGTCGTCTGCTGCCAATCCATCCAGCGGTCGATGCTGGCGCGCGCCCGCAGGTCGTCCGGCCACATCGCGTTGCCCGGCGCGTTCGCGGCGCACAGGTAGCGGATCACGGCGTTGCTTTCCCACAGCACGAAACCGTCCTCCACCAGCGTGGGCACCACGCCGTTCGGGTTCAGGGCGCGGTACTCCGGCGTGTCGGTGCCGCCGAACGGGCCGCCCACGTTTGTGCGCTCATACGGCAGGCCAAGCTCCTCCAGCAGCCAGACGGCCTTCATGACGTTGCTGGAATTGGCCCGGCCCAGAAGCTTGCGCATCGCTGTTCTCCCCTTGCGAAGGGCGGCACGGTACGGCGCGGGCGCGATTGCTCCAAGGGGGCACCCGCGCCATATCGCGGCGATGGCCTCCTCCCGCACAGCCCTATCCGATGCCCGCAACGCCGCCTGGGTCACGATCCTGGCATCGGCCGCGGCGCTTGGCGGCGCGCTGGCGTCCGAGCGCTGGCTCGGCCTCGTGCCCTGCGCGCTGTGCCTGTGGGAGCGCTGGCCCTACCGCATCGCCATCGCGCTCGGCCTGCTGGCGTTGGCGTTGCCGCGCCGGGCGACGCGCCGGGTTCTGGCCGGGGCGGCACTCGCGGCGCTGTTTGGTGCGGCGCTGGCGGCGGTGCATGTCGGCGTGGAGCAGCATTGGTGGCCCAGCCCGCTGCCGGAGTGCGCGGCGCCGTCGCTGGGCGGCGGCAGCATCGCCGAGCGCCTGGCCCGCATGCCGGCAACCGTCAGCAAACCCTGCGACGAGCCGGCCTTCCCCCTGCCGGGCCTGCCGGTGTCGATGGCGGCGATGAACCTGGCGCTTGCACTGGCGCTGGCCGGGTTCCTCGCCATCTCCGTGGGAAAGCAGCGAGGCACGGCATGAACGACATGACGATCACAAGCAGCACGCGGACTCCTTTGCCCGGCGATCCCACCCTGCGCGACACGGTGGAGCGGATCATCCGCGTGGACCATGCCGGCGAGTACGGCGCGGCGCGCATCTACGAGGGCCAGCTTCGGATCATGGGGCGCGGCCCCAAGGGCGACCTGATCCGGCACATGAAGGACCAGGAGCAGCACCACCTCGACACCTTCACCGGCCTGATCCGCAGCCGCCGGGTGCGGCCCACGGCGCTGCTGCCGTTGTGGCACATCGCGGGCTATGCGCTGGGCGCGGTGACGGCGGCGCTGGGGGACAGGGCGGCGATGGCCTGCACGGTCGCAGTCGAGGAGGCGATCGACGAGCACTACGCGGCGCAGGCGGCGTCGCTCGGCGAGGAGGAAGCGCCGCTCCGCACCACCATCGAGCGGTTCCGCGCCGAGGAGCAGGAGCACCGCGACATCGGGCTGGAGCACGAGGCCGAGCAGGCGCCGGCCTACCGCCTGATGTCCGCCGTGATCAAGGCGGGGTGCAAGGTGGCGATCGCGGTGAGCGAGCGGGTTTAGGCTTCAAGTTCCACGTTAAGTTCATCGAAACCCGGGCGTTAGGATGCCGTTGAGTGGTCGGCGGATGCCGCACACTCGACGGAGATACCGACGATGTTCCTACGAATTGACAAGCTGCAGACCGAGCTTCCGGCGCCGAAGAAGCAGGACCCGAACGCCGCGGCCGCGCTCCAGGAGCTGCTGGGCGGCAAGTACGGCGAGATGTCCACGCTCGGCAACTACCTGTTCCAGAGCTTCAACTTCCGCAGCAAATCGAAGTTGCGCCCGTTCTATAGCCTGGTCGCCAGCATCACGGCGGAAGAGCTGGGCCACGTCGAGCTGGTGTCCAACGGCGTCTCGATGCTGAACGCCGGGCCGGACGTGCCGGCGAACGAGAAGGGCGGGGCCGACATCAGCGACGCGCCGTTCTCGGCCATGCAGGACATCCGGCTGGCTGGGTCGTTCCTGGCCAACGGCGGCGGCGCGATGCCGATGAACAGCAACGCCGCGTCCTGGAACATGGACATGGTGACCACCACGGGGAACGTGGTGATCGACCTGCTGCACAACTTCCACCTGGAATGCGGGGCGCGCATCCACAAGCTCCGGGTCTATGAGACGATGACGGAGCCGACCGGCCGCGAGGTCTGCGGCTACCTGCTGGTCCGCGGGTCCGTGCATGCCCATGCCTACGCGCTGGCGCTGAAGAAGATCACCGGTGTCGAGATCGAGAAGATGCTGCCGACGCCGAACATCAACCTCGACAAGATCCCTGAGTGCCAGAAGTACTTGGCCGAGGGGTCGCACCGCCGGCTGTACCGCTTCAGCCCGGACGATTACAAGGAGATGGCGGGCATCTGGGGCGGTGGCGAAAAGGCCTTGCCGGGCGACCCGCCGGGCGAGCTTGAGGTGGTCGATGGGCACCCGGAGGGCGGCAAGATCCACGACCTGATGGGCCAGACTGCGGCGTTCAGCCCAGACTACGCGCCCGAGGAAATGTTCGAGATCGCGACCAAGCTCTACAACAAATCGCGTTGAGGGCCTGCGCCACGTCCCATGCCGGGGCGTGGCGTCAGCTCTCGAGCACGCTGTCCCAATACAGGTAGTCGCGCCAGCTTTCGTGCAGGTAGTTCGGCGGGAAAGCCCGGCCGTTTTCCTGCAGCTCCCATGTCGAGGGCTGGGCCGGCTTCAGGCGCGGGTGCATGTGGCACTCGCGCGGCAGCTTGTTACCTTTGCGCAGGTTGCAGTCGCCACAGGCGGTGACGACGTTTTCCCAGGTCGTGCGTCCGCCCCGGCTGCGCGGCACCACGTGGTCGAACGTCAGGTCGTGCGTGGGATAGCGGTCGCCGCAGTACTGGCAACCGAAGGCGTCGCGCAGGAACACGTTGAACCGGGTGAAGGCCGGCTTGCGCGCTGCCGGGATATAGTCCTTCAACGCGATGACGCTCGGCAGGCGCATCGACATGCTGGGCGAGTGTACCTCGTCCTCATACTCGCTGAGCACCGAGACGCGGTCGAGGAACACGGCCTTCACCGCGTCCTGCCAGCACCACACCGACAGGGGAAAATAGGAGAGCGGCCGGAAATCGGCGTTGAGAACCAGCGCTGGGTAGTGCAAACCTCCGTCAGGCAATGCGCGCTCCTAAATCACGGACGCAACATCTGGGGCCAGCATCGGAAGACAGGCCGCCAGATCGTGTGCGCCGCCAAGCCTGGCCACGTTATCGCACCAGCAACTCACACCGGCAAGCCGCGCCGGCGCTTGTCATGGCTTCGTCACGCGAACAGCCGTTGCAGGAACAACGCTCCAGCCGATAGTCCGGCGTCGTCAATGCCGTGCCCCAGCCCCGGGCACCATAGCGTCTGCACGGGCATGCCCAGCCGGCCCAGCGCCGCCTTCGCCGCCCTGGCGCGCGAAAACGGCACGACCCCGTCCCCCTCGCCATGCACCAGCAGCACCGGCGGGTGCCCGGCGAGTTCCGCCGCAAGCCCCGGCGTGTCGAGCAGCGCGCCGGAGTAGGCCATGATGCCGCGCGGCGGCACCGGACGGCGCAGGCCCGCGTGCAGCACCATCATGGCGCCCTGGCTGAACCCCATCATCGCCACCGCATCGGGTGCGAGGCCAACCCCCGCCAGCTCAGCGTCGATGTAGGCCAGCAGGCGCGGTGCTGCCCGGCGGGCGCCCGCGTCCAGCACCGCCGGCGTGCGGTCCTGCAGGCTGAACCATTGGCGTCCGGTCGGACCTCCATCATACGGCTCCGGCGCGTCCGGCGCCACGAACAGCGCGTCGGGGAGGGCGCGGGACCATGTCGGCGCGAGGTCGATCAGGTCATGCGAGTCGGCGCCGACGCCGTGGCACAAGACGACAAGCTGCCGCGCCATCCCTTTCGACGCCGGTCCCCAGCGCAGGCCCGTCAATCCTGCCATACAACCTTCCGCAGTCATTGCAGTATCGTTTCCACGACGGCTGGAGTCGCCACAACCTCCATGTGCGCGGGCGCCAAAGGCTCGATCAGCTCCGGCCCGTTGTTACGCACGCTGTTGACCCGGCCCGACACCGGCCAGATGCGCAGTGGCGCTCCCGAGGGCCGCAGCAGCGCCGCCGGGTCGCCAGGTGCCTCGCCGAGCCAGGCCGCCCAATCCGCCTCTTCCAAGATCACCGGCATGCGCTCGTGCAGGTGGCCGAGCGTGTCGGCGGCGGTGGTCGTGACCACGGCGTAGGTACGGATGGCCTGCCCGTCCGGACCGCGCCAACCCTCCCAGATGCCGGCCAGCGCCATGATGCGTCCGTCGGCGCGGGCGACGGCGTGGGGCTGCTTGCCCTCGGGCCGGACCTGCCACTCGTAGAAGCCGTCGATCGGCACGATGCAGCGGCGCCGGGCAAAGGCGTCGCGGAACGTGGGCAGGGTCGCCACCGTCTCAGCGCGGGCGTTGATCGGCTGCCGGGTTTTCTTGGGATCGCCGCGCACCCAGTGCGGCAGCAGGCCCCAGCGCAGCAGATCCAGTTGCCGCGCCCCGGTTTCGGGATGCCGCCGCACCACCGGGCCGTCCTGGGTCGGCGCCATGTTCCAGGTCGGCTGCCAGTTCGGCGTGTCGTTCTGCGTCGCAAAGATGCGGCGGAGTTCATCCGGCGATGTCGTGGCGAGATACCTGCCGCACATCCATGGTAACTTGGGCCGCCCGCCCATCTTTCAATCGCGCGGCGCGCTGGCTAGGTTCGCGCGACGTTCGAGGGGGATGCTGCGATGGGTTGGGTGCGATGGCTTGTTCCGGTCCTGCTGCTGCTGTCGGGCCAGGCGGCGCTGGCGCAGGACCGCGTGCTGAACGTGTACAACTGGACCGACTACATCGACCCCAAGGTGCTGGAGCGGTTCACGGCCGAAACCGGCATCAAGGTGCGCTACGACGTGTATGACAGCCTGGAAACGCTGGAGGGCAAGCTGCTCGCCGGCAGTTCCGGCTACGACATCGTGGTGCCCACCGCCGAGCCGACCTTCTCCCGCCTGATCGCCGCCAAGGCCCTGCTGCCGCTGGACCGCGCCAAGATCCCGCATTGGTCGAACCTTGATCCCACGCTGATGCAGCGGGTTCAGGCGTCCGACCCCGGCAACGGGCACGGCGCGATCTACCTGTGGGGCACGGTCGGGCTGGGCGTGATCCCCGAGCGCATGGAGGCGCTCGACCCCGGCGCGCCGATGGACAGTTGGGACCTGCTGCTGAAGCCGGAGCATGCGAAGAAGCTCGCGGGCTGCGGCATCAGCGTGATGGACAGCGCCATCGACACCATCCCGAGCGTGCTGAAGTACCTGGGCCGCAACCCCGGCAGCACCGATCCCAGGGACCTCGCGGACGTCGAGCGCACCCTGATGGCGATCCGCCCCTACATCCGCACCTTCGCGTCGGGCGGCGCCGTGGAGGCGTTGGCGGGCGGGCAGACCTGCCTCGCGATGACCTATTCCGGCGACGTGATCCAGGCCTCGGCGCGGGCCAAGGAGGCCGGGCAACCAGCGGTCCGCTACGTCGCGCCCAAGGAGTTCGCCGAGCTGACCTTCGACATGCTGGCCGTCCCCGCCGACGCGCCGCACCCGGCAGAGGCCATGCAGTTCATCAACTTCCTGCTGCAGCCCGACGTGATGGCCGCGATCACCAACCAGGTGCATTACCCCAACGCCGTGCCGGCCAGCCGCGACCTGATCGCGCCGGAGGTGCGGGACGACCCGAACGTTTATCCCGACACGGCGTCGCCGCGTTTCTTCACCGTCCGTGCTGTGCCGCAATCGGCGGACCGGCTGCGCACGCGGATGTGGGCGCGGTTCAAGGCCGGGCATTGACCGGTTGGCTGACCTGGACATCGCCGGGCTGACCGTCCGCTACGGCCCGGCGGTCGCGCTGGACCGGCTGGACCTTTCCATCGACAGCGGCGAGATGTTCGTGCTGCTCGGCGGCTCCGGCTCCGGCAAGACGACGCTGCTGCGGGCGCTGGGCGGCTTCATCCAGCCGGCGGCGGGGCGCATCGTGCTGGCGGGCCAGGACATCACCGCCTTGCCGCCGCACCGCCGCCCGGTGAACACCAC
>CAXUJE010000057.1:11768-20981 GCA_964251035.1 uncultured Acetobacteraceae bacterium
CGCGGGCGGGGGGGCGCGGGGGGGCGCGGCCCCACCACACCCCCCCGCCCCCCCCCCACCGCCGCCCGGTGAACACCACTTTCCAGTCCTACGCGCTGTTCCCGCACATGGATGTCGCCGACAACGTCGGCTTCGGCCTGCGCCGCCAGGGGGTGCCGCGGGCCGAGATCGCCCGGCGGGTCGCGTCGCTGCTCGACCTTGTGCGGCTTGGCGAGTTCTCGGCGCGCAGGCCGGATGCCTTGTCGGGCGGGCAGCGGCAGCGGGTGGCGCTGGCCCGTGCCTTGGCGCCGCGCCCGCGGTTGCTGCTGCTGGACGAGCCGCTTTCGGCGCTGGACCGTTCGCTCCGCGAGCAGACCCGGCAGGAGCTGCTGCGCGTGCAGCGGGAAACCGGGACCACTTTCGTGCTGGTGACGCACGACCAGGACGAGGCGCTGGCGATGGCGACCCGGATCGGCCTGCTGCACCAAGGGCGCCTGGCACAGGTCGGCACGCCGGCCGAAATCTACGAACGCCCGTCCAGCCGCTATGTCGCGGCGTTCATGGGGGCTGCGAACATCCTGCCCGGCACGGTGCGGACCGCCGGGCCGGCGGCGGTGCTGGACCTCGACGGCATCGGCCCGGCGCTGGCCGCGGGACCGGCGCCCGCCGCCGCCGGCAGCGCGACGTGCAACGCGCTGCGGCCGGAGCGGCTGCGGCTCGCTTCAGGGGCGGCAGCCGGCGCGGCCCAGGGCGTGCACACGGCGCCGGGCATGGTGACGGACAGCGCCTATCGCGGCGGCACCATGGACCACCACGTGCGCTTGCAGGGCGGCGCCACCCTGCTGGTGTCGCAGCCATTGGCGGACGGCGCGGGCGCCGGGCTGCTTGCGCCGGGAAGCGCCGTCGCGGTGTCCTGGCCGCCCGAGGCGTGCGTGCTGCTGCCCGAATGAACCGCCCCGGATGAACCGCTCTGCCGTGCTGGCGCCGGTCTGGCTCTGGCTGCTGCTGTTCGTGGCGCTGCCGGTGGTGATCGTGGCGGCGCTGTCCTTTTCCGCCTCCGTTCCCGGCGTGCCGCCCTACACCCCGCTGCTGCGGTCGCCGGACCCGGCCAACTACGCGGCGCTGACCGACGACGCCTTCTACCTGGACGCTGCGCTGAAAAGCCTCGCGGTGGCCGGGGTGTCGTCTGTGTTCTGCCTGCTGATCGGCTACCCCATGGCGCTGGCCATCGCCCGCGCCCCGGACCGCTGGCGCTCCCTGCTGCTGCTGGGCGTCATGCTGCCGTTCTGGACCGGGTTCCTGCTGCGCATCACCGCCTGGATCGGGCTGCTGCGGGATGAGGGCTGGATCAACGCGGCGCTGCAAGCCTTGGGCCTCCCGGCATTGCGGCTGCTCTACACCGACTTTGCCATGTATGTCGGCGTGACCTACGCCTACCTGCCGTTCATGATCCTGCCGCTCTACGCCCGCCTGTCCCGCCGCGACCCGGCGCTGGAAGAGGCTGCCGCCGACCTCGGCGCCAGCCCCTGGACGGCGTTCCGCACCGTCACCCTGCCGCTTTCCGTGCCCGGCATCGTGGCCGGCCTCGCCCTCGTGTTCATCCCGGCGATGGGCGAGTACGTGATCCCGGAACTGCTGGGCGGCCCGGGCGCGCAGACCATCGGGCGTGCGCTGTGGAACGAGTTCTTCTCCAACCGCGACTGGCCCATGGCGGCGACGGTGGCGAACGCGCTGCTGCTGGCGCTGCTCCTGCCCATGGTGGCGCTGCGGGCGCGCCAATGAGGCCCGGACCATGAGGCGGGGTTGGTTCCTCAACGTCTGCCTGCTGCTCGGCTACGCCTTCCTGTACGTGCCGGTGCTGCTGCTGGTGGCGACCAGCTTCAACCCGAACCGGCTCACCACCGTGCTGTCCGGCTTCTCGCTGCGCTGGTACGCGGCGCTGTGGGCGGACGGCAAGCTGATCGAGGCGGCGCTGCTGTCGCTCCGCATCGCGGCGCTGTCGGCGACGGGGGCCACGGTGCTCGGCACGCTGGCCGGGTTCGCGCTGGCGCGGTTCGGGCGGTTCCGCGGGCGAGGCGCGTTCGCCGCCCTGCTGTCGGCGCGGCTGGTGCTGCCGGACGTGCTGGTTGGGCTGTCGCTGCTGCTGCTGTTCGTGCAGATGGAGCAGACGCTCGGCTGGCCCGCCGGGCGCGGCGCGCTGACCATCACGCTGGCGCACGTCTCGGTCAGCCTGTCCTACGTCGCCGTGGTGATCGAGGCGCGGCTGGCCGACGCGGGCTCGGACCTGGAGGACGCGGCGATGGACCTCGGCGCATCGCCTTGGGCGGCGTTCGCGCTGGTGACGCTGCCGCTGCTCGGCCCGGCGCTGCTGTCCGGCTGGCTGCTGGCGTTCACGCTGTCGCTCGACGATTTGGTGGTGGCGACCTTCGTCTCCGGCCCGGGCGCCAGCACGCTGCCGATGGTGGTGTTCTCCGCGCTGCGCCTGGGCGTCACGCCGGAGCTGAACGCGCTGGCGACGGTGATCCTCCTCGTGGTGTCGCTGTCACTGGGCGGCGCTTGGTTTCTGCAACAAAGGGCCGGGCGCGCGGTTGTGCCGGGCCGGGCGGGGGCATAAAGTCCGGCGGTCGCAACACTGGTAGAATTCTATGCAGCTCATCGCCGAACGCCTGGACCGGATCAGCCCGAGCCAGACCATCGCCATCTCCACCAAGGCGCGGGCGTTGAAGGCGCAAGGGCGGGACATCATCAGCCTGTCGGCCGGAGAGCCGGACTTCGACACGCCGCAGAACGTGAAGGACGCGGCGATCCGCGCCATCCAGTCCGGCGACACCAAGTACACCGATGTCGCGGGGACCAAGGCCTTGCGGCAGGCGGCCGCGGACAAGTTCAAGCGCGACAGCGGCCTCGACTACAGCGCCGACGAGATCATCATCTCGACCGGCGGTAAGCAGGTGATCTTCAACGCCATGGTCGCGACGATGAACGCGGGCGACGAGGCGGTGATCCCGACGCCGTGCTGGGTCAGCTACCCCGACATCGTCTCGCTCGCGGACGGCACGCCGGTGTTCGTGCCGTGCGGGCAGAACAACGGCTTCAAGCTGCGCGCCGAGGACCTGGAGGCGGCGATCACGCCGAAAACCAAGTGGTTCATGCTGAACAGCCCGTGCAACCCCACAGGCGCCGCCTACTCGGCGGAGGAGCTGCGCCCGATCTGCGACGTGCTGCTGCGCCACCCCGACGTGTGGGTGTTCACCGACGACATCTACGAGAAGCTGGTCTATGACGGCTTCAAGGCGGCGACGGTCGTGCAGGTGGAGCCGCGGCTGCGCGACCGCACGGTGACGATGAACGGGTGCAGCAAGGCCTACGCGATGACAGGCTGGCGCATCGGCTTCGCCGGCGCCCCCGTGCGGTTGATCAAGGCGATGGACAAGCTGCAGTCGCAAAGCACGTCCAACACCAGCAGCGTCAGCCAGGCTGCGGCCGTCGAGGCGCTGACGGGTCCGCAAGGCTTCATCGGCGAGATGGTCGCCATGTACAAGACCCGGCGCGACCTGGTGGTGTCCATGCTGAACCAGGCGCCCGGCATCAACTGCCATTCACCGGAAGGTGCGTTCTACGTGTTCCCCAGCGTGCACGGCTGCATCGGCAAGACCAGCCGCGGCGGTGCCGTCATCGAGGACGACGAGAGCTTCGTCACGGCACTTCTGGAGGAGGAAGGCGTCGCCGCGGTGCACGGGGCGGCGTTCATGTACCCCGGCCACTTCCGCATCAGCTACGCGACCGACACGGAGAGCCTGGCCAAGGCCTGCGGGCGCATCCAGCACTTCTGCGAGGGGCTGCACTGACCCATGCCAGAGCTAGCGCAACGGCTGGGCCGCGCGCCGGTCGCGGCCACCGTCGCCATGACCGCCAAGGCGCGGGCGATGCGGGCACAGGGCGTCGAAGTCATCGCGCTGACCATCGGCGAGCCTGACTTCGACAGCCCGCCGCATGCCATCGAGGCCGCGCGTCAGGCCGGGCTGCGCGGCGACACCAAGTACCCGCCGCAGGACGGCCAGCCCGCGCTGAAGCAGGCGATCCAGCGCAAGTTCCGGCGCGACTCCGGCCTGGAGTTCGCGCTGGACGAGATCACCGTCAGCAACGGCGGCAAGCAGGTCATCTTCAACGCCCTGATGGCGACGCTCGACGACGGCGACGAGGTAGTCATCCCGGCGCCGTACTGGGGCGCCTATCCGCTGATGACCCGCGTCATTGGCGGCGAGCCGGTGGTGGTGGGCTGCCCGCAGAACAACGGCTTCAAGCTGCGCCCGGAGGACCTGGAGGCGGCGGTCACGCTGCGGACCAAGTGGCTGCTGCTGAACTTTCCCAACAACCCGACCGGCGCCGCCGCGACGCGGGTTGAGCTTGCGGCGCTGGCCGAGGTCATGCTGCGTCACCCGCACGTCTGGATTTTGTCCGACGACATGTACGAGCACCTGGTGTACGACGGCGGGCACAGTACGATGGCGGCGGTGGCGCCGCGGCTGCGCGACCGGGTGCTGACGGTCAGCGGCGTGTCGAAGACCTACGCGATGACCGGCTGGCGCATCGGCTTCGGCGCCGGGCCGCGCGGCCTGATCCGGGCGATGACGAGCATCCAGGGCCATGTCGCCGCCGGCGTGTCCACGATCGGCCAGGCCGCCGCCGCCGCCGCGCTGGACGGGCCGCAGGACGAGGTGCCGCGCATGGCCGCCGCCTACCGCCGCCGCCGCGACCTGGTGCTTGCCGCGTTGGCGGAGGCGCCCGGCATCGCCTGCCACCGACCGGAAGGCGCGTTCTACGTCTATCCCAACATTGCGGGCTGCTTGGGCAAGACCACGCAAGCGGGCACGCGGCTCGGCACGGACGAGGACTTCGCGCTGGCGCTGCTGGAGGAGCAACACGTCGCCGTGGTGCATGGCGGCGCCTTTGGCATGTCCCCCTATCTTCGGATCAGCTACGCCACCGACAACGCCTCGCTGATTGAGGCCTGCCGCCGCATCGTCGCGTTCTGCGCCGGCCTCCGCTGACCCGGCGCCCATGCTGCTGAGGCCGGGGCGGGACGGCGATGCGGACGGCTTCATCGCCCTGATCGGCCGCTGCTGGTCCGACTATCCCGGCTGCGTCCTGGAGATGGAGCACGAGGAGCAGGAGCTTTTCGCGCTGGAGTCGTATTGCGCCGGGCGTGGCGGGGCGCTCTGGACGGCGGAGGACGGGGGCGCCGTCGTTGGCATGGCAGCGATCCTGCCGGCGGAGGACGGCGTCTGGGAGCTGAAGAAGCTCTACGTCCATCCGGACGCCCACGGATCGGGCCTCGGGCAGCGCCTGCTGCAAACCGCCGAGGCGCACGCGGCGTCTGCCGGGGCGTTCCGCTTGGTGCTGTGGTCCGACACGCGGTTCACCCGGGCGCATCGGTTCTACGAGAAGCAGAGCTGGGTGCGGGACGGGCCGATCCGCGCGCTCGATGACATCTCCCGCACGCTTGAGTTCGGTTATGCCAAGCCGCTGGACGGGGTGCTGGCGCTCACGGCGTCCGCCGCTGCCTCGGCGGAGCGGCGGCTGGCCGAAATCCTGGTGGCCTGCGTCGAGGGCGGCGCGTCGGTGTCGTTCCTGGCGCCGCTGCCGCTCGACGCGGCGCGCGCGTACATGCGCGGCGTGGCGCAGCAGGTGGCGGCCGGGCGGTGCATCCTGCTGGCAGCCTGGGCCGGCGGCGTGCTGTCCGGCACCGTGCGGGTGCAGCTCGACACGCCGCAGAACCAGCCGCACCGGGCCGATGTCGCCAAGATGCTGGTCCATCCCGACGCGCGCCGACACGGCCTCGGCCAAGCGCTCATGCTGGCGGCGGAGGCTGCCGCCGCGGGCGCCGGGCGCACGCTGCTGACGCTGGACACGCTCACCGGCGGGGCAGGGGAGCGGCTGTACCGCCGGCTCGGCTGGACCGAGGCCGGGATGATCCCCGGATACAGCGTCGATGCCGCGGGCCGTCCGGAGGCGACCACGCTGTTCTACAAGCGGCTGCCATCCTGATCCGGCAGGCGGCCTGCATCGGGGCTGCGGCCACGCAGTGACATACCACTAAACGCCTGACCGCGAATTGGCATACGGATTACAATTTGGGATCGCGCCAGGCTGTTGCCTTCGGCTTATGCGATGACGCATTCTTCCTGCGGACGTCTGAGGCGACGTCCCAAGCAAAACGCAGGAGGAGCTTCCATGCCGATGTATTCGCAAGGCGACCCGACGCGCCGCCATGTCCTGATAGGAGCGGCCGCCGGGGCGGCGCTCGTGCTGCCAGGCCGTGGCTTGGCCAAGATGGCAATGAGCCAGACCCAGGCGCCGTATTTCTACCGCTTCAAGCTTGGCTCGGCGGAGTGCACGGTGGTGACGGACGGGCAGTTGCCGCTGGGCGACCCGAACGCCTCATTCAAGAACATCACCAAGGATGAGATCAACCGTGAGTTGGTGACGAACTTCCTGCCCACCGACAATGCAGTGCTTGAGCAGAACGTGCTGGTGGTGAACTTCGGCGACCGGCTGGTGCTGTTCGACACCGGAATGGGGACCGATACGCTGTTTGGCAAGACCACAGGGAAGTTGCAAGCGAGCCTGAAGACGGCGGGCATCGCTCCCGCCGACGTGGACGCGGTGGTGATGAGCCACGCGCACATCGATCATTGCGGCGGGCTGGTCGCGGATGATGGCACGCTCCACTTTCCGAACGCCCGGTATTTCATCGGCGAGCCGGACTTCGCCTACTGGACCGACGACGGCAAGATCCCTGCCGATTACCCGGCGCGGCCCCACTTCCTTGGGCAAGCACGGAAGAACCTGCTGCCGGTGAAGGACCGGATCACCTTCTACAAGAACGAGCAGGAGATCCTGCCAGGGATCACCGCCCTGAGCGCGCCGGGCCACACGGTCAGCCACTCGGTGTTCATGATCAGCTCAGGCAGCAGCAAGCTGTGCTACATCGGCGACCTGGCGCACCATCCGGTGCTGCTGCTGGAGCGGCCGCGGACACAGTTCGCCTACGACACCGACCCGGCGCAGTCGGCGGAAAGCCGGGTGCGGATGATGGATATGTTCGCGGCCAACCGGATTCCGGTCCTGGCCTATCACTTCGCTTGGCCGGGCGCCGGGCACGTGGCGAAGGTGGGCGACGGATACCGGTACTTCCCGGTGCCGATGAACCTCGAAGGGGTCAGCGCCATCTAGGCATCGGACCTGCGTCGTGCGGCACCGGCTCATGCGGCGCTGGGCCGGTGCCGTGCGTGAACGGTTCAGGACCGTGCCGGAGGGCCTGGGTTTGTGTTGAAGCCCGTCTGCCAAACCGGCGCGCGCTTCTCCAGGAAGGCGTCGATGCCCTCATGCGCGTCCCGCTCCTGCATGTTGCGCACCATGACGGCCGCGGCGTGTTCGTAGGCGCTGGCCAGCGGCATCTCGGCCTGCGCGTAGAACGCCGGCTTGCCCAAGCCCACCGTGACCGGGCTTTTGGACGCGATCTTCTGCGCGAGCGCCCGCACGGCGGCGTCGAGCTCGGCCTCCGGCACCGCATGGTTGACCAGGCCAAGCGCCGCCGCCCGGGGCGCGTCCAGCATCTCGCCAATCAGCAGCATCTCCATGGCGGCCTTGCGGCCCACGGCGCGGGACAGCGCCACCATGGGCGTCGAGCAGAACAGGCCGATGTTGACGCCGGGCGTCGCGAAGCGCGCCGTGTCCGCCGCCACCGCCAGGTCGCAGCTCGCAACGAGCTGGCATCCAGCGGCAGTCGCGATGCCGTGCACCCGGGCGACCACCGGCACGCGCAGCCCGACGATGCGCTGCATCAGGCGGGAGCATTGGGCGAACAAGGCCGCCTGCGCCTCCCGTTGCAGTCCGCGCAGCTCCCGCAGGTCATGCCCGGCGCAGAACGCCGGCCCGGCGCCGGCGATGACCACGACCCGGATGGCGGGGTCGGCCTCGATGCCGGCCAGCGCCGCTTCCAGCGCCGTCATCAACGGCACGGACAGCGCGTTGCGCGCAGCCGGGCGGTTCAGCGTCAGCCAGGCGATGCCGTCGCGGTCTTGGCGGAGCAGGGGAGATTCGTTGGACATGTCGGCCTCTTGGCGTTCAGGACAGGAAGCCGCGCAGGTGCGCCAGGACCTCCTCCGGCGCCTCCTCGGCCAGGTAATGCCCGCTGTTCACCGCGGCGCCGGTCACGCCCGCGTTGCAGTAGCCACGCCAGATCGCCAGGGGATCATACCATTTGCCGATGTATCCCTTGCTGCCCCACAGCACCAGCATCGGGCACTCGACCCGGCGCCGCTCGGCGCGGCTGGCCCGGTCATGCTCCAGGTCGATTGAGATGGCGGCGCGGTAGTCCTCGCACATGCCGGTGATCATGGCGGGGTTCCGCACGGCGGCGAGATAGTCTGCCAAGGCTTCCTCCCGGAAGAAGCCCGGCGGCTTCGGCTCCCGCGAGGAATGCTTGTGGAACCAGATCTCCGGCGCCGCATTGATCAGGTCCTCCGGGAACGGGTGCGGCTGGGCGAACCAGAACCAATGGTAGTAGCCGAGCGCGAACGCCATGTCGGTGCGCTCGAAGTGCTCGACCGTCGGCACCATGTCCATCACCGCAAGCGACCGCACCCGACCCGGGTTGTCGATGGCCAGGCGGTGCGCCACCCGGGCGCCGCGGTCGTGGCTGACTACGCCGAACCGCTCGTGGCCGAGCGCCGTCATCAGCTCCGCCACATCGCGTGCCATGGCCGTCTTGGCATAGGGCGCATGGTCGGCGGTGGGGCCTGGCTTGAAGCTGCCGCCGTAGCCGCGCAGGTCCGGGCAGACCAGGGTGAACTGCTCCGCCAAGGCCGGGGCGACGGCGTGCCACATGGCATGGGTTTGCGGGTTGCCGTGCAGCAGCAGCAAGGGCGGGCCGGAGCCGCCGCGGCGCAGCCGAAGCGCGCCGTCGTCCACGCGGACGGTCGTCAACTCGAAGTCCCTGAAGAAGTCGGCCATCCAAGCCTCGCATGCAGCCGGGGCGAGCATAGCACCGGGGAACGCCGGTCAACAGGCCGGGCGCGCGGCTTCGGCAGGTCCTTTCATTGACGCGGCGGCACCGGGATATGGTATCCCACGCCCGATGCTGAACAAGAGACGGCGACCCCACCGCAAGCGTGCCGCAGCCCGGGCCGCCCGGTGAGCGCGCTTCGGGACGGCGGGGTCGTGGTGGTC
>CAXUJE010000058.1:0-2978 GCA_964251035.1 uncultured Acetobacteraceae bacterium
CAGCCACCACGAGGCCGCACAGCGCGGCGAACGCGACGCGGCGGCGCTTGATCGCCGCGCCCCCCCCCCCCCCCCCGCCCCCCCCGCCCCCGGCGCCGGCCAGCGCGCCCAGCCCGGCGTTGCCGCCGATCGCGCCCAGCACCGCGCCGCCCGCGGCGCCGATCCCGGTGCCGGTCACTGCGCGCTGCTGGGTGTTGGTGAGGTCAGCGCAGCCGCTCAACGCCAGGCTGCCCGCGACCACAAGGGCCATGCCAAAGCGCTTCATCGGCGGCTTCCCTTCGCGGCCGCGGCGTCGGGGCACGGGAACCGGTCGGACAGGAAGCGCAGCAGCCCATCCGTCACCGGAAGCCGCATCACCTCCGGCCGGGCGCCCGCCCACTGCACGAACTCGGCGATCGCGGTGTTCCGGCTTGGGCGCCGGTCCGCGCTGGGCGGGCAGAACATGCGTGCCCGGCTCCGCGCCGCCTCATACTCGCTGGCGACGCCATAGGCGCCGGAGCCGAAGCCCTGGCAGAAATGGATCGCCGCGACATACAGGGGATCGGCCTGGCCGGCGCTGCACAGGCCGACCAGGTCGGACGTGTCGCGCACCTGGAACATGTCCTCCGTGACTGCGGCGCGCCCTGTCCCGGTCTGCGCTGCCAAGAGAAGCAGCGAGCAGATTGCCGTCCAACGTCGTGTCAACATGCGCTTTTCCTCTCTCCTCCCCTGCAACGCCTTTCACGGAACGGCGCCTTCGAGAATGACGTTCCTTACACAATGCCGACACGGACCGCTGTTGCCAGCCCTTGTCCTCGACGGGGCTGGCACCGCTTCCGGTGCGCGCCGGGCTTCCCGGAGGCCTGCTGGCGTGACTCTTACGCGGCGATCAAGGCCGCTTCAAGCGGCGGGCTGCGGTCCCGGCGGAGGCATAGCCGCACGCGGCGCCGGCGCCGCCAACGCAGGGACCTCGCGCCCTGGAGCTTAAATGCCTTTCAAGAAGGGATCAGGCCCATGCCGCTGCTCGCCTCCCGCCGCCTCGCGCCGCTGCTGCTGACCCAGACGCTCGGGGCGCTGAACGACAACCTGTTCAAGAACGCCCTGGTGGTGCTGATCCTGTTCCGAGCGGCGGGGTCGTCGGGGCCGGCCTTGGTGGCGCTGGCCGGGGGCGTGTTCATCCTGCCCTACGTGCTGCTGTCCGCGACCGCCGGGCAGGTCGCCGACCGGTTCGAGAAGTCCCGCACCATCCTCCTCGTCAAGCTGGCGGAGGTGGCGCTGATGGCGCTGGCCGCGGCCGGGTTCCTGCTCGGAGCCACGCCCCTGCTGTTCGCCGTGCTGTTCGGGCTTGGGGTGCAGGCGACGTTCTTCAGCCCGCTGAAATACGCCATCCTCCCCAGCCATTTGGCCGAGCACGAGCTGGTGGCCGGCAACGGCCTGGTCGAGGCCGGCACGTTCCTAGGCATCCTCGCCGGCACGGTCGCTGGCAGCGCCCTGTTCGGGTTGGAGCACGGCCCGGCCATCGTCTCCGCCGCCGGGATGGCCGTGGCGTTGGCCGGGGTGGCCGGCGCGGCGCTGGTGCCGCGGGCGCCGTCCCACGCCCCGGACCTGCGCCTCGGCTGGAACCTGCCGCGTGAAACGGCGGCGCTGCTGCGGGCCGCGCGGGCCTGCCGGCCGGTCTGGCTGTCCCTGCTGGGGCTGAGCTGGTTCTGGACGCTCGGCGCCACGGTGCTGGCCGAGCTGCCGACGCTGGTGCGGGATGGCCTGCACGCCGGCTCGCCGGTGTTCACCCTCATGCTGGCCTTCTTCTCCGTGGGCGTCGGCGCCGGCTCCGTGCTGTGCTCGCGGCTGCTGCGGGGCGAGGTGTCGGCCCGGCTGGTGCCGTCCGCCGCCATCGGCTTGTCCGTGTTCCTGTGCGACTTCGGCCTGGCGGTGCGCCATGCGGAGGGGCTGGCCACCGTGTCCGCCGTGCTGCACAGCCCGGCCGGCTGGCGCATGCTGCTCGACCTGCTGCTGCTCGCGGCCTGCGGCGGGCTGTACTCCGTGCCGCTGTACGCCCTGATCCAGGAGCGCTCGCCGAAGGCGGAGCAGGCGCGGATGGTGGCGGCCAACAACGTGGTCAACGCCGGGGCCATCACGGCGGGCGCCGTGGCGACGGCATGGCTTGCCGTGCTCGGCGTGACGCCGGCTTCCATCCTGGTGGGCTGCGCCGGGCTGAACCTGCTGGTCGCCGGGTGGATGGTCCGCATCCTGCCGCAAGACACGCTGCGGGCGGTGTTCCGCTGGTAGCTCACCACCTGCCGCTCCCTCATGCGCGCGATCTGTCCGAGAGCAGCAAGGCGACCGCCCGGGCGTCGGCCGGGGACGCCGGCGTATAGACGATCATGCTCAGCCCATCCCCGCCATCGACGGAGAAGGCCGAGCACTCAAGCGTGAGCGGGCCGGCGAGGGGGTGCCGGAGGCGCTTCAGGCCGACCCCATGGCTGCGCACCTCGTTCTCGGCCCAGAGCCGGCGGAAGTCGGCGCTGGCCGCCTGGAGTTCGGCCGCGAGCGCCGCGGCTTCGGGGCACTCGCCCGCCCGCGCGGCGTCGACGCGGAAGGCCGCCAGGGCGAAGCGTGCGTCCGCCTCCCAATCGGGCAGCCGGGCCTGGGCGGCCGGATCGCCGAACAGGAGCCTGAGCACGTTGCGCTTGCCAGGCGGCAGCGCGGCGTAGTCGGTCAGCACCGCCGCTGCCGCTTCGTTCCAGGCCACGATGTCCCACGCCGGCGTCTTCACCATGGCCGGGCTGGCCGGCAGGGCGTCCAGCACGCGCTGCAAGGACGGCGCGACCGCAGGAGGGGGCACGGGCTTGAGCGGCGGCGGACGCCCCTGCGCCAGCAGGAACAGCACCTCGCGCCCGGCCGCGTCCAGCTCCAGCGCGCCGGCGAGCCGCTCCAGCACCTCGTCCGAAGGCGGCCCGCCGCGCCCCTGCTCCAGCCAGGTATACCAGGTCGGGCTGATG
>CAXUJE010000058.1:2988-20700 GCA_964251035.1 uncultured Acetobacteraceae bacterium
GGTTCCACGCGACCACGTCCCAGGTCGCGGTCTTGACGATGGCGGGGCTGACCGGCAGCGCGTCCAGCACGCGCTGCAGCCGTGGCGTCACGCCCTCGACGGGCTTGTAGCGGACCTCGGGCGGGTGGCCGAGGCCGAGCATGAACAGGTGCTCGCGCTCCGGGTCCGTCAGCATCAATCCCGTGGCGATGCGGTCGAGCACGTCGGCGGACGGCGCCCCGCCCCGCCCCTGTTCCAGCCAGGTGTACCAGGTGACGCTCACCCCCGCACGCAGGGCCACCTCCTCCCGCCGCAGCCCCGGCGTCCGGCGCCGGCCCTGGCCGCCCGGCCCCGGCGACAAGCGCGCCCGGCGGTCGCGCAGGAAGCCGCCCAGGGTCGGCGCCAAGCCAGTCGGCGCCAAGCCAGTCAGGGCTGATCCCGGCAGGATGTTAGCGGCCATACCCGTATAAGCCCTCGGCTTTTCCAGCCCCGGACCATGCACGACATCCCGCCCGCAAGACAAGGAGGAGGCCAGCATGCGTGTTTTCGTGACGGGAGCCACCGGCTTCATCGGCTCGGCGGTGGTTCAGGACTTGATCGGCGCGGGCCATCAGGTGCTCGGCCTGGCCCGCAGCGACGCCGCCGCCGGCGCCTTGGCGCAGATGGGCGCCGAGGCGCACCGGGGCGAGCTGTCCGACACCGAAGGCCTCGCCGCGGGCACCCGGGCCTGCGACGGCGTGATCCACCTGGCCTTCATCCACGACTTCTCCCAGTACGAGGCCAATGCCGGAACGGACCGGCGGGCGCTGGACGCGATGGCGCGCGCGATGGAGGGTTCGGGCAAGCCCTTGGTCGCGACCTCCGTCACGACGGTGCTGGCGCCCGGCCGGATCGGCACCGAGAGGGACGCGCCCGCGCCCGAAAGCCCGGCCCATTTCCGCGTGGCGTCTGAGGCGGTGCTGGCGGCCGCCGCCCGCGGCGTGCGGGTCAGCGTCGTGCGCCTTCCGCCCACCGTCCATGGCGCGGGCGACCACGCCTTCGTGCCGATGCTGACCGACGTCGCCCGGCGCACCGGCGTCGCCGCCTATGTCGGCGACGGCGCGAACCGCTGGCCGGCCGTTCACCGGCTCGACGCCGCACGCCTGTTCCGGCTGGCGCTCGAGCACGCGGCTCCCGGCGCGTGCCTGCACGGCGCGGCCGAGGAGGGCATCCCCATGCGCGCCATCGCCGAGACGATCGGCACGGGGCTCGGCGTCCCGGCGCGGAGCCTCGCCAAGGAGGAGGCGGCCAAGCATTTCGACTGGATGGCGGGCTTCGCCGCCATCGACAACCCGACCTCCAGCGCCCTCACCCGCACCTCGTTGGGATGGCGCCCGCAGGGGCCGGACCTCCTGGCGGACATGCGGGACAGCGGGTATTTCTCCTGACCTGAGCCGGCGCGCCGCCCGCGGCTGAAACGGAGGACGACATGGCGAAAGTCTTCATCACCGGATCGTCGGATGGTCTCGGCCTGATGGCGGGCCGCCTCCTGGCCGAGCAGGGGCATGGGATCGTGCTCCATGCCCGGAGCGAGGCGCGGGCCGAGGATGCGCGCGCCGCGCTGCCGGGAGCCGGGGCGGTGCTGGTCGGCGACCTTTCGACGCTTGCGGCCATGCGCGACGTCGCGGATCAGGCGAACAGGCAGGGGCGGTTCGATGCGGTGATCCACAACGCCGGGATCGGCTACCGCGAGCCGCGCCGGGTCGAGACGGCCGATGGCCTGTCCCAGCTCTGGGCCGTCAACGTGCTGGCGCCCTACGTGCTTACCGCGCTCATGCGCAAGCCCGGCCGGCTGGTTTACCTCAGCTCAGGCATGCACGCCGGCGGCGACCCAAGCCTGGACGATCTCCAATGGTCCGGGCGCCCATGGCGCGGCGCCCAGGCCTATGCGGGCACCAAGCTCCACGACGTGCTGCTCGCCTTCGGCGTCGCGCGGCGCTGGCCCGATGTGCTGTCGAATGCGCTCACCCCGGGGTGGGTGCCAACCCGGATGGGCGGCCCGGGGGCGCCGGATGACCTCGGCCAAGCCCACTTGACCCAGGCTTGGCTGGCGGTGAGCGACGACCCGGGAGCGCGGGGGACCGGCGGCTACTTCTACCACCAGCGGCCCGGAACCGTGAACCCAGCCGCGCAAGACCCCGGGTTGCAGGACCGCTTGCTCGGTCACTGCCGCGATCTGTCCGGCGTCGCGCTGGCGTGAGGCGTCAGAGGCGACCCCGCTTTGCGCGCCAAGGCCGGGTTCAGCCCCGACCGGCTCCCTACGCCGTGCCGTAGCGCACGCCGAGCTCGGCCAAGAAGCGGCGATGGGCCACGCCCATCCGGTCGGTGCGGTGGTGCATCTCCTCCCGCAGGTCTACCGGAATGCGCTCCGGCCGCTGCGTTTCTACGATATCGCGGTCCTGGCCATAGACGATGTCCTGGCGCGGCAGTATGTCTGCCGCGGTCAAATGCGGGCGGATCTGGTCCTGCAGGTAGCACTTCTGCGGCAGCAGGATGTCGCCGCGGTCGAGCACGATGGTGCCGTTCGATTGGCCCTCGGCCGGCCAGGTCGCCAGGAAGCCGGAAGGCCAATGATCCCAGCGGCCGGGCCTATCGACGAAGCCGTACTCCTCCAGCATGGGATACTGGCTCAGCCGGAAGCGGATGTCGGTCCCGGCCTCCGAGGTGACGTGCATCTCGCGCGCCGCCCGCAGCCGGGCGGAAGCGCGCAGCACGCGGGCGCGGTCCGCCTCGGTCGGCACCAGCCGGGCCAGCACCTCGGGCGGCTCCACGGCCAGCAGCATGCGGGTCCCCGACTCCAGGATCTCGGCCTGCTCGGGCGAGAACAGCAGCATCAGGTCGAGCACCAGGTCGCTCTCCTTCAGGAGCGCCATGGCGGCCTTGCTGCGGGTGAGCGGGGTGGTCCCGACATAGGCCAGGGCGTCGCAGGACAACGACTTCTCCCCGTTCATCGGCGGCAGGTCGAGCCGGTTGACGATGGCGCCCATGTCCCGTGCCGCCATCGTCGCGGTCTGCAGGGTTTGCGCATGGGTGTCGACGGAGGTGAGGATCGTCACCGTCTCCCCCCGCTTGAGCTTGGACAGGTGCAGCACCTGCTTCCAGGCCTGCACCATCTCGAAATCGCCGATACTCATGCCGCGTCCCCTTTGCAAATCCTCGAGCGTGATTCACCGCGGACGGCTTTCAAGCCATTTCATCCGGCGCCGCTTGGCGAGGGCGGGATGGATCAGCACGCGGCGCGGACGCGGCCGGGGCGGCCGATTGCCTCCTCGTTGCCGCGGCGCCGTCATCGCGCCCACATGCGGCAGCGGCTGCACGAGACCTTCCGTTTCGAGGATTTCGACTGGCGCACCCCGCTGCTGGAGGACTGCCCCAAGCTGCATGGGGCGCCGTTCCTGCACGTCCACCGCGCCGACCTGCACCGCATCCTGGCCGCCCGGGTCGCCGATGCGGATGCCCGCCTGGCCACCGCCTGCACCGGGGTCGAACAGGCCGGCGCCACGGCGGTCGCCAGCTTCGCCGACGGCAGTCAGTTCGAGGCCGACGTCATCGTCGGCGCCGACGGCATCCATTCGGCGGTGCGCCAGGCGCTGTTCGGCGAGCAGCCGGTCCGCTTCACCGGGCATATGTGCTGGCGCGCCGTCGTGCCCTTCGCGCAGCAGCCGCTCGACTACGTCAGCCCCGACGCCTCGTTCTGGCTCGGCCCCAACGGGCATGTCGTCACCTATTACGTGCAGGGCGGGCGGGCGGTGAACATCGTCGCCGTGCTGGAGACGAAGGACTGGATCGGCGAGTCCTGGACCACGCCGAGCACGCCGCAGGAGTTGGCCGCCGGGTTCCGCGGCTGGCACGGGAACCTGCAGAAGCTGTTCGCCCGGGTCGAGACGACGTTCAAGTGGGGCCTGTTCGGCCGCGACCCGATGCCCGCCTGGTCGGTCGGCCGCGTGACCCTGCTGGGGGACGCGGCCCATCCGATGCTGCCCTTCCTGTCGCAGGGTGCGGCGATGGCGATCGAGGACGGTTTCGTCCTGGCGCAGGCATTGGGCCGGCACGGCATGACGCCGCAGGCGGCGCTGCAGGCCTACCAGGCCGAGCGCCTGCCCCGTACCAGCCGCGTGCAGCTCGAGGCGCGGGAGCGCGGCCGCACCTATCACCTGTCCTCGGGTTTCGCGCAGCTCCGTCGGGACGTGGCCATGCGGTTCCAGCAACTGGTGAACCCGCACAAGGGCGGCATCCGGGCGAACTGGGTTTACGAGTACGACGCCCGGAAGTACGAGGCCGCAATCTGAAAGCGGAGAACCGGCTGCATCGGCGAGCACCGCCTCCAGGCTTTCCTCGCTCTTGCAGCGGAACAGGAGGCTGGGCCGCTTCGCAACTGCGGTGCCGCTTGCCAGGCCGGAGGCTTGTGGCAGGAAAGCCGAGACGAAGGCCTGCTCGGCCTCGGGCAGCGTGTCGGTGCTGGTCATGAGCAGGCGCGCCAGGTGCCGGCCGGACGGCGGCTGTCCGATCATCATGCTGGCGTGGCCAGCGGCGATCGGCGGGCCGGCCTTGCGCCGCTGGCCTGCCCAGCTCCGCACGGTTCCATAACGGTCGGCGTAGCCGAGGCGGACGAGTTCACGCCAGGGCAGCGCGGTGTTGCGGCAGCCCTCCGCCCAGCAGTGCTCGAGGTGGCCGAGACAGGGGACGAGGACACCCACACGTGGCGGCTTGCGCCAGAGCGAGGCACCACCGGCCTGGAGCCAGCACCGGATCGCCTTGCGCTCCGCGCCAAGCTGGGCGGCCATGCGCGAGACGGAGACGCCGGCCGCATGCAGCCGCGCGGCTCCTTCGCAGCGCGCCTGCCGCCGGGCATGAGAGGCTTGGCTGCGCCGGGCGGCCGCGGTCGGCTTGACGCTGTCCGGCGCCGGCGCGGCCACCGTCGGGATGGGGCGCTGCGCGCCGACCTGCTTGGCGGCACGCCGGACCACCGCATGCTGACGGTCGACCACGGCGCGGACGGCATCACCGAGGTTGCGCGAGCCTGTGCCAGCGGTCTGTCACCTGGACCGCATCCGGCGCGCCCTGGCGCACGCCGTCCGCACAGGCGCCCGCCCGGCATTGCCAAGGCAGGTCGCCCAGGAGCCGCCCGTAGCAGCGGTGGATGCGGCACGAAATCATGCCGCAGTCGGGACACGTGGCCATTGCGGATTGCAACTGGGTGACGGCGGTGGGGCGCCCGGTGGCGGGCAGGCGTGGTGCCGGGACAGGATGGGCGACACAGCCCTTCCGGCCGCGCCGTCAAACAGCACGCCGGCGGGTTCAGAGAATGCCAACACCGGGCCGCAGAGTCGGCCGTCCTGTCCGAGTGGGTCCACCATCTCCAGTCCCGGCGGGGCGTCCGTTGGCGCCCAGCCGAGGCCAACACGGGGCCATTGCGCCATCCACTCAGCAACCTCTCCGCCGCCATGGTGCAATGGGACCGGACACCATGTCCGGGGGGCGTCGGTGAGGAGGGCGCCGGGCGAGCCCCGCCACGCGCTCATTGACACGAGAACGGAGCAGCGGACTGTTTCTTGCTCTGATAAGGATCGTGCGGCGCTACGGCCTCTCGGCACTGCACTTGTCAAGCGTCGCTGAACCCAGCTGGTGGACCGTTCTGGCCGATCCCAGGGCAAGGGGGCTGGCTTGCGTCCGGCAGCTTTGCCGCGCGAACACGCCGAGCCGCAGGTCGTCCCAGAACTCCGAGGCGGCAATGCGCTGGATCGTCGCTTCGGCCGACGCTTGGGAGCCGTGCAGAAGCAGGATCATGACGGCCAGGGCGGTGATGATCGGCGACAGCCGCAACCTTGGAGGAGGCGGGCCGGCCAGCATGACCAGGACCATTGCGCTGATCACCCCGGCCACGCCGGCCACCAAGACGTCGAGGCCGGTGTGCACGTGCAGCGCCAGGCGGGACAGCCCGATGGCGGTTGCGAGGCTGGCCGAGATCGGGATCGTCCACCGCCAATCGCCCCCCCGCCGCCGCACGACCAGCCCGAAGAAGCCGCCGACTGCTGCCGCCGCGCCGGCGGTGTGCCCACTTGGACTATGAAGTCCTTCGGCCCAAAGCGACCCGCAAAGAAGGCAGGCCAGCTTGAGCAGCAGTATGCTGACCCAGGTGCAGGCAAGAACGCCGCTCCAAGCGAGCGCGCCGCGGTACCAGCCTGCGGCGCCGAAGCCGATCGCAACCGCGATGGCTGACGGGATCAGCACTGCCTGATCGGCGAAATCCGTCACGAACGCTGCGATGGTCACGAGGGGACGCCTTCCCTTCGGTTCGTCGCGATGCCTGCAGCAAGCGATCCCAATCTGCAGCAGCGAGCCCCAGCCGCACTCACATCCCGGTTCAGCCACCGTGCTGAGGCCATTCGAGACTGCACGCCCCACACGGTCCTGTTGCTGTTCAGGCCACGTCCGGCCTGGCTTGCACGGCATTGACGATGCAGGAAGCAGTCCGCACGACCCGGCTGATCATCACCCATGCGAGAGATACCCGCCGCGCAACGCCTTGCCCAGGATGGTGGGCATCTGCCGAGTCATTTCTTGGGCGATCAATTGGGCGCTCTTACGGCTATCGACCAAGAGACTTGCCGCACAGCGCAGATCACGACCTTTGACTGCATCGGTAAATGCCCGGTAATAGTAGCATCGGTCCAGCACCGTTTTATGGCGGTGTATCGCTTTGACAAGAACCGGGTCCTCCGCAATCTTTGGATCAGCAAGGAGTTCAGACTCCATCTGCCGAATACGCATCAAGTCATGCGAACTCTGCTGTTCGGTGAGCGATCCAGGGTTGATGGCATAACAATACATTGTCTCAGGCACCAGCCACCAGCGGGCGCCATGGGTGAGGCAGCGGACATAGAGCATGAAGTCTTCGGCAAAGCGGTTGCGTTCGTCATAGGCAATCCGCTTCTCACGCAGGAAACCAGCCCGGAGCAAAGGTTTCAGGAACCCGTAGCTGACGCGGGGCATTCTCGGTGAACCCACGTTGCGTACGATGAATTCGGCGGTGGTCAGTTCCATTGGCTGGGACAGCAGCGCGGGCGGGATCATCGCGGCGCCCGCCGTCTGGCCACCCGTGTTGCAAAGCAGAATGTTGTCGGCAACCATGTCAGCGCCCACTTTGTCAGCCAGATCAAGCAGTTTCGCAAGACGTTCGGGCAAGTAGCTGTCGTCAGCGTCGAGCAGGGCGATCCAGTCGCCTTTGGCCGCCGCGATGCCCCGGTTGCGCGCAGCTGCCGGCCCGGCGTTCACCGGCTGGCGCAACAGCTTGATGCGCGCGTCCGACTTGGCTGCTTCGGCCACGATCGCTGGGGTTTGATCACTGGATGCGTCGTCAACCACGATGATTTCCAGCCTTTCCTCGGTTTGCAGGCGAGCGGAAGCAATCGCTCGTTCAATCGTGGATGCGGCATTGAACGCTGGGATGATGACCGAAACCCGAACCGTCCCGACCTCCTGCTGGACCGGCGAGGCTTGAGAAAAGTCCGGCGTGTCTGCATGCAGCTCTGAATGAGAACTCCAATGTTGGGAAGTCAAAGGGCAGCCTCCTTGTCCAAAGGCCAGGAAACGCTGCGTTGCTTGGCCATCCCACACAAAACCGCGAGTATGGCAGTCAAATCTTCGAGAGCTTGGAGCTGGTCTATATTTTGTGATTGTCAGATGATAAAAAACGACGCTCGACACAGAACATATCGGATTGGTTGTGATGTGGCATGAGCGTGGCTGAATGAGTGCAGATGGATTGCGGTCGGCACCTCTGGGTATTATTGCAAGCGTCAGGCTCAATGACGCTTGTAGCGTCAGGTAAATAGAAATCTCAGAGATTATGTCATTGCTTGTGTCTTTTTATATAGTATGCTTCGCCGTCATGAGAAAGACAGCAACGCAGCAATCCTGAACTCTTATGGATTGCTGCATTGCAAAATAAATAGCAAATAAGATTTCTATAAAGCAAATATAAACTTAATAGTTTGTCAAATTTTATCTTTGATCTTCTAACTATTGCAATCGTGTCGGCGACGATTTGTCGCTTATCGTTCCAAGGTTTCGGGCGAAGAGGCAGTGTTACTCACGCCCGTCCTCACGTGCCCACTTGCGGACGATTGGCGGCATTGGGTCGGTCCCCATGTCAACGATGTCATGCAACAACGGCGCCATTCTCCATTGTCCACGCACGAGTCTTTGAAGCCCACGCCTGGAGAATAGCTCCTGCCAAGGGTAATAACCCACGTTGCCCAGGGTCACTGGCTGGTCGCCTGCGATGGGCAGGCCCGGCCGCACGAAGTCCAGGCCGCTGAGCCGCGCTGCCGACATGCGGTTGAAGAACCTGGGATTGCATTCAAGCATCTTCATCCTGCATGCCCGGTCGTCGTAGCGCGCGTCGAAGTTCGCCACGCCAGAGAAACCAGTGGCGGTGATGACCTTTTGCGTCATCGCAAATAAATCGTCACGCGGCCGGAACTCAGTCGCAAGGAACCGCCCGACTCCATAGTCCAAGTCGAGCTGGCCTGGACAAACCCAGGAAACCCAATGCTTGATGACACCGTCCTGGGCAAAGACGCTTATCGCCCAATCCGTGCCCTCGATATACTCCTGGATGATCACCGGTTGATCGTGATCAACACGGCTCTGCTTCCATTCTTCAGCTTGCGTCCGGTTCCGGAGGATGGATATGCCTCGCTGCCCATAGGAATTTACTGGTTTGACGATGACGGGATAGCCCAGTTCACGCTCGACGGCCTCAACGTCGAGCTCAGCCTGGCATCTGACGGAGAGCGACTTCGGAACTGCAACGCCAGCGGCCTCGCACAGCTTGTGGAACGTCCATTTGTCGTTGAGCGTGGCCAGCGTGCCGGCGTCCGCCATCGGGAACACCGGCGCGAGCAGCTGCTCCCGGATCTTCGACAAGAACGCCAGGCTCTCAACGTCGCTCGCGATGACGCTGTCCAAGCCGACTCGCAGATGCAGGTCATTGATGATGCCGAGCACTTGATCGGGATCAGCCGAACCGAAATCCTGCGTGGCATGCACAACCTTGCAACGGCGCGAGTAGCTGAGCGATGCGGCCCGCTGGTCATGCACCAGATAAACCCGCGCATTTACGGCCTTAAGCGATCGCAGGATGTTGTATCCTGTCCGCCCAAAATGACAGATCAGCACAACATTCAAAGGTTTAGAACGCCGGCTTCGGATTGCTCTCACCGGTTCGCGGAGCGGCTCAGGCCGCCGGTCGCTCAGCAATCCCCGCGCAAGGGAATGGTCAGCAACGATCGTCCCGTCCTCGTGGAGTTGCTTCATAGAAAGTGGCTGCATGGTGTTCAAACCAATTTGAAGAGGGTGTAGGGGACAGCTGGGGGAGCGGCAACGCCCAAACAAAGCCTTGGACATGCAATAAACCGTATGAATGCTTTCAGCATGATCCTTACGGTCGATTGCACCGAAACTATCTCACCAAGCTGTTGAAAATACCTTTTGTTCGGCCATATGCGCAATCTTGCGTCAACGAATACCGCATCGAACAAACAAATCTCCTTCCGGCAGCAAAGAGGATGCACTGCTGACGCCATGAACAAAACGTCGCCTCACAATCAGTCATGCAAGTGGCTTTAACAGTACAGCCTGACATTCGAAACTGCCGATATCATAACGAAAATGTAAGGGCCTCTGCTGCGCCCGTCTTGGGCTAAATGATCTAGGCTGCCCCCCCAAATGGACTACCTACGCGGATTGGTGTGCAGGTGTGGCTTTCGTAGCGGCCTAACCCCCAGGCAAGAGGAGAGTCGGAAGTCTCGCGCTCGAACTCGTTTGGGTTCGAATCTTGATGCGGACCGATCGCGCCGACGCGAAGCCGCCAGCCACGGAGCTTTGTGCCCATCAGTTTGTGATGGCCTCAGGCAACTTGGGCTGGAATGCCTTGCAGCAAACCGGCGGCAATAGCCGCCCTGACCGCCGCGTCGAAGCGGCCGGGCAAGCCTTCCGATTGCTTCAGGAGAGTCGCCACCAGCTTCGCCGCCGAGCGCAAGCCACCGCTCGAACTTACCCGGCGGTGGAACAATTCCCATGCATCTTGTTCCGACAATGCCGGAAGGGCCAGGTATGCCGGGCTGGCCTCGCGCAGCCAGGCCGCAGCGGGACCATCCAGGCCGTTCCACGGTTCTGAGCGGCCAACGAAAACCCATTGGATCGGCGCCGCCTTGCCGGGCATGCGGCTGAGCAGTTCAGGGTAGGTGAAGCTTCCCGGCGGCTTGGCTTCCACTTGGTCCATCACCAGGACCAGGCGGCGCTTGGGATGAGGCCGCCGCTGGGGTGGGTGCCGGGGCGACGCGAACAGCGCGCGGAAGACCTCCTCGACTCCACCCTCCGCGTCGTCGAGCCGAAGCACCTGGCACTCTGGCTCGGCAATGCAGGAGAGCGCCGCCGCAAGGACGGTCGTCTTCCCAAGGCCGGCCGCCCCCGTCAGCACGACGCAGGGTGGCATGCCCAGCAACGCAGCGAGCAGGGCGTCATGGACCTTGGCCTGCGTGCCGGTCAGCCGGATGCCGACCCCATTGCCTGCATCGCCTATCGGGTCGAGCGGTCGGTTCCGCAGACGGCGGCTTGGTAGGAGGTTGAACACGGCGGCTCCATTCGCCAAAAGGCTTACACTCCGAGACATGTCCCCTTAAACCGTTCCAACCCACAAGTCCCGGCGGATATCGGCAACACCGCATCATGCAAGCCCGCGTGGACGAGGAAGCCTTTTAGGCTTCGGCCAGCCTCCCGGGTGGCGCCAATTCGGCTGGCTTCTCTGGCTGGCGTGTCCGGTCCAGGCGCTCACCCACTGCAAGCGCAATGCGGCCGATCCACGTCCTTGCGCCCACATAGGAGGCGAGATCAGTTTGCGCGGTCGCGAACTTGAACTTGTACTGCTCCTCGCCGCAGAGGAAATCAACCTCCGCCATCCCATGGTCGAATGCCCAGGTCAGATACTCCACCATGACCAGCGTCCCCGGCGAGGCACGATCAAACGCGGGATCGTAAGCCGCGAAAAACGCCTGCATGCGCGTGCCGCTCACGATGTTCAACGATCCCGCAACAAGGGTCTCGCCGCAGTGAATGCTGAAAACCTGGAGAGCCTGCTGGTGGGCGAGTTCCTTGGTCAAAGCCCGCAGGACGACTGCGTCATTTCCCAGGATCTCGTTCTTTTGCCCCGTGCTGACCAGCCATTCCTGTTTGAGCGCGATCATGCGTTCGAGCACGGCGCCGGCGGCGTCTCCAGGCTTGCTGACCCGCACGGAAACCGTCCCGGTCTCACCCAGGATGCGCATGCCGCGCGTGTGATTGTTCCGCGCCTTCTTGTTAAGCGAACGGAACCAGGCGTGGCCGCTGGCCCCGCCGTTGCCGACCTGCAGGCTTCTTGCCGACCGATGACCCGGCTTCAACCGCATCGACCGCGACCAGCCGGTGAACAGCGGGCCCACGGCGGCGTCCGGACGGACGTGGCTCAGATAGGCGACATCAAACCCAGTCGAAGCCACCACGGCAGCCCATGCCTTCTCAAGCGCCTGCCATCCAACGCTTGGGTCCGGATCGACGATCGCGTCGCAATAATCGCTGCAGTCCTTTGCCGCCCACTCCAGCACGCGGACGCCGCGGTGCCGGCGCGTGATGAACGGCATCGCCGCCAGGAGCCGGCCATCGGCCCAGCACAGGCCGACGCGAAGACGGGACCGGTCCCCGGCTTGCCGAGACCCGAACCAGGCCATGATCCAGCCATGGCTTTGAAACACGCTCTGGCTGCTGCGGCTCCACAACGCGTCCCAGGCCGGGCCGACCTCTGCCAAGCGGTCGGGACTTGTGACGATCTCGGTCTGCATGCTCATGCGACGTGGTCCTTTTGGCGAGAAGTGATCCCAAGCTGAGCGGCGCCGAACTGAGCCGGAGCGGCTGCATGCGGCAGCGCCTCGGCGCGGTTCGAGCTCAAAAGCCGGCCAATCTTCCGAAGCGGCAGGACGTAAAGCCCGAAGGTGGATTGATACTCTTCACTCTCGGAACCCAAGCCAAATGAGAAACTCTCATCAGGCTCTGGCACATGCAGGGTGCCAAATATCCTGTCCCAGATTGAGAGCATCAATCCGAAGTTCTTGTCAAAATGCTTCGGGTTTGTGCTGTGGTGCAACTGGTGGTAGTGTGGGCATAGGATGACTTGATTTATCAAGGATCCAAATGAGACCTTAAGGTGGGTATGCCTGACGAAATCCATCATGATGATGTTCCGGAGCACATAAACATTGATGCCCAGAATGGTGATCTCGACGGGGTCGAATGCGAAGAACAGCCAGAAGCCATACACAGGCCCGGTGATCAGCCCGTCCCAGACCCGGTTCATCACATCGTCGATCGGGTGAATCCGGTCTTTGGTGGTGCCAACCATCACCTCGGCCGAGTGATGCACCTTGTGCAACTCCCACAGCACCGGAATCCGATGCTGAAGATTGTGGTAAAGATAATACGATATGTCGTAGGCCAGCAGCATCGTAACGGTAAACAAAATTGAAAACGCAATGGTTTGCTCGTTCGATACATGTCCTGCATCGCCAAAGGCCATTGCTAGAGCGGCATGACTGGCGTAGCCGCACGCGATGGTGATCGAGGCGCCCGTGGGCAAGGCCACCAGCAACATCACGAGTTTCCGCGAGACCCAAAACAAGAAATCGGCCCGCGCGGAAGCATGTGTCAAGGTATCAATGGGAAACATAAAGCGCAAAAGGCCACGCGGCGTTTTCGGCTCATCGGAACGCAAGAATACTATGATGGCGGATATGACGATCGAAAGCAGCAAAAGGATTGTTGCGGAACCAGTTGGCCCACTCAGCCGTTTTGATGCCGCGTCCATCGTGGCCGCAACTAAATCTGTCATTAGGCTTGCTTTCAGAATGCGACCGTTGACGCCATAATATCTTTGTGGCTCTTATGGTCGGAAGAGGCCGTTGGATCTATTTGGACTAAGCCTTTGACCCAGACCGTGCGGCTCAAGATCTCTGGGCCAGGCTCGCGCTATAACCACGTCGATGTTCCGCCGGGCTTATTATTTTCCCCAGGAAAGCAGTGCTCCGCTTGTCGAGGTGGCCAAATCTATGTCGAGTATGAAGCAGCTTGCGGCCCAAATCCTCGGAGATGACGAGGTGACCCGCATCCATGCCCTGACTTCCGCAAGTTTTCCGGACGCTGGCCGGACGCTGGCCGAGCCTTGGGGAGAGCAGGCGCACAAGCCGTCGAGGATGGCCAAGAAGCGTGGCGGGCGGCGGGGTTTGCAGACCGACCGCCAGCCCGATGCTGCCACGCGGGAGCGCTGGCCAGACTTGACCATCTGCCGGGACTTCGGTTTCGGGACTGTCAGGGCGGTCCTGCGTCGCCGCTTGGCGCCGCAATGCCGCATCCTGCTCTGCATCGACGAGATGCCCCTGAGCGTGCGCCTGGTGCACCGGGTCGTTCTCGCCGGCGTCGATGCGGTGCTGGTGCATTCCGACGCGCTGGCCCGCGCGATCCATGCGTTTGGCGTACCGGCATCGCGGATCGTGCTTTCCAACAGCCACAACGATTTCGCATTGTTTGATCGCCCGGCGCGTTCGCGGGCGAGCGGCGGTCTCCAACAGATCGTTCATGTCGGCGACCTGGAGCCGGAAGCAGGCGTGGCCGATTTCCTGCTTTGCGTCGCCGCATGGGCCGAACGCAATCCGCAACGCCGGGTCAGCATCCGCTGGTGCGGGGAGGGCTGCCTTCGCGGTGTGCTGGAAGCGCAGCCGCTGCCGCCCAATGTCCAGCAGCTGTTTCCGGGCCGGACCACACGGAAGGAGCTGGCGGCGACGTTCCTTGACTGTGACATCCTCGCTTTGCCGGCCCTGGCCGACCCGTGGGACCACGTGGTGCCAGAGGCCTTGACCGCACACTTGCCGGTGCTCGGCAGTACGCAGTCCCAGGCTGTCTCCGACCTGATCGTCCATGGCATGACTGGCTGGGTGTTTGATCCCTTCGAGAACGGAGCGATGGCCCGCGCCGTCGAACTGGCGCTGAACACCTTGCCCGACGAGCTTGACCGGATGCGCGCCTATGCCGCTGAGCGGCCTAAGCCGTCGCTGCCGAGCTTGAACGAGCGCATCTGGCGCGCCATGCGGCTGGAGGGCGCAAGCCCGGACTTTGACCCGGCATCACTTGGACTGGCGCTTTAGCATGTCGAACACCGGACTGAACGGGACTGGCGACATGCTGGGCTATGGTCCCGCTTTGCCGCTTGCCGCGCAGGCTTGGCGGCAAGCCAAGGCAGGCGCCCGCGCGTCGTCCTCAATCGCGGACCCTTTGCGGCTTCTGGCGGACGGCATGTGGGTGGCCGACGCGCTGGTCGTGCTGGTCGCGGCGGCGGTCGCCAACCTGCTGCGGCAAGGGTTCACCCCCATCCCGCTTGAGGTGTTCTCCACGGCCCTGCTCGCCGCGGTGCTTACGGTCAACGCGATGCACATGTCGGGCGCGTATGGCGGAACGCTGAACGAAGCGTTTGCCGCACAGGTCGGGAAAGCCGTGCGCGCCTGGTCGCTCGTGTTCGCCATCCTGCTGATCCTCGGCTACCTAACCAAAACGTCAGAGATTTATTCCCGGCTTTGGATCATAAGTTGGTATGGCGTGGCGCTTTTCGGTTTCGCCTCGCTTCGCGCTTGGAGCATCTCGCAAACCAAGCGGTGGCAGCGCCAAGGCCGGCTGGCGCGGACGGTGGCCATCATCGAACTGGGCGAAGGCGGCAAGGGGAGGGAGCTTGTCCGCCGCCTGCAGGCCCTCAACCCCGGCGAGTTCCATCTCGTCGGCCTGTTCTCCGAGGAGCGCACGGACTCGCAGCGCAACGGCATCCAAGACCTCATCGCGCTTGCGCAGTTGTTCCGAATCGACGAGGTCTTGGTGGTCGTCTCCGGGCAGGGCGGCGCCGAGCTGTCCGGCGCCCTCCGCAGGCTCGGCACCATTCCAACGAACGTGCGGATCTGCCCTTGGGTCGCCGAGTTGGGTTTGCCGGTCCGTGATGTCGGCCTGTTCATGCAAAGCCCTATGCTGACCATCTATCGCCGGCCGTTCACGAGCTGGAGCCACATCGTCAAGCGGGCGGAGGACATCGTCCTCGGAACGGTGGCGACCGTGCTGCTCGCGCCGGTGATGCTGCTGATCGCGGCCGCGGTGAAACTCGACAGCCCCGGGCCGGCGCTGTTCCGCCAACAGCGCCTGGGCTTCAACAACAACGTCATCACGGTTTTCAAATTCCGTACGATGAAGCACCGGCCTGCGCCCGAAGCCGGGGTGCCGCAAGCGCAGCGTGGCGACCCGCGCGTGACCCGTCTTGGCCGCATTCTTCGACGCACGAGCTTGGACGAGTTGCCGCAACTTCTCAACGTGCTGAGCGGCGCCATGTCGCTCGTCGGCCCGCGTCCGCATGCCCTGGCCCATAATGAGCAGTATGCAGAGCTGATCGACGACTACCTTGGCCGCCACCGCGTGCAGCCGGGCATCACTGGTTGGGCGCAGGTCAATGGCCTGCGCGGCGAAACCGATACGCTCGACAAGATGCAGCGGCGCGTGGAATTCGACCTGGCCTACATCGACAACTGGTCAGTCCTCATGGACCTCAGGATCATGGTGCTGACCGCGCTGTCACTGGTTTTCGACCGGGACGTCTATTAGGGCCTGTTAGCGTTTGATCCAATCAATGGCTGCGGCCATGCAGAGGACGCCCATGAAGGAGCTGGCGGTCTTTCCGTAGCATGTGGCGACCGCGCGCCACTCCTTGAGCCTGGCCCAGAGCCGTTCGACCTGGTTGCGATGGGTGGAGATCCAGTCCGGGCAGGCGACCGGCGCCTCGTTCTGCTTGGGCGGGATCGCGGTCCGTGCGCCCACGTTCCAGATGTGCTCGCGAAAGCCGTGGCTGCTGTAGCAGCAGTCGGCGATCACCCAGCCGGGCACGCTTGGCAGTTGGTCGAGCAACGCCACGGTGTACGGCAGTCCGGTCCTATGTAGCTGCTGCCACTGGCGAGAGTGGGCTTGTATCTGGCGGCTGAGGCGGCCATGGGTGGTGCCGGTTCCCCCCTGTGACCGGTCCCCATGGCGCGGCAATCCCTGCTTTCTGCCGGCGCGCTCAGCGCCGCCAAGGTCATGCGCATGTCCGACGAGGGCGTGGAGAGCGTGTTCCTGCGCCTGCCCTCGCCCGCGGCTTGGACGTGCAGCACAAGACGGCGTCCGTTCCGGCGCACAAGCTGCGCGGGGCTGCGGCGGCCAGCATGGAGGGACTGCGGACCGGCGGCGCAGGCCATGCGGCCGAGGTCGGCGGCGCCTGCTTCGGCGGCCACGCCCGGCCGGAGAACCGGGCCGGCCGGCGGCTGGCCGGGAACAAGGCGGATTACCACCGGATGGTGGAGGCAGGCATTCCCGACGAGGACTCCCGCGTTGACTGGTCAGGGGGCAGATCATCGATATGGCGCCTATCGGTGCTCCTCATCTCGGCATGATCAACAGGCTTACCCAACTGCTGTCTGCCCTGCTTGCGGGACGCGGCCTGGTTTCGGTGCAGAACCCCGTCCGGCTCGACGACGGTTCGGAGCCGGAGCCTGACGTGGCCGTGCTCAAACCCCGCGCCGACGACTATGGGAGCGCGACGCCGCGGCCCGGGGACGTGCTGCTCCTTGTTGAGGTGGCTGACCCAACTCTTCGCGACGACCGCGACGTCAGAACCCCACTTTACGCCGAGAGCGGGATCCCGGAATGCTGGCTGGTGGACATCATCGGTCGCGTCCTGGAGGTCTACCGCCAGCTCATGGGTGGCCGGTATGCCGAGAGTTGGCGCGTCGGACCGGACAGAACCCTGGAAATCGCGGCGCTGCCCAGTATGAGCTTGGCCGCCTCGGACGTGTTCCGCCCGGCCAAAGGCTAAGGCCTATTGAGAATTAGAGGATTCCCACGGCTACGGGGTGTGTGGTTCAAGTTCCGGAAGGGGTTTGCCATGGGCCGGTCCAGTCTGACGGACGCGCAACGGGAGAGGATGGAGGCTTTCTGCTTGGGCAAGCCCGCTGGCCCCGGCCGCACGGGCGGGGACAACCGCTTGCTTGTGGAAGCGGTGCTGTGGATTGTCCGCGCCGGCAATGCTTGGCGGGACCTGCCGCCTTTGTCCGGCAAGTCCGCAAAAACGGCCAAGGGCCACCTCCCGGGGAACACGGCGTCCAAGCGCTTGCGTGATTGGGCGAGGGCCGATGCGCTCAAGCACCTGTTCGACGCCGGGCCGGACGAGCCGGACAGGGAATGCGCCATGGCCGGGGCCACGACCGTCAAGGTGCGCCGGCATGGCCCAGGCGCGAGAGGGGGACTGCAAGCCAGGCCATCGGCCGCTCTCGCGGCGGCTGGACGGCCAAGGTCCTGGCAATAGGCGATGCGTTGGGCAATCTCGCCCGCTTTGTGCTGCTGCCGGGACAGCGGCATGACGCGGCTGGCGCTGCGCCGCTCACCCAGGGTGTCGCGTTCGGTGGCATGCTGCGGAGCCGTGCCCCCAGCGGGGTCGCCGGCAAGGCGTTCAATGCAAACCGGATCGGGGACGAGCTGGACGGACGCGGGGACAAGGCCGTCATCCCGCAGGTGCCGGGGCGCAAGGCCCCCATCGAGACCGGCCGC
>CAXUJE010000059.1:0-20478 GCA_964251035.1 uncultured Acetobacteraceae bacterium
GTCACGCTGCTGGCCGGACTGGCCGCGCTCTGCGCGGGGTGGGTGGAAACCAAGCTGCGTCCCGACCGCATCTTCATCGACCAGTGGCATCCGTGGATGACCAGCTCGGCATGCATGTAGTCGTGCTTGAGCAGGCTGTCGATCAGCCGCCGCAGGATGACGCCCATCCGGTCCAAACGGGCGACGGACGGATGGCAGGCGGCGAAGATCAGCCGATTCCGCAGGTCGTAGTAGCGCTGCCAGCCCGGCGCCTTTGCGTAGAACGGCTCGTGCCACACCGCGACGGGTGGGAGCGAGACCGTCGGCATGCCGCGGCTCGTCAGGCGCGTGCCGTATTCCATGTCGTCGCCGCGGATGAAGACGGGCAGGGGCAGCCCGTGCTCCCGGAACGCCGCGGCCGGGATGGCGCAGTACCACCAGCCGTTGAAGTGGCAAGGCACCTCCCGCGCGAGTTCGTTGAGGGTTTCCGGATGGTCGAGCGGGCAGTTGTGGAGCGCCGGGTGGATGATGTTCGCGGGAGTCACGGTCGCGCCGGCCTCGTAGATCGTGGCCGGCCGGAACAGGTCCACCATGGCGCCCCCGACCACCGTGGGCACCATGGTGCGCGCGGCGAAGGTATGGGTGGTGACCAGCACCTCGGGGTCGAACTCGATGTCGTCGTCCATGAACAGGACGTGCGAGCAGCGGCCGTCCCGCAGGATCTCCATGGCCGCCCGCGTGAAGCCGCCGGTGCCGCCGAGGTTCGCCTGCTCGACCACCTCGATGCGGCCCCGCTCGGCCGCGAGGAGCGCCGCCATGTCCTTGGAGGAGAAAGGATCGCCCTGGTTGACGACAACGACCCGGGGCGAGGCCCATCGGTAGTAAGGGGACGCCACGAGGCGCTGGAGGTTGGCGGCAAGGTTCGCTTCGCGGTTGAAGGTGCATAGCCCGATGCCGAACCTCACTTTCCGCCTCGGGGCGGTGTCGGTTTCGAGGCGCCCGGCCCGGATCACCGTCTCGGCCGTGGCGGTCACATCGAAGAAGACGCGCCCCGCGCCCGCAGGCGAGGGATCGAGCGCAACGCCCGTCGTGGCGCCCTGGAGAAGGTCGAGGCGGATGCGCCGGCGCCCGAGCGGGTAGCTCGATCCGTCGGGGAGCGCCCGGAAGAACTCGACCACGACGTCGCCGGTGCCGAAGAGCCGCAGCGTGAGGTCCCCGACCGGCGCGTGGCTCGACCAATAGTGCTCGTAAAAACTATTGAGGTAGGCGTCGAAGGAGACCCGGGCGCCCTTGGACAGCAAAAGGCCCGGATCGAGTGCCTGCGCCTGGCCGGTGGCGATTTTACAGGAGATACCCGGGCCGGAGCGCGGCGCCGAGAAGCGCAGCTGCTGCAAGACCGCGTCCGACAGCTCCGGCTCGCGCCACGCCGCCTCTGCCTGCGGCTCCGCTACGGCCCTACTGGCTGCCACGCCCGCTTCCATCCCGAGCGCCCGCTCCAAAAGGGCCGCAAGGCGTTCCAAGACCGGCTGAAGCGGATCGCCCGAAACTGCAGAAGGCGCGGCATCCTCCCTCTGCGGAGGGAGGCCACCGGCCAAGTCCAGAGGGCGAGGGACATCGTGCATGGGACCGCTGGACGAAAGTGGCGTCAATTCTTGGAACCAGTAAGCGCCTTGTGATCGGGGCCGCCACTGCCGAGTCGGTTCCAGCTAGCCATACTGACGCATGAATGGATCGGCAAGCCTCTTCACCGGGCGTCATGCATCCTCTGCCGGCCAGGCCGCAGGCTGCCGCGCAGAACGGCAAGAGGTTGCCTTCCGTGACCGCCGTGATCCTGACGCATAACCGGTGCGCACTGCTCGCCCGCTGTCTCGACGCCGTGCTCGCGCAGCTCCCCCCGCCCGGGATCGTCCTCGTCATGGACAACGCCAGCACCGATGACACGGCCGCGTTCATGCGCGCGCAGGCCGCCGCCCACCCGGCGGCGGTGCGCCACGTCCGCTCCGAGCGCAACCTGGGTGCTGCGGGCGGCTATCGCCTGGGCGTGGAGCGCGCGCTCGCCGAGGCGGCGCTGGACTGGGTTTGGATGATGGATGACGACGGCCTTCCCGCTGACCCCCTCTGCCTTGCCCGCCTGCTGCGCGCGGCGCGGCGGCACGGGGCGGGCCTGGCCGCCCCCCTCGTGCTGGACGCAGACGCGCCGGAGCGCCTGGCTTTCCCAGTTCGCCGCGGCGGACGCACGCTGTTCGGCGCTGCCGAGGCCGCGGCGCTCGGGCCGATGCGGGGCTTCGCGCACTTGTTCAACGGCGCCCTCGTGTCGCGCGCGACCTTCGAGCGCATCGGCCTGCCCGACACCCGCCTGGTCATGCGCGGCGACGAGGTGGAGTTCCTGCACCGCGCGCGCCGCGCCGGCGTCGGCGTGGTGCTGGACACCGAGGCGCGCTTCCTGCACCCGGGGTCCGCGCCGGAGATCCACCCCATCCTGTTCGGCCTGTTCCACGCCGTGGTGCCACTCTCGGCCGACAAGCGCTTCTACACCTTCCGCAACCGCGGCCACATCTTCCGGACCTACGGCCGTTGGGGCCTGCTCGCGGCCGATGTGGTGCGCTATGGCTGGTACTACCTTGTGAACCGCCGCCTCGACCTGCGCGGCTACCGGCGCTGGGCGACGGACACCTGGCGCGGCGTCAGGGGCGATTTCGGCGATGGCGAGGATCTTTGACCCGGTCGCCCCGATGCGGGGCGTTGGTGCGCGGATGCTTGGGTAGCCTGACCCTGATGGGGCAGGTGACAAGCCCCCGTTGAGTGGTCCGGGGGAAATGTCAGTGCAGCATGGTCACGGATGACTGATGTGACCCGGCCGGACCTGGCTGCCCGGACGGGAGTATGGGCACGCCTGGCACGATGGCCTCCGGTGCGGGTGGCCGGTAGCCCAACGATGAGTGCGGGCGTACCCTGTTGTAATGCACCCGCCATTGCTCGATCAGCACGCGCGCCTCGAGCAGCGTGTTGAACACCTCGGCGTTCAGCAGCTCGTCCCGCAGCTTGCCGTTGAAGCTTTCCACATAGAGGGCGTAGCGTCGGTTGTCACGTAGACAACGTTAAGGCGGAACGGCGCGCGAACCTGACAGCTATGGACCGCGCTGGGTGCCGGCGCGGTTGACCTCGCGATAGACGGTGGAGCGGCCCAAGCCGAGTTGGCGCGCTGCGGCGGTCGGTGACAGCCCGGCCGCGACCAGCTTCAGGGCCGCGGCGATGCGGTCCGCGTCGAGCGGCTGGCGACCAGGCCGCTTGCCTTTGGCGCGGGCGGCCGCGATGCCGTCCTTGGTGCGCTCGGCGATCAATCGGCGCTCGAAGTGCGCGATGGCGCCGAACACATGGAACACCAGCTCGCCGGCGGCCGACGACGTGTCGACCTTCTCCAGGCTGAGCAGCGCAATGCCGCGCTCCTTCAGCGCCGTCACGGTCGCCAGCAACTCGCCCAACGACCGACCCAGGCGGTCCAGGCGGACGACGGCCAGCGTGTCCCCGCGGCGGGCATAGGCAAGCAGGTCCTGGAGCCCAGGGCGGTCCATTGGGCGCCCGGAGCGCACGTCGGTGAACACCTTGATCGCGCCCGCCCCCGTCAGGCGCATGGTCTGCCCGGCCACATCCTGGTCGCCGGTGGACACGCGCGCG
This sequence comes from uncultured Acetobacteraceae bacterium, assembly GCA_964251035.1. GTDB lineage: Bacteria > Pseudomonadota > Alphaproteobacteria > Acetobacterales > Acetobacteraceae > CAHJXG01. The sequence goes on from CAXUJE010000059.1 coordinate 3,655, forward strand.
TAGCCGAGGACGTCGCCTGCCATCTCAGGGCAGGAGCTGCGCTGCGCCGGGACTCCAGATGAACTCGCTTGTGACGCCGAGGTAGGCGTCCATGAACGCGTCGTCGTCGATCAGCCCGGCTTCCATGAGGGTGTCGAACACCGCCGCCTCGCCGCGCAGCAGCGCATGCACGGCCGTGTCAGCCGCAAACGCTGCGCGTTTCGGCGAGGTTGCGACCTCGACGGCCCGGCCGGGATGCGCGCGAAGCAGCCAATCAGCAAACTCGGGCTCGTCCGAGGTATCGAGCAGCTTCGCGGCCGCCTCCAGCGCCGTGCGCCGTGGATCGCCGGCCCACGCGAGGGCGGCGCGGGCACGACGGGTCAGACGGAGACGGATGTCACGCGCCCTGCATTGTTGTTCCAGCAAGGCCAGGCGCACGGCGCGGGAGGTCACGTAAGGGGCCTTGAGCCAACACCTTTGTCACCAGAGGCCATTTCGGGTTAGGCAGGGCCTATGATGCAGGTGCGTCTGTCGAGGTGAAGCTCGGCTGACGGTCCACGTGCATCCGGAACAGCGGCGCCGACGTTCCGCAGACGCTGGTTTGAGGCACAATTTATTATGCCGATGTTGCAGCCGGGAGAGGGACAGGTTGCATTTGGCATGAGTGGAGGCCCAGCCTGTCGGGCAATAGTCACCGAATTGGGAACGGGCGGAATTGCAGGTGATTGGCCAGCTTCTAATTTGGAGCGACAGCTCCTATATATCTACGACCAGAGCCGCAGTTACCTGCGGTCAAGGTTGGAGAGATGACAATAAAAGCACTAAAGAGCCCAAAGCGCGCCCGCGGCCGGCCCAAAAACTTCGACCGCTCGATTGCCCTGCATCAGGCTATGAAGCTGTTCTGGGAGCGTGGCTACGAAGGCACGTCGTTCGACGATCTAATCGCCGCCATGAGCATCAGCCCGTCCAGCTTCTACAACTCGTTCGGCAGCAAGGAGCGGCTTTACCTGGAGGCCGCGGAGGCGTTCATGGCGCGCTCGGGCGAATGGTTCGCTAGGGAACTCGGCGCCGCGACGGATACGAAGACCGCATTCCACCAAGTCCTCAAGGCGACTGCGCGCGAGGCCACCCTGGACGACATGCCCGCTGGCTGCATGATCTCGCTGGCTGGCACGCATGTTCCGCCTGCGCTCACCGCTTTGCGAGGCAGGATGGCAGGGTATCGAGGAGCCGCGCAGTCGGCCATGGCCGATCGCATTCGCAGAGGCATTGATGAAGGCGACGTGCCGAAGGACACGAATGTCGAGGCGCTGGCCGCGTTCTACAGTGCGTTGTCGCGTGGGATGGTGGTCCAGGCACGCGACGGGGCGTCCCGCGAGCGTCTTCTGGAGATCGTCGAAGTCGGTATGCGCGCCTGGCCTTCGGCACCGAGTGAGCCCGCGCGAGCCAATCGCTCAGGGTCACGGGCGCGATCATCAGTTATGAGCGTCCACGCTCTCACGGAATAGGTGCCTTGCCGGGAGCAAGATGCGCTGAATACGCCCTCGCAAGGGCAGCCACTCGATAATTGTTGTCACCGCTCCAAAAGCTTCCTTGATTGCAGGCCCGTGCCGCTCCATCTACGTATTATTGGAGCGATCTCTCCAATTAATTAGGGGAGTGCCGCCATGGCAAGATTCACCAATAAGATCGCTGTCGTCACTGGTGCCTCGAAAGGCATCGGCGCGGGCATCGCAAAACGGCTCGCGGCGGAAGGCGCCTCGGTTGTCGTCAACTACGCATCGAGCAAGGACGGTGCGGACCGGCTTGTCGGTGACATCGTGCAAGCCGGCGGTAACGCAATCGCCATTGGCGCGAGCGTGGCCAATGAGAACGACGTGACGCGGTTGTTCGAGGAGGTCCGCAAGGCGTTCGGCCGCGTCGATGTGCTCGTGAACAATGCGGGGGTTTATGACCCGAAGCCGATCGAAAGCCTTTCGATCTCGGAATACCATCGGCACTTCGACACCAACGTGCTGGGCCTGCTTCTAGTGACGAGGGCGGCGGTGCCGCTGTTCCCGGCGACGGGCGGCAGCATCGTCAACATCAGCTCCGTGGTCAGCACGCTCGCGCCGCCGGCCGCCGCGATCTATGTCGGCACGAAAGGCGCGGTCGACTCGATTACCAAGTCGCTTGCGAAGGAATTCGCGCCCCGGAAGATACGCGTCAACGGCGTCAATCCCGGCTTCGTTCTAACCGAAGGGACGCATTCCGCGGGCATGGCCGGCGGCGAGTTCGAGGCGTATGCCGTCGCCAACACGCCGCTTGGACGCCCTGGCCAGCCGGAGGACATCGCGGCCTCGGTCGCTTTCCTTGCCTCTGACGACGCGAGTTGGATCACGGGCGAGTCGCTGTTCGTAGATGGCGGCGCCGGAATGTAGCCGCTCGGGGCACCCGGCCTCCCAGACATGCAAAGAGGCTGAACCCCAAAAACTTCATCTGAGCCCTCTCAACCCATGAAAGGCCAGTCACCATGGCCGACAGACTTGCAGGCAAGGTCGCCGTCATCACTGGCGGCAGCACCGGCATCGGGCTCGCAACCGCCAAGCGATTCGTCGAGGAAGGCGCCTACGTCTTCATCACCGGCCGGCGTCAGGCCGAGCTCGACGAAGCGAAGGCGGCGATCGGACGAAATGTCTCGGTCGCCCGGGGCGACATTGCCGACCTCGGCGACCTCGACCGGTTGTATGACCAGGTTCGCGAGGAGAAGGGACAGCTCGACATCCTTATCGCCAGCGCCGGCTATGCGGAAGTCGTGCTCCCCACGGCAGTCACTCCCGAGCATTTCGACAAGATGTTCGGCATCAACGCCCGTGGGACGTTCTTCTCTGTCCAGAAAGCGTTGCCGTTGATGCGCGACGGCGGCGCGATCGTGCTCGTCTCGTCTGGCGCGCACATGAAGGGCGAGCCCGGCTACGTGACCTACGCCGCCACCAAGGCGGCCGTCCGGTCTTTCCACGGAGTTTCGCGGCGGATCTCAAGGGCCGCGGCATCCGCGTGAACAACCTAAGCCCGGGCCTCATCGAGACGCCGATCATCAATGGCCAGTTCGCGACAAAAGAAGCTGCCGACGGTTTCCGCGAAATGTTCAAGCAGGTCACGCCGCTCGGCCGCATCGGCCAGCCCGAGGAGATGGCGGCTGCCATCCTGTTCCTCGCGTCTGACGACAGCAGCTACAGCACCGGCATCGACCTGGTTGCGGACGGCGGCATCACCCAGCTCTGAGAGGCCGGCTGATCACCAAAGAAGCGTGGGCGGGCCGGATTTTTGGCCTGGCGTTGTCAGTATGATACCCAACGGTACGCCCTCAAGCTAAATCAGCAGCCGCTACGGTTCAATCGGCTTACAGCTTTGGAGGAACCCTTGAGAGCAGAGCGCCCAAGCCCTCCGCCATTGTTGGATGTGCGATGATGGCGTCGCGCAGCCCGGTGTAGGGCATCCCAGCCAGCATGGCCGTCTGCACGACCGCCATCACCTCGCCCGCCTCCGGGCCGATCATGGCGAAGCCGAGGATCTGATCGTGATCGGCGGCGACGAGCACCTTCACAAAGCCGGTGGTCTCGCCGAGCGTCCGGGTGCGCAGGATCATCTCCATGGGCAGCCGCGCGACGCGCACCGCCAAGCCCTGCCGCTCCGCCTCGGCCTCGCTCAACCCCACCCGTCCGAGCGGCGGGTCCGTGAACATGCAGTAAGGCACCAGCCGGTCGCGGGTCGTCCGGTCGATGCCCGCTAGGTTGTCCCGGATCACCCGGAAGTCGTCGAAGGAGACGTGGGTGAACTGCGGGCTTCCGGCGCACTCGCCGATCGCCCAGGTCTCCGGTGCGCTCGTCGCCAGCCGTTCATCGACAGCAATGTAGCCATGCGCGTCCCGCTCGACGCCCGCCAGGTCGAGGCCGATGTCCTCCGTGTTCGGCTGGCGCCCCACCGCGACCAGGATATGACTGCCGTCCAGCGTCCGCTCGCCTTTGTCCGTCCGCAGCGTGATGCTGACCGCCTTCCCCGACTTCCCCTGCACTCGCAACGCTGTCGCGGCGAGCAGGACGTCAATCCCTTCCGCGGTCAGGAAACGGCGAACCTCCTCCGCCACGTCCGGGTCTTCCCGGCCGGCGAGCTGCGGCCCACGCTCAATGATGGTGACGCGGCTGCCGAAGCGGCGATACGCCTGCGCCATCTCAAGGCCGACGTAGCCTCCGCCCAGGACGAGCAGGTGCTCCGGCACCACGTCCAGCTCCAGGGCTTCGACATTGGTCAACGGATCGGCCGCCGCCAGGCCAGGGATCGGCGGGATCGCCGCGTGGGTGCCGATGTTGAGGAACACCTGGTTGCCTGCCATCAGGCGCGTGCCGCCGTCGTTCAGACTGACTTCAATCGTCTTTGGCGCGACGAACCGGCCCTCGCCCATCACGAGCATGGCGCCGCTCGCCTTGTAGAGTTCCAGGTGCATCGCGACCAGCCCGGCCACCATGTCGCGCTTGCGCTGCCGCACCTGCGCCATGTCGACGGCGACCGGCCCCGTCCTGGTGCCGAACGTGCCGCCATGCCGGGCCAGGTCGGCGACCTTGGCGCTCCAGATCTCGTTCTTGCTCGGCAGGCAGTTGGTGTTCGGGCAAGAGCCGCCGACCAGCCGGCGCTCGATGACGGCGACGCGCCGGCCGCTGCGCGCCAGGTGCCAGGCCAGGTACTTGCCGCCTTCGCCGCTGCCGAGGACGAGCGCGTCGAACCGTTCCGGGTTTGCCATTGCTTCCTCCCTTGACTGGTCATCCTCGTTCCTGCCCGGTAGGGGTCCGATTACTCCTGGCAAGAGGGCGGCCTAATCGGCCTTTCAGGCGTTCGCACCGCCGCCGGTCGTGTGCCTCGCCCCGGTCACGATTGAGGCTCCGGGACCAGCGGGGCGTGCGGCCATGCCCGCGCCGGACCATGGTGGGGCCTGCTTCGGCCGGTATTCAGCAGGCCGCCGCCGGTTAGGGATCATCCGTCGGATTGCGCGTCACGCCCACCGCCCAGGCGAAGCCGATCACGCCTCCCTTGGCAAACGGCAGCAGGGCGAGTGTCGCCAGCAGGAAGACGGGGATCGCCAGGGCGCCCTCGAACCAAGCCGACATGGCCCAGGTCCTGTCGGCGAGGAACAGGAACGGCACCATCAGGTGCAGCACGAGGAAGATGGTGACGTAGGGTGCGAAATCGTCGGACGGATACTGCTCGTTGTCGTTGCCGCACACGGCGCAGGCCGGGCGCACCGCCAGGTAGCCGCAGAACAGCTCCCCCTGGCCGCAGGCTGGGCAGACGCGGCAGACGCCGCGCCGCAGGCCGGTCAGCAGGTTTGGCGATGACCGCAAGGTGACGTCGGGCATCGACGCGCCGGCGAGCCGCAGGTCGCTGGCTGGTGGGTTAAACGGCATGGTTGCTACTCCCTACAATTCATAGCGGACAACCGGCCAACGGTGCTTCTGCTATCCACTTGCTGGTTGGATCAAGTGCTCCACCGAGAGCCGCGAATGACCTCGCAGAAGTTGCCGCGGCGGAAGTGCGGCTCCTTGTCGGCGATGACGTCGGCATTGACGTTGCCGAACGTCGTGTCCGGCTTGTGCCGGTTGCCGTCGTAGAACGCCTGGATGATGTCTTCCTTGAACCGCCCGGTGCGCGGGTAGGCGCTCACCACCGCCTCCCGGACCTCATCGGCATAGTCGCCGTAGGCGAGTCCGAGCACGTCCATCTCAACACCGGCGGTGACGAGCGCGATCACGGGGTGCATGTGCTGCGGGATGCCTGGCGTCGTGTGCAGGGCGATGGCGGCCCACACCGTGTCGATGTCCGCTTGTGCGATGCCATGGCCTTTGAGGAAGGCCCTGGCGGCGTTGGCGCCGTCAACCTCGAACCGTTCGTGGGCACTGCCATGGCCGGGCACCAGGCCGACGTCATGGAACATCGCGCCGGCGTAGAGCAGCTCGGCGTCGAACTTCAGCCCGCGATGCCGGCCGGCCAGCGCGCCGAAACAGAACACCCGGCTGGAATGGTTGAAGAGCAGGTCGGTTTCGGTGTCGCGCACGAACTCGGTGATGGCGCGGCCGAGGCTCGTGTCAGGGATCGCGACCTCGTGGATTGCCGCCGCTTGGATGGCGTCCGTCATGGTGCTGGAGGTCGGCTTGCCAGCCAGAACGGCGGCGTTGGGCACGGTATCACGCGGGTTGCTTGCATCCATGGCCATGTTCCATTCTGTTGGAGGCGCCGGTTGGGAGACTCCGGCCGGAGCGCCGGCATCCGATGCTGACCCTTGCGTCCCTGGCGGACCTTTAGTTTGCAGCCGCATCGGCCTGCATCGCGTCAGCGGCTGGGCAGGCGGTGATCAATCCACTTGCTGATGTCCGACACGACGAGTTCCTTGCCGGCGTCATTGAGGAGGTCATGGAAACGCCCCTCATACATCTGCAGGGATTTGTCGCTGGAGCCTGCTGCGTCAAAGAAGTGCTGGCTCCCACTCGGCTTGGCGACCTTGTCCGCCGTTCCATGCAGGATCAGCACCGGCAGGGTGATCTGTCCAAACAAGCCTTTCAGCCGGCTGGCGGCACGGGTCATCTCCGCAATCGTTTGCGTCGGTTCGGCTTCGCCTGCGATGAGCGGATCGTTGTTCATGGCTTCGACAACCAACGGGTCCCGCGAGAAGTCCTCGGTCTTGAGGCGCACCAGGTGGGCATGGGGAACGATGTGGCTCAGCCCCCGCAATGCGGCCAAGGCGAAGTCTGGCGCTGGAAGCTCAAAGGCAAAGCTTTCGCAGATCAGCCCAGAGAGTTCATGCTGATGCTCAAGCGCGTAGAAGCAGGCGACCACGCCGCCAGCGCTGTGACCCAGCAGGAACACCGGCAGGCCCGGATCGTGCAGCCTTGCCTGCTCGACGACCGCGGCCAAGTCGCTGACGTAGTCCGCGAAGCTCTCGACATAGAAACGCTCGCCTTCCGACTTGCCTCGGCCGCGCAGGTCAACCGCATGCACCGCGAGCCCGCCAGCGTTGAACTGTTCGGCGACCCATTGGTAACGGCCGCCGTGCGCGTTGAAGCCCGGCACGATGACAACCACGCCCCGCGCGTCGAGCGCAGGGTGCCAGGAGCGCATGAATATCCCGGTGCGGTCCGAGCTTCGGATCATTCTGTCGGTGTTCTTGAGTTCCATCGTGTCGGTCATGTCAGTCATCCCCTTGTTGGAGAAACAACGCCGCTGCAGAAAGGGAAGGCAGGAGCCAGCCTCGTCCCTGGCATCCCCGTCGCGTTGGTTGAACGCGCCCGTTCAGGCCGCCCTGTGCAGCGTCACGCCGTATCGCGCAGCCGGCTCGGTGCGCGACAGGTTGGGTCTCAGCGCCTGACGGGCGGCCTCGAAGGCGGCCCAATCCGCGGCGTCGGGCAGCGACGGGATGGTGACGAGTTCCCCCTGATCGAGGCCGGCGAGCGCCGCGTCCACCATGTCGTCGGCCGATATGAGGATTGCCGCGGGCACGTTCCCCAGTGGAACGCCGGCGATGTCCCAGAACTCGGTCGCCGTGGCGCCCGGCAGCACCGCCTGGACGCGGACGCCCTTGTCGGCAAGCTCGTGGTGCAGTGACCGGCTGAAGGCGAGGACGAACGCCTTGCTGCCGCCATAGACGCCGTTGAGCATCTCAGGCGCGATGGCGACGATTGAGGCGATGTTGACAACCGTGCCCGTGCCGCGCGCGACGAAGCCGGGGACCACGGCATAGGTCAGCCGGGTCAGCGCGCCGACGTTGAGCGCGATCATGCCGCTCATCTTATCGACGTCCGAGACGAGCAGCGGGCCTCCCGCCCCAACCCCGGCGTTGTTGACGAGCATCGTGACGCTGGCATCGGTGCGCAAGGTGGTCTCGACCCGGGCGAGGTCGGCAGCGTCGGTCAGGTCGGCCACGATCGTCTCGACCGCACGGCCTGTGGCGTCGCTCAACCCGGCGGCAAGCGCGTGCAGACGGTCGCCGTTCCGCGCGACGAGGATCAGGTCGTGGCCGCGCCGGGCGAGCCGGTCGGCGTAGATCGCGCCGATGCCCGACGATGCGCCGGTGATCAGGGCAGTGCCTTTGCGCTCGGGGCTGGTCATGTGGTGTCTCCTGTTCCAGCAATCTGATGCCGTTGTGCGAATGGATGATTGCGCCCGCTGATGTCGGAGGCGAATGTCGAATGTACCGCTATTTAGGACACCAGCGACGTGCGATGCAGCGGCTCGGCCATCGTTTTGCCCTGGACTTCCAGGCAATAGGCTATGCTTGAGCGCAGTCGGCGTAAGACTGCTAATTTGTGAAGCTGGAGCTTTCCTGAACCGTTCCCGGCGATGGAATGCTGTCCACCCGGATATCGGCCAGACCGTCGCGGTTCCTGAGGCGGCGGATACGCAGCGCCTGTGTTTGCGAGCCTGCCACCCCTGGAACCGAAATCACTTGCGACTGTCCGGGCAGGATCAGCGCAGAGAAGCGCACGATGGCGTGCCGGTCCGGTTCAGGCAAAGCCGCGCCACTCACGATCGTGTCGATCGTGGTGACAACGTGAAAGCCGTCGGCTTCATCCACCCAGTAGGTGAGCGCGGATGCGTCGTTGCCGAGGTCGGTTGCAACCCCGGCCAACTGAGGCAGCGTGCCGTGCGGTTCAGCGGCATTTGCGCTGCCGGCGATGCTTGTGACGAGGGCGAGTGAGGCGGCAAAGCCGAGAATGCGCGTGTTCATGATCGTGGTCTTCCTGAGTGGGGCGCGTGGCCTGCTCGTTGCTGGTCACGTGATGCGTTCCGTTCCAGCAACCTGAGGCTGGCCTGCGAGGACACATCTATGCGCCCTGGCGTCTGGCGCAAATGTCATATATACCACCCTTTAAGACATAGGAGACAGCCATGCTGCGACTTGGTTACATCGTCGCCCCCGGCTTCCAAGTCATGGGCTTCGGAGCGATGTCGGTGTTCGAGTTCGCCAACCTGGCGGCCGGCGAGCCGTTCTACGACGTGCATTTCCTGTCGGAGACGGGACGCTCGATCCGCAGCTCGCTCGGCGTGAGCATCGAAACCGAAGCGTTCGACGACAGCCACTTCGATACGATCCTCGTCGGCGGCAGCACCGGCCTTGTCGCAGCCACGCCGGGCCTCATCGCCTATGTGCAGAATGCCTTTGCGAAATCGCGGCGGCTGGCATCGATCTGCACGGGCGCCTATGTGCTGGCAGAAGCCGGGCTGCTTGACGGGCGGCGCGCGACGACGCACTGGGCACATGCCCGCGAGCTTCAGAAGCGGTATCCCGCCGTGAAGATGGAAGAGGACCGCATCTTCATCACCGACGGGCCGGTGTGGACGTCGGCCGGCATGTCGGCCGGCATCGACCTTGCGCTGAGCATGGTCGAGAAGGACCTCGGCGCCGAGGTCGCGCGGCTGGTGAGCAAGTCGCTGGTCATCCATCATCGCCGCGCCGGCGGCCAGTCGCAGCACTCGGCGCTGCTTGAACTCGATGCCAAGTCGGACCGCATCCAGACCGCGCTGGAGTATGCCAAGCGCAACCTGCGCACGCCGTTGTCGGTCGAGCAGCTGGCCGACGCCGCGCATCTCAGCCCCCGCCAGTTCAGCCGGGCGTTCCATGCCGAGACCGGCCAGTCGCCGGCCAAGGCGGTGGAGAACATGCGCGTCGAGGCGGCGCGGGTGATGATGGAGCAGGGACGGCACCCCATCGACGTCGTTGCCAACGAGACCGGCTTCGCCGATCGTGAGCGGATGCGGCGGGCATTCCTGCGCGCCTACGGGCAGCCGCCGCAAACGATGCGCCGCAATGCCCGCGTTGAGGCGCAGGCCGCCTAACTGGACCGCGGCGCGGCGATCTCCGCGGCGGCACGGTCAATCAAAGCAGCGCCTGATGCAAGGCTTCGTCGAGGTCGCGATCGAGAGCCTCGGCAACACGCGTGACACGCTCGTCGGCGAACTGGCCGAAGAGCGTTGATGGCAAGTCGTATTCGAACACCGCCCGTCCGTTGCCGTCCTCGTAGAGCACCACACGCAACGGAGCGTACAGCCCGGCTGCCAAGCTGCAGCGCGTCATGGTCTCGGCGGTCAGCGGGTTCCCAATCTCGAACTGCCACAATGTCCTGGGTCCGCCGTCGGCGGCCAGCAGGCTGCCGTGATCGCGCGTCTCGAACAGCCAGAGCTTTGGGCCGTTGTTGCGTCGTTCGGCGATCTGCTCCTGATCTCCCGCTCGCAGCATGTCCACCAATTTGGCCTCCAGCTTGGGGAGGACCTTGAGCAAGTCGTCATGCACCGCGCCGACAGCCTTGTCGCTGACAATGGTCACATGCTGAACGGTGTTGAGCCGGTTCGACGTGTCTACCGACATCGCTGTCGTCTCCTTCACGGATGGCCGCATCGGCGGCGCGGTGAGTGGGTTGAGGCCGGTGCTCATGATGGACGTTCGGCAACGGCCTGCAGGAGGCGCACCCGGCGCTCCCGCAGGTTCCGCCCAAGGTTCGCCGCCATGACCGGGAAGTCAGGACCCATGACGAGCGGCAGCGCCAGCGCTTGGAGATGATCTGGCCGGTTCCGGCCGGTTGTGGCCTGGGCTTCGATCCACTTGAGGCCGGTATCGGTCACGTCGGCCCAGTCGAGGATGACGAGCCCGGCGGCCTCCAGCGCCTCCCGGGTCGCTTCGGCGGAGGCCAGGAAGCTGTCGGCGGGATCACGCGCCCATGGCACCGGGAACTGCAAGGGGCCTCCCTCGCCGGCCACGACGTCATAGATCGCCAGGCGCCCGCCGGGACGGAGCGCGGCGCGGATGCCGGAATACAGCCCGCGGCGGTCGGCGATGTTCATGGCTACATGCTGCATCCAGGCGAAATCGAAGCCTTCGGGCTCGGCCGGGAGCCGCGTGGCGTCACTGACCCTGTAACGCACCCGCTGGGACAGCCGGGTCCGCTCCGTCAGCATGGCCGCGAGGTCGATGAAGGGGCGGCTGAGGTCGATGCCAGTGACCAAGCACCCGTGCACGGACGCGAGGTGCCGGGCGGGACCGCCAAGCCCGCATCCGATGTCCAGCAAACGGGCGCCGGGATCGATGCCGAGCCGGGCGGCCAACGCTGTCGTCGCCGCAGCGCCGCCGACATGGAACTGGTCCAGCGGCGTCAGGGCGTCCCAGGGGATCACGCCGCCCCCCAGTCCCGCCAGCCGCAACGCATCCTCCACCCGGGCGATGAGGTCGCCGGCTCCGTAGTGCGGCGTGCCTTGGTCGGCGCGGGCGGCATGGTCAGGCGTGTTGGCTTTGATCGGGTCAGCCATGGTGTCCTCCGGGTTCTTGTTCAACCATTGCCGCCATGGTGGCCGCCTCGGCGTCCATGCCATTCAATGCGCCGCCGCCCCTCCGGTCGTCTTGCGGGCGAACAGCAGTGCTATGGCGGCAATGCTCAGCAGCACGGCGATCACCGCGAAGGTGTCGCTGAATCCCATGATGAGCGCTTGGTGCCTGACGGTGTTGCCCAGGGCGACGGCCGCCTTGTGCGCGGCGGCAGCCGGGTCCGTGACCCCATGCGACGTGAAGTACTGGGTCATCGCCGCGAGGCGCTGGCGCGCCTCGCCTCGCGACAGCGTCACCGCCTGGCCGATGATGTTGGAGTGGAACTGCTCGCGCTTGGTCAGGATGGTCGCGAGCGTCGCCGTGCCGACGGCGCCGCCGAGGTTGCGCAGCATGTTCGACAGCCCGGATGCGGCCGCCGCCTCGCTTGCGGCGATCCCCGCCGTGGTGATCGCGCTGATGGGCGTGAGCACCAAGGCTTGTCCGACCGCGCGCACGATGTTGGGGAGCCAGAACTGGTCGCCGGCGGTGTCTGGCGACAGGGTAATGTTCATGAAGCAGCTTGCGGCGAAGATGCTGATCCCGAGGCAGCCGATGTAGCGGACGTCGAACCGTTTGATCAGCCAAGGGACAAGCGGGATCAGCAGCAATTGCGGCAGGCCGGTCCAGGCGAGCACGTTGCCGATCTGCTCGGCGTTGTACCGCTGCACCTGAGCGAGGTATTGCGGCAGGATGTAGACGGTCCCGAACAGCGCGAAGCCGACCAGCACGTTGGCGATGACGCCGATGCCGAAGTTGCGCCGGATGGGCAGCCGCAGGCTCACGAGGGGCTTCTTGACCGTCAGCTCGATCCAGACGAAGGCGCCAAGGAACACGGCCGCGACCACCGCGAGACGCAGGATGAAGGGCGAGGCGAACCAGTCGTCCTTGTTGCCCTCCTCCAGCACGGTCTGGAAGGCAGCCAAGCCGATCGCCATCGTGACGATGCCGGCCCAGTCGCCCTCCCGGAGCAGGCCAAGCCGCATCGGCTGGCGTTCGAGGGTCAGGGCGAGAGCTGCCACCATGATGGCGCTCGGCACCGCGTTGATGAAGAAGATCGTCTGCCAGCCATAGGTCTCGGTGAGGTAGCCGCCAATGGTCGGCCCGATGGCCGGGGCAAAGGTCACGGACAGCGCGAACAGCGCCAGGCCGATCGGCTGCTGCCGCTTGGGCAGCTTGGTCAGCACGGTGGTGAACGCCATCGGGATCAGGATGCCGCCCGCGAACCCCTGGAGGCCGCGCATGACGATCATGGACCCGAGGTCGTGGGTGAACGCGCAGCCGATCGAGAACAGCGGGAACAGGATTGCGTTGACCAGCAGGTAGCGCCGGAACGAGAACACCCGGCTCAGGAAGTCGGTCAGCGGGATGACCACGATCTCGCCGATCAGGTACGAGGTCGAGATCCAGGCGCCGTTGTCCACGCCGGTGCCGATGCCGCCCTCGATGTCGAGCAGCGAGGCGTTGGTGATCTGGATGTTCAGGATCGCCATGAAGGCGCCGATCATGCACGCCAGCACGGCGATCCAGTCTTTTGTGCTTGCGCCGGGCGTGCTGGCGCCCGGCGATGCGGCGGCGCTCATGGGGCCGCGCCCTGCGGGGCAGGCGGCCCGGCGCCCGGCTTGGTGTCGATGACCGGAGTGACCGACATGCCGGGCCGGAGGTCTTCCGAGGCCGTCGCGCGCGGACTGAGCGTGATCCGGACCGGGATGCGCTGCACGATCTTGGTGAAGTTGCCGGTGGCGTTGTCGGGCGGCAGCAGCGCGAAGCTCTGGCCGCTCGCCGGGGCCAGGCTGTCAACCTGCCCGTGGTAGGTCCGGCTGGGGAACATGTCGACCTCGATCGTGACAGGCTGGCCCTGGCGGACGTTGGTGAGCTGCGTCTCCTTGAAGTTGGCCACCACATAGGCGGAAGCAGTAGGCACGACCGACATCAACTCCGTCCCGGCCTGGACGTACTGGCCCACGCGCAGGGTCCGGTTGCCGACCACCCCATCGCCGGGCGATGCGATGGTGGCGTAGCCGAGATTGAGCTCGGCTTGGTCCTGTAATGCTTGGCTGTGGGCGAGGGCGGCACGGGCTTGGGCCAGTTCCGCCTTTTGCAGGCCGACCTGCGTCACGGCGGACGCGAGGGCCGCCTCATCGCGCTGGATCGCCGCCAGCGCAGCAGCGGTCCGCGATGCCGTTTGCTGTGCGTTCTGGACGGACCCGAAGCCGGTGCCCGCCAGATAGGCATAGCGCTTGCTATCCTGCTCCGCGAAGACCTGGTTGGACCGGTCCACGGCGATCGTGGCCTTGGCAGATTCGGTGTTCGACTGCGCCACTTCGATGGCGGCCTGTTTGGCAGCGATCGTGGCCTCCGCGGCGGCGACATCCGCGCGGGCCTGATCGAGCGCCGCCGTGTAGTCGCGCGCGTCGATCCGCGCGAGCACCTGGCCTGCCGTCACACTTTGGTTGTCGCCGACCAGGACCTGGGTCAGATACCCCGGCACCTTGGGTGCGATCGTGACGGTGTCGGCTTGGACGTAGGCGTCGTCGGTCGAGACGTGAAAACGGCCGACGAGCCAATAATCCCGGCCGAAATAGACCCCGCCGCCGAGAACGGCGATGCCCACGCCGGCCAGAAGAAGCCGCCGCCAGCCGCGTTTGGCCGCTGCCGGCAATGCTTTGACGGGACCATCGGTCTCGGCCAACAGATCCGGGCGGACCCCGTAGTTCTCCCGCTTCAACAAGGCCGGGCTGCTCTCGAATGCGGGCGGCAGGTCCGCCAGCGAGCGATTGCCCTCGGCCTCGCTGCTGAGCGTCGAGGCAAACACGGTGCGGCCGGCAGCTTCCAGATTATGATCCATTGCGATCCGACGGAGCGCCTCCCGTAAGGGTTAGAGCCGCGCAGCTTGCGGCTCGCCTGAATGAACCAAATAGGACGTGGCAGTGTTGGCCTGATAGGCACGTCTTGCTAAGTCGGATCGCAAGAATACTGGTCCGGCTGGCAAGGACTGCTTACGATTTCAGGAAGGCCAGCAGATCGGCATTCAACCGGTCCTTGTGGGTCACCGGCAAGCCGTGCGAACCACCCTCGTAGATCAGCAGCTCGGCAGTCTTGACGATCCTTGCGGCCGCCTTTCCAGCGGGCTCGATGGGCACGATCTGGTCGTCGCTGCCGTGCACGATCAGGGTCGGGCCGCTGATCGTCTTCAGGTCCTCGGTGAAGTCGGTCTCCGAGAACGCTCCGATGCAGGAGTATGCCGCCAGCATGCCAGTGGCCATGCACTGCCGCCAGAAGGAGTCGCGGATGCCCTGCGAGACTTCGGCGCCGGGGCGGTTGTAGTTGAAGTAGGGCAGCGACACGTCGATGAAGAACTGCGCGCGGTTGGCCTGCACAGCAGAACGCATGTCGTCGAAGGCTTCAATTGGCGTGCCGGCGGGGTTCGCTGCAGTCTTGAGCATCAGTGGTGGAACGGCACTCACCAGCGCCAATCGAGCGACACGGTCCTCGCCGTGGCGTCCGACGTAACGGGCCACTTCGCCGCCGCCCATGGAATGGCCGACGAATGTTGCATCCGTCAGATCGAGCGCCTCGACCAGGGCTGCCAAGTCGTCGGCGAAGGTATCGTAATCGTAGCCCTGGCCTGGCTGGCTGGAGCGGCCGAAGCCGCGGCGGTCATGGGCGATGACGCGGTAGCCATGCCGTGCCAAAAACAGCATCTGGTCTTCCCAGAAATCCGACGACAGCGGGTAGCCGTGGCTGAACACAATGGCCGGGCCGCTGCCCCAGTCCTTGTAGTAGATGACGGTGCCATCGTTCATGGTCATCGTGTTCGAGGTGAGCTTGCCGGCTTGGGCGGGCGATCCGGCTCCGGCAGCAGCGCCGGGGCGGATGGCCAGCGGATGGTGCCAAGACGCGGCTTCCAGATCTTTCGTCACGGACATGATGTCATCCCATTCATCGGGTATGCCGGCCGGGATCGGTGCGGCAATCGGGCTCGTCATTCCGGTTCTGCGCGTCACGGAGCGGTCGCGTAATCACTGCGCGGCATCCCTCGTGTGCCACCGGCTTCTCGGCGCTCTACCTGGCCGGACATCCAGGCGCCGTGGGTGGCTTGATCGCCACCCGCGCTTCAGGATCGCAGCGTCACGTCCAGCGTGATCGGTGCCTTCAACAGCTTGGAGACCGGGCAACCAGCTTTGGCCGCCAAGGCGAGCTGTTCGAACTTCGCTTGATCGATGCCGGGGACGCGCCCTGCCAGCGTCAGATGCACGGCGGTGATGGCGAAGCCGTCTGCGACCTGGTCCAGCGTGACCTCTGCCGAGGTCGTCATCTCCTCTGCCTTGAACCCGGCGTTTTCGAGGATCATCGACAGCGCCATGGTGAAGCAGCCGGCATGGGCGGCGCCGATCAACTCCTCCGGATTGGTTCCAGGCTTTCCCTCGAACCTGCTGGCGAAGCCGTAGGGATAGCTGTCCATCGCCCCGCTCTTTGTGGAGATGGCGCCTTTGCCGTCCTTCATGCCGCCGTGCCAGACAGCCGATCCGCTGGTCCTCATCGAGATGTTCCTTCCTTGTCGGACTATGATTGCCGGCCTGATCACGTGTCGCCGACCGTTTCCGGCACAGCCTGTCTACGCTCATCGATCTCTGGCGTGAATGTCATATATACCACCTTTTGAGACAGCATGTAGGTCTGTCATAGGCTCTCGTGCTCGCTATGGCCCGACCCGTTGTCGCTTAGGCTGATCTCGAAGCGGTGCCGACGCGCCGTCTCGCCCAAATGGTTCCGTGACCGCTAAGGGCAGCATCGGAAATAAATGCGTCAGCACTCCGATAAAGCTGCCCGTTTAAACAAAGGCTTTAGGGCTTGTTCGACACCGCCATTTATAGCATCAATTATCGAACAAGCCCTAAACTGTGCAGAATGGCCATCTAACGCCGTAGTGCTTCAACCAACGGCCAGAGTCAGCGGTGTCCGGCTAAACAAACCCAACCACCCCCATCCTGTCCGGAAACTCTGGGCCTTTGACGGCGAGGCAGATACTTTGACTGCTGGACGGGGGATGGACAACTCTGCTCGACGTATGCGGCGACACCCAGGCGGGCACTGCCCAACATCCGCAGCCCCCGGCTTTGCCCTTGCCGTTCGCCCTCTGCTTCGCGCTGGGCCGCTGCCGCACCGGCCTGCTTCCCTGCCTTCAAGGCCGCGGTCAGCCCAGCCACCCGGTCCAGCGCCGGCCGCTGCTTGGGCACGACGGACGCCGCCGCGACTGCGCCCGGCCGTCCCCCGGCCCGCAGCATGGCGCGCACGCCCTCCTCGCCGAACTGCTCACTGGCGCTTACGTCTGATCGCCGACCGGCGACTCGCCTGTGTGAACGCGCGAACCGAATCCTTGCCATGGTCCTACCAAGAGTATCGCTGCGTGTACGGCGAGGACGTGGAGACGGCGCTGCGCTTCCTGTTCAACGCCATGGCGGCCA
>CAXUJE010000060.1:0-18463 GCA_964251035.1 uncultured Acetobacteraceae bacterium
CTCGTCCACGTCCCGGCGATACAGCTTGTTCAGCCGGGTGCCGTCCGGCGCGGCGCCGAGATACAGGTTGTAGCGCCCCGGACCCCGCCCGACCATCGCGATCTCCGCCAGGTAGGGCCGCGCGCAGCCGTTCGGGCAGCCGGTCATGCGCAGCACGATGGGCTGGTCGCGCAGCCCGGCGTCCTCCATCACCGCATCGAGCTTGGTGATCAGGCTCGGCAAGTACCGCTCGCTTTCCGCCAAGGCCAGGCCGCAGGTCGGCAGCGCCACACAGGCCATGGACGCCTGCCGCAGCGCCGACGCGCCCTCCTCCAGCCCGTATTGCAGCAGCAGCGCGTGGATGCCCGCCTTGTCCTCCGGCGCGATGCCAGCGATGACCAGGTTCTGGTTCGCGGTCATCACGAACTCGCCCCGGTGCACGTTGGCGACGGCGCGCAGGCCCGACAGCAGGCGGCGGTCCGGCAGGTCGTGCACCCGGCCGTTCTCGATGAACAGGCCGTATTGCCAGGTCCCGTCCGGCGACTGCGACCAGCCCAGGCGGTCCCCGGTGCCGGTGAACGCCGCGCCATGGGCGGGCGCCAGCTTGTAGCCCAAGTGCTGCTCGACTGCGGCTTGGAAGGCGTCCAGGCCCATGCGCTCGATGGTGTACTTCAGCCGGGCGTGCTTGCGGACGCTGCGGTCGCCGTTGTCGCGCTGCACCCGGATCACCGCGTCGGCCACCGCCACCGCCTGCCCGGGCGTGCAGAAGCCGATCACGTCGCCGGTGCGCGGGAAGGTGTCGGTCTCGCCATGGGTCATGCCCATGCCGCCACCCACCGACACGTCATAGCCCACCACCGCGCCGTCCTGCTCGATGCTAATGAAGCCCAGGTCGTGCGCGAACACGTCCACGTCGTTCTGCGGCGGCACGGCGATGGCGATCTTAAACTTCCGCGGCAGGTAGGTGGCGCCGTACAGCGGCTCCTCCTCCGGCTCGCCGCCTGCGACCCGCTCCTCGCCGAGCCACAGCTCATGCCAGGCGCGGCTCTTCGGCAGCAGGTCGTCGCTGAGCCGCTTGGCCAGCGCCAGCGCCTCCGCATGCGCCGGACTGGCGTGCGGGTTGGAAGTGCAGATGACGTTGCGGTTCACGTCGCCGCAGGCCGCGATGGTGTCGAGCAGCGCGTCGTTCACGGCGGACAGCGCGGGCCGCAGGTTGCCCTTGATGATGCCGTGGAACTGGATCGTCTGCCGGGTGGTGAGGCGGATGGTGCCGTTGGCCCGCTCCCGCGCGATCTCGTTCAGTTGCAGCCACTGCGTCGGGCTGACCCGGCCTCCCGGGATGCGCAGGCGCGCCATGAAGCTGAGGGCCGGCTCCATCCGCTTGCGCCCGCGCTCCGCCCGCAGGTCGCGGTCGTCTTGCTGATAGAAGCCGTGGAACTTGGTGAGCTGCGTGTCATCCTCGGCCAACGCGCCGGTGACGACGTTGCCCATTCCCTCGGCGATGGTGCCGCGCAGCGCGCGGCTGCGGGCCTTGATGCCCTCGTTCTTGGACGGGGGCGGCAGGTTGGTGTCGGGCATAACGGCCTCCGTTAATAGACGTCGAGCAGGTAGCGGCCCTGCTTCTTCATGGCGGACAGGCGCTCTTCGGCGGCCTCCGCCGCGATGCCGGCCCCGTCGGCGATCATGTCGCGCAACGTCGTGTGCACGTCGCGCGCCATGCGGACCTGGTCGCCGCACACATAAAGGGTGGCCCCGTCCTCGATCCAAGCATGCAGGTCCCGCCGCGCCGCCCACATGCGGTGCTGCACGTAAACTTTGGCGTCCTGGTCGCGGGAGAACGCGACGTCCAGCCGGCCCAGCACGCCGCGCTCCATTAGGTCCTGCCACTCAAGCTGGTACAGGAAGTCATGCGTGTAGTGCTGGTCGCCGAAGAACAGCCAGCTTTTGCCCGTGATGCCCGCCGCGTCGCGGTCCTGCATGAAGGCGCGGAACGGCGCGACTCCAGTACCCGGCCCGATCATGACGATGGGCGTCGCCGGGTCGGAGGGCAGGCGGAAATGCGGGTTGGCTTTGACGTGGATGCCCAACTGGTCGCCCACCCGGCGCCGGTCCGCAATGTGGGTGGATGCAACCCCGTTGCGATCCTGCCCGTGCATCTGGTAGCGCACCGCGCCGACCAGCAGGTGCGCCTCCTCGCCGACCATGGCCTGGCTGGACGCCACGGAGTACAACCGCGGCGGCAACGGGCGCAGCAGCCCAGTAAGCTGCGCGGGCGTCAGCTTGTTCGGAAAGGCGGTCAGCAGATCGACGACGTGGCGCCCAGGCAGGAATTCGGCAAGCCGCTCCGGGTCGCTTGCTAGGTCCTTGATGCTCGGGTCGCCGGTGAGTTCGGCGAGGCTCCGCACCACATGCGCCGAAAGCGTCGTCACGTCGTGCCGCGACACCAGCGCCGCGTGCAGCCCCGCGTCGCCGGCCAGCCCAGCGGCATCCAGCACCGCCTCAACGACAGCCGGATCGTTTTCCGGCGCCACGCCGATGGCGTCGCCGGGCAAATAGGTCAGCCCGGACCCGGCGAGCGACAGCTCGACATGGAAGGTTTGCTTGGCCGACCGGCTGGAGTTCAGGTTCACCAGGTCGGTGATCTCGGCCTCGAACGGGTTGGATTTGCTGTACTCGCGCGCCTCGCCTGCGGCGCCGAAATCGACGTGGATCACACTTGGGGCCAGCTCGGCGTCCGCGCCGCGCAGGGCTGGCAGGGTGGTGCCGAGCCAGGTCGCGGCCGGCGCGTCGTAGTCGAGGTCGCATTCCAGCAAGGGTGCTGCGCGATGACCGCCCAGTGCGGCCAAGCGCTCGTCGATGGCATGGCCGGTCGCGCAGAACTGCGCGTAGGCGCGGTCGCCCAGCGCCAGCACGGCGAAGTTCACCTTGTCCATGCGCGGCGCGCTGTCGGCCATCAGCGCCGCCATGAAGTCGGTGGCGCGGGCCGGCGCTTCGCCCTCGCCCCAGGTAGCGGCGATCACCAGCAGCCGCTCGGTGCGGGCGAGGTCCGAGGGTGTCGCCTCGGCGGCGTCCAGCACGCGGGGCGCGAAGCCCAGCCGCTGGGCGTCCTTGCTGGCCTTGCGGGCCAGGGCCTCGGAGTTGCCGGACTCGGTCGCGAACAGGATGGTGAGCGCCGGGCGGGCCACGGGGGCGGCCATGGGCGCCGCAACCGGCGCGCCGGCGGCCTCGTAGCCTGCCAGGAACCCGGCCAGCCAGCTCCGCTGGGTCGGGCTGGTATGCTCGATGACCCGGTTCAGCGCGGCAATCGCGTCGGGCGGGAACGGCGCGCTGGTGGGCAGGCGTGCAGGGGAGGTCATAGCCAGCCACTCCAATCGGCGGTCCATACGAAAGCAAAGGTCAGCACCGCGATCCCCGCCATGCCGCCGGCCGCGACGGCCAGCGGACGCCAGCCGAGCGCCTGGATCTTGCGGAGGTCAGTCGACAGCCCCACGCCGGCGAAGGTGAGCAGGAAGGCCCAGCGGGACAGCGCGGCGAGGTTGGCCGCGTCGGCCTTGCTGAACGCCCCGAACGTCGCCAGCAACGAGATCGCCAGGAAGCCGAGGACGAACTTGGGGAACTTGGCCCACAGGAACGCCGCCTTGTTGGCGACCCGCGTGCCCTCGCCGCGCGCCGCCCAATACAGCGCGTAGCCCAGCACCACGAAGCCGATCGTGGCGTTGCGCGTGGTCTTGGCCAGCACGGCGTAACGAGCGGCTTCGTCCGAGACCATGGCGCCGGCCGCGGTCGCCTCGGCGGTGTTGTCGATGGCGAGGCCGGCCCAAAGGCCGTAGGCGTGGTCGCTCATGCCCGCTAGGTGGCCCACGGCGGGGAACAGCATGAGGCTGAGCGCGCCCAGCAGCAGGATGGCGGCGATGGCGAGGGACACGTCCTCGTCATCGGCCCGGATGGCGCCGCGGGCGGCGATGATGGCCGACACGCCGCAGATGGAGGAGCCGATGGCCAAGAGGCTCACCAGCTTCGGCCGCAACCCGAACCGGGTGCCGAGCCAGGTCATAATGCCGACCGACAGCGCGAGTTCGAGGGCGACCAGCACCAAGGACGCGCCGCCCAGGCGCAGCACGTCGCCGAGCAGGAAGCGCACGCCGAGCAGGACGATGCCAAGCTTGAGCCAGAACTCGTAGGTCGCGACCCCGGCGCGGAAGATGCGGGGCACGCCGACCAGGTTGGTGATGATCAGGCCGTACAGGATGGCCCACAGCACGTACTCGATGTTGGGCAGCACGACATGGTGCGACTTGCCCCAGGCCGTCAGGCCCTGCTCCGTCAGCTTGCCCGCATATCCCACGGCAAACAGCAGTCCAAGGCCGGGCAGCAGCGTGGCCGCGCGTTCGACCAGCGGGACCGCGCGGGTCCCGCCCAGGGTGGCATCGCTCATGCCTACCAGCCGATGGGCGGCAGCAGGCCGGACCAGGCCAGCGCGGCAAGCGCCAGCGCCGCGAGGGTCGCGAGCCAATCCGCTGAAACGGCCGGCAGCACGCGGGCCTGGCGCTGCGCCGGCGGCGCCAAGGGCGATACGGTATGGGCGGGCATCCTGCTCAGTCTCCGAGAACTCTCAGCCCAATAGAAAACAACTCTCTATTCGCCGCGCAATGCGACGGGGCAAATAGCGTTGCCATGCCAAGAACAGCCTCGGACGCAGTGGCTTTATCCTATTATTTTCCTTGTCCGGGGTTTAATTCATCAGACCGCCGGCTCCCCGGGCACCGGCGTCTTGCCCTGCGCCTCGATCAGCTTCGTCACCTCGGCGATGCAGGCGTCCAGCGCCGCCGTGTCCGTCCCCTTGGCCACCAGCGCGACTCCGTTGCCCGTGAGGCGGTAGTACGGGTAGCTGCCCAGGTCGAGCGCCGGGTAGCGGTCCTGGATCGCGCCCAGCCCCTCGGCGATGGCGCCCTCCAGCAGCCCGGCCGCGTGCACGGCGCGCGACTGCACCGGCGTGCCGCCCCGCAGCGTCGGCGCCAGGGCCGTGAACATCGACTGCATGATGCGCGGCACGCCGGCCATGACGTGCACGTTGCCCATGGTGAAGCCCGGTGCGATGGACACGGCGTTGTCGATCAGCGTGGCGCCGCGCGGCATCGTCGCCATGCGCTGCCGGGCCGCGTTGAACTGGCCCGGCTGGTAGTGCCGGTCCATGCGCGCCCAGGCCTCCGGATGCGGCTCCCACGGCACGCCGAAGGCGGCGGCGACGCACTCGCTGGTGATGTCGTCATGGGTGGGGCCGATGCCGCCGGTGGTGAACACGTGGTCGAACCGGGCGCGGCACTCGTTCACCGTCGTGATGATGGTCTCGTGCACGTCGGGGATCACCCGCACCTCGCGCAGCGGGATGCCGATCTCGCCGAGGCCCTTGGCGATGAACTGGATGTTGAGGTCCTGGGTGCGGCCCGAAAGGACCTCATTGCCGATGACGAGCAGGCAGGCGACGGGATTGGTGGCGGCGTAAGCCATGGGGGACCTTACAGGAAATCGCGGAGCAGGGGGATCAGCGGCTTGTCGGCGGGCGGCATCGGGTAGTCGGCGAGCTTGGCCGGGCGCACCCAGGCAAGCGCCTGGCCCTCCCGCCCCGTCGGCTGCCCGGCCCAGCGGCGGCACAGGAACAGCGGCATCAGCAAATGGAACCCGTCATAGGCGTGGCTGGCGAAGGCGAAGGGGGCGAGGCAGCTTTCCGCCACCTCGATGCCCAGCTCCTCCCGCAGCTCGCGGATCAACCCGGCCTCCGGCGTCTCGTTGGGACCGAGCTTGCCGCCGGGGAACTCCCATAACCCGGCCATCGTCTTGCCCTCCGGGCGCCGGGCCAGCAGGATGCGACCATCCGCGTCGATCAGCGCGCAGGCGGCGACCAGCACGACCGGCCGGTCCACGGCGACCGGGTTTGGCGGCGGCGCCGGCGCGGCCCTCCGCTGCGGCGCGGTCGGCGACAATTGGTCGCGCAGCGGCGTCCGCGGTACGAAGTCGTCGCGCGTCGCCTGGAACCGCAGCACCGGGTGCTCGCCGCCGCGGGCCAGGAACCGCTCCCGCCCGGTCCCGGTCATGCGGAAACCGATGCGGCGCAGCACGGCGGCGGAGGCCGAATTATCCTCCGCGACGTGCGCTTCCAGCCGGTCGAGGTCCAAGTTGGCCAGCGCCCAGCGCGACAGCCGCCCCGCCGCCTCCGTCGCGACGCCGTGGCCCCAGAAGCGCCGCCCCACCCAGTATCCCAGGTTACCCGTCCGCGGCGTCATGTCGAGGCGCAGGCCGATGCAGCCCACGATCATCTCCTGCCCGGCCTCCTCTCCGGTGATCGCCAGGTGGTAGCCGGTGCCTGCGGCGATCTGCTGGAGGGTCGAGGCGATCCACTCGTCGGTCAACTGCCGCGGGTAGGGGAACGGCAGGCGGGACAGCATGCGGACCACTTCCCAGTCGTTCACCAGGCGGTGCAGCTCCTCCGCGTCCGCGGCGCGCAGCGGGCGGAGCGTCAGCCTCTCGGTGGCGAGCGGGGCGAAGGGCAGCTCGTCGGGCACCAGCGACAGCGCCATCAGCCGCGCCCGGCCAGGAAGTTAGCTCCGGTAGCTGCCATTGATGTCGATGTACCCATGGGTGAGGTCGCAGGTCCAGGCGGTGCCGGCGCCCTTGCCAAGGCCGAGGTCCACCGAAATGCCGATCTCCCGCCCTTTCATGTGCGCCACCACCGGCGCCTCGTCGTAGCCCGGCACCACGCCGCCGTCGCGCGCCATCCAGGTGCCGCCGACGCCGACCGAGAGCCGGTCCCGGTCCGCCGGCTCGCCCGACTTGCCCACTGCCATGACGATGCGGCCCCAGTTCGCGTCCTCCCCGGCGATGGCCGTCTTCACCAAGGGCGAGTTGGCGATGGCGAGCGCCACGCGCCGGGCGGACTTGTGGGTGGCGGCGCCCGTCACGTCGATCCGCACCAGCTTCTGCGCGCCCTCTCCGTCGCGGACCACCTGAAGCGCTAAGTCCAGCAGCACGGCGTCGAGCTGGTCGCGGAACCCGCGAAGGAGCTTCTTGCCGTGCTTGCCCACCGACGCGTGCGTGGCCTGCCCGGTCGCGAACAGCAGCACGGTGTCGCTGGTGGAGGTGTCGCTGTCCACCGTCGTGCAGTTGAAGCTGCGCTTCACCCCGCGGGCCAGCATGTTCTGCAGCAGCGGGACCGGCAGCTTCGCGTCGGTGAACACGAAGGCCAGCATGGTCGCCATGTCGGGCGCGACCATGCCGCTGCCCTTGGCGATGCCGGTGATCCGCACCGGGCTGCCGTCGATCAGCGCCGTGCGCGTCGCGGCCTTGGGGAAGGTGTCCGTCGTCATGATGCCGCGCGCCGCGGCAATCCAGCCGTCCTCGGCCAAGGAGGCATACAGCGCGGGGAGGGTGGCGATCAGCTTGGCGTGGGGCAGCACCTCGCCGATCACGCCGGTGCTGGCGATGAACACCTCATGCGCCCGGCAGCCGAGCAGGTCGGCCGCCGCCTCTGCCGTCGCGTCCACCGCGAGGGTCCCGGCGCGCCCGGTGAAGACGTTGGCGGTGCCGGCGTTCACCACAAGCGCCCGCGCCCGGCCATGCGCCAGCGCCGCCCGGCACCAATCGACCGGGGCGCCGGGGCAGCGGTTGCGGGTGAACATGCCGGCCACGGCCGTGCCCTCCGGCAGCGCCGCCATCACCAAATCGGTGCGCCCGGCATAGCGGATGCCGGCCTCGGCCGAGCCGAGCCGCACGCCGGCGAGCGGCGGCAGCTCCGGCACCGGCACCGCGAGCGGACTGGTGGGCAGCGCCACTACTTCGCCGGGGCAGGGGACGGCGCGGCGCCGTCCCCCGGCGTGGCCGGCGTGCCATCCACGTTGAACTTCTCGATCGGCAGGCCGGTCTTGGCCTGGGCCAGCACGCGGGTCACGCCCTCCTGGATCAGCGTCTGCCGGATTTCGTCGTGCACCTGCTCCAGGCTGGGCGGCGGCGCGTTGCGGATCTCCTGGACCTGGATGACGTGCCAGCCGAACCGGGTCTTGACCGGCGTCTGCGTGGTTTCCCCGGCCTTGAGCGCGAAGGCGACCTCGGAGAACTCCGGCAGCATGTCGGCCTTCTTGAAGAAGCCCAGGTCGCCGCCGCTCTGCGCGCCGGGATCGGTGCTGTACTTCTTCGCAAGCTCGGCAAAGTCCGCGCCGCCGTTCAGCTCGGCGATGACCTTCTTCGCGGTCTCCTCGTCGGCGACCAGGATGTGGCGGGCGTGGATCTCGGTTTCCCCTTGCTTGCCGGCGAAGTCGCGCTCGTAGCGGGCCTTGATCGCATCCTCGGTCAGCGTCGGCGCGATCTCCCGGGTCAGCAGGGCGTTCTGCAGCGCGCTGTCCGTGGCGCGGGCGACCATGCGCTGCACCGCAGGGTCACGGTCCAGCCCTTCCTTCTTCGCGGCGATCACGACGACATGGCGGTCGACCAACTGGTCCAGCAGCATCGGGTACAGCGCCGTGGGTGGCATGCCGCGCAGCTCCTCCGGCAGCGCCTTGGCGGCGTCCGACAGTTCGGAGGCATGGATCTCGTCGGTGCCGACGCGGGCGACCACGGGATCGGCCGGGGCCTGGCCCGGTGCGGGCGCCGGGCGCGCGGCGGCCGGGGCGGGCGGCTTGGGAGCCTGTGCGAGCGCGAGGCCGGCGGTGCTCAGCATGAGGACGGCGGCAGAGGCAAACAGGTTCAGGCGGCGCATGGGGAACCTCGGCTAGGGCATTCGGATAGGCGGACAATGCCCGAAGCGCCTTGGGGCGACAAGGCACGCGCCGTGGCGGGAGCCGCGGTCGTTGACCCTGGCCGGCCCGGGTCCTATCTGAGCCTTGCCTAAAAACCAATCGTGCCCGGCCCCGCGATCCGGCCGCGCCACCCGAGAGGCTACCATGTTCGCCAGCATTGCCCGGGCCGTGTTCGGTTCCGCCAACGACCGCTCGCTCAAGGCGTACCAGCGCCGGGTGCCGCAGATCAACGCGCACGAGCCGGCGGTGGCCGCGCTGTCGGACGCGGCGCTCAGGGCCAAGACCGCCGAGTTCCGCGAGCGGCTCGCCGGCGGCGCCACGCTCGACGACCTGCTGCCCGAGGCCTACGCCATTGTGCGGGAGGCGGCGAAGCGCGTGCTGGGCCAGCGGCATTTCGACGTGCAGCTTATCGGCGGCATGGTGCTGCATGACGGCAAGATCGCCGAGATGAAGACCGGCGAGGGCAAGACGCTGGTGGCGACGCTGCCGGTGTACCTGAACGCGCTGGCGGGCAAGGGCGTGCATGTCGTCACCGTGAACGACTACCTGGCGAAGCGCGACAGCGAGTGGATGGGCCGGGTGTACGGCTTCCTGGGGCTGACCACGGGCGTGATCGTGCACGGGCTGACGGACGACGAGCGCCGGGCCGCCTATGCCGCCGACATCACCTACGGCACCAACAACGAGTTCGGCTTCGACTACCTGCGCGACAACATGAAGTACCGGCTGGACGACATGGCGCAGCGCGACTTCGCCTACGCCATCGTGGACGAGGTGGACAGCATCCTGATCGACGAGGCGCGCACCCCGCTGATCATCTCCGGCCCGGCGGAGGACAGCAGCGACCTGTACCGGACCGTGAACCTGGTGGTGCGGGAGCTGGTGAAGGACGCTTCCACCTACGAGAAAGATGAAAAATTCAAGACGGTCACGATGACCGAGGAAGGGTCGGAGCGCGTGGAGCAGATGCTGCGCGACGCCGGGATCATCACCGAGGGCAACCTCTACGACATCTTCAACGTGTCGGTGATCCACCACGTGCAGCAGAGCCTGCGCGCCAACACGCTGTTCGCGCGCGATGTGGACTACATCGTGCGTGACGACAAGGTGGTGCTGATCGACGAGTTCACCGGGCGCATGATGGAAGGCCGCCGGTATTCCGAGGGCCTGCACCAGGCGCTGGAGGCCAAGGAGGGCGTGACTGTCCAGCCGGAGAACCAGACGCTCGCCAGCATCACCTTCCAGAACTACTTCCGCCTGTATCCCAAGCTCGCCGGCATGACCGGCACGGCGATGACGGAAGCGGACGAGTTCGCCGAGATCTACAAGCTGGAAGTGCTGGAAATCCCGACCAACGTGCCGGTGAGCCGCAAGGACGCGGATGACGAGGTGTACCGCTCGGCGGACGAGAAGTACGAAGCCGTCGCCACGTTGATCGAGGAGGCCAGGGGCCGGGGCCAGCCGGTGCTGGTGGGCACCACCAGCATCGAGAAGAGCGAGGTGATCAGCGGGCTTCTGAACCGCAAGCAGGTGCCGCACGCCGTGCTCAACGCGCGCTTCCATGAGCAGGAAGCGACCATCGTCGCCCAGGCCGGCGCGCCCGGCGCCATCACCATCGCCACCAACATGGCCGGGCGCGGCACCGACATCAAGCTGGGCGGCAACGCCGAGATGCGCATGACCCTGGAGGCCGGCGACGCCGACCCGGACGCGCGCCCGGCGATCGAGGCCAAGATCCGCCAGGAGGTTGCCGCCAACCACGACGCGGTGAAGGGATCGGGCGGCCTCTTGGTGATCGGCACCGAGCGGCACGAGAGCCGGCGCATCGACAACCAGCTCCGCGGACGCTCCGGCCGCCAGGGCGACCCCGGCGCCAGCCGGTTCTTCCTGAGCCTTGAGGACGACCTGATGCGCATCTTCGGGTCCGACCGCATGGGCGGCATGCTGCAGAAGCTCGGCCTGAAGCCCGGGGAGGCCATCGTGCATCCCTGGATCAACAAGGCCCTGGAAAAGGCGCAGAAGAAGGTCGAGGCGCGCAACTTCGACACTCGCAAGAACGTGCTGAAATACGACGACGTGATGAACAACCAGCGGCGCGAGGTGTACGCGCAGCGCCGCGAGTTCATGCGCGCCGAAGACGTGTCGGACACGGTGGGGGAGATGCGGGCGGAGGTCATGGCCAACCTGATCGCCCGGCGCATCCCCGAGAAGGCCTACGCCGAGCAGTGGGAGGCGGACGCGCTGGCCGACGACCTGCGGCGCCTGCTGGGCCTTGACCTGCCGGTCGCCGAGTGGGCGCGGGAGGAGGGCATCGACGAGACCGGCATCCGCGAGCGGATCGAGGCGGCGTCGGACGCGCACATGGCGGCGAAGATCGGCAAGCTCGGTCCGGAGCTGATGCGCTACGTCGAAAAGAGCCTCCTGCTGCAAACGCTCGACGCCGTATGGAAGGAGCACCTGCTGGCGCTCGACCACCTGCGCCAGGGCATCGGGCTGCGCGCCTACGGCCAGCGGGACCCGCTGAACGAGTACAAGAGCGAGGCGTTCGGCCTGTTCAACGCCATGCTGGACGAGCTGAAGGAGCGGGTGACGGCCATGCTGGCCCGGGTGGAAATGGGGCCGGAGGCGACGCCCGAGCCGGTGTTCCAGCCGGCGGCGCCGCAGCTGCTGCACTACTCCGACCCGGCGGCCAGCGCGCCGTATGCCGGGGGGGATGTGCTGGAGGCGGAGCGGCCGCGGATGGCGCTGGGGGCGGGACAGGTCGCAACGGCGATCGACCCAGGCGATCCCATGACGTGGCGCGACACGCCCCGCAACGCGCCGTGCCCGTGCGGGTCGGGGAAGAAGTATAAGCATTGCCATGGCCGGATCGCGTAACGGCCTGAATGCCGAGGCTCACTCCCCCGAAAGCTCGCGCCGCCGCTTTTCCAGCTCCTCGCTGTAGCGGCGCAGCGCGTACTGCTCGGTCAGCACCCCGATCACCCGCATGTTCTCGGCGCTGTCCACCACGGCCAGCTCGTCGCTTTCCGCCGTCTCGAAGATCTGCACCGCCTCCTTGATCGTCATCTGTGGCAGCAGCACGGTCTTGCGGTGATGCACCACGTCGGACAGCTTGGTCGCGCCCTCCGGCGCGGCGTGGCCTTCGGAGGTCGCGAGGATGCCGGCATAGCGGTCGGCCGCATCCACCGTGACGACGCGGGCGACCGAGCCCAGCACGAACTCCCGCCGGAACGCCGCCAGCGTCATGTCGATCGGCACCCGGCGGTACTCGCGCCGCATCATCCGCCCGACGGTCAGGCTGCGCATCCAGCCGATATCGACGGCGCTGCGGATCGCCTCCCCCCGCAGGTGGAAGCGCCAGGTCGCGAAGCTGTAGCCAAAGGTGCGGCGCACCGTGATGGCGGACACGACGCTCGCCGCCAGCACGGCGATGGTCATGGGCAGCGATCCCGTGCTTTCCAGCGCCAGGAACGCCATGGTGAGGGGGCCGCCGACCACGGCCACCGCAAGCGCGCTCATGCCCACCAGCGCGCAGATCACCGCCGGCAGCGCCTGCACCACCGTCACCAAGGCCAGCACGCCGGCGAACAGCTTGCCCACCAGCGCGCCCAGGAACAGCGAAGCGAAGAACAGCCCGCCGCGGAACCCGGAGCCGATGCTGATGGACGAGGCGACCGCCTTGAGCAGGATCAGCAGCCCGATCTGCTGCAAACTGTAGGGTGCGTCGAGCGCGACCCGCAGCGCCGAGTGGCCGGAAGACAGCACCGCCGGCGACAGCAGCGCCATACCGCCCACCACCAGGCCGCCTACCGCCGGGCGCGTCCAGCCCGGCATGCGGCTGCGTCGGAACAGCTCCTCGACGAGCGTCACGCCGCGCATCAGCGCAATGCCGCCCAGCGCGCACAGCATGCCGAGCGCCAGGATCGGCACGTAGTCCACCGCCTCGATCGCCGTCGGCACGCGGATGTCAAAGCCCATGTCGGAGCCGACCAGGATGCGCATGACGGACACCGCGCAGATGGCCGACATCACCACGGGCGCCAGCGTGGTGAGCGAGTAGGTGCCGATCACCAGCTCGAACGCATAGAACGCGCCGGCCAAGGGCGCATTGAACGCGGCGGCGATGGCGCCCGCCGCACCGCAGCCCACCAGCAGCCGCAGGTCGGTCCGCCGCACCCGGAACGCCCGGCCCAGCCAGGACGCCATGGCCGAGCCGATCTGCGCGAAGCCGGCCTCAAGCCCCACCGACGCGCCGACGCCGTTCGACCACACGGTCTGTCCCACCACGACCACGCTGTCCACCAGGGACATCCGGCCGCCGTACAGCGCGTTGGCCTCGATCGGGTCGATGGTCCGGCGCGGCATCCAGCGGGCCAGTGCCCAGCCGGCCACGCCCAGGACCAGGCCGCCGAGGCTCGGCACCAGCAGCGCGCGCAAGGGTTCGACGGCCGGCATGGCGGACAGGAACTCGCCTGACCCCAGGTTGTACAGCACCCGGTGCATCGTCTGCGCGAAGGTTTCCATCGTGACCACGACCAGCCCGGCGCCCAGGCCGACGAAGGCCGAAAGCACCACCAGCCAGATCTCGTCCGCCCGGACCAGGGCGCGGAGTGTCTGCGGGACGTGCGCCACCGCGTCGGCGATCGGCCGCCGCTCCCGCCGGGCACGCAGGCCCGCCGCGGCGTTTGGACCGGCAAAGCCTGTGCTGCTGGGGGGAGGGGGCATTGCAGGGGCCAAACGGGACGGAGGTGCGGGACCCCGCCCAAGCCGGGCAAGGCTCCCCCATTACTGCGACCGCATTGCCAAAGCTTCAACCAGGCCGGGCCTTAAAAACCCGTCTCATTGTATCGTTTCGACAATCACCCTGCATTTCGTTCGCGACGTGTGTCCTCCAGGTCGTCATCGACGAAGGCCTGGACCAGCTCGGCCAGGCTCTCATGCGCGGCGAAGCCCAGGGTGGGCGCGCGGACCGGGGCGAACGCGGCGGGCCAGCCGCCGACGATGGCGGCAACCACCGGGTCGGGGCGGCGCTCCACCAGGGCGGAAGCGCCGGGCCGCACGCTGTCCAGGGCCTCCAGCATCTGGCCCACCGTGGCGCTGAGGCCCGGCGGGTTCACGCCGCGGTCGAGACCCATGGGCGTGGTGTCCATCGCCGCCGCGTGCAGCAGCCACGCGACGGCGCGCCGGGGGCTGCAAATCCATACCGCGAAATCGTCGGGCACGGGCAGGGCGGCTGGCAAGCCCAGCAGCGGCTCGCGCAGGATGCTGCTCACGAAGCTGCTGGCGGCCTTGTTGGGCCGGCCCGGACGCACCACCACCGTGGGCAGCCGGATCAGCACGGAGTCGAGCATGCCCCGGCGGCTGGCGTCGGCGAGGAACAGCTCCGCCGCCGCTTTCTGCGCGCCGTAGGTATTGGCGGGCACCTGCCGCGCGTCGTCGGCGAGCACCGCGCCCTGCCCGCCGCTGAAGCTCGCGACCGAACTGGTGAACACCACGCGGGGCGGCACGGCGAGCCGGCCGCAGGCGTCGATCACCCCGTCCGTGCCGCGCACGTTGACCCGGCGGCCTAACTCGTAATCCGCCTCCGCCGCGGCGCTCACCACGGCGGCGAGGTGGAACACCACCTCTGTGCCGGGCGGGACCGCCGCCGCGGGCAGCTCGGCGAGGTCGCCGGCCAGGCTGCGCACCGGGAAGGCGGCACCCGGAGGCGGGGGAGGGGCGGCCAGGTCGAACAGCGTCAGGCTGCTGACCGGGCGTCCGCCCAGCGTGCCCGCCGCCGCCAGCCGGGCGGCCAGCTTGCGGCCCAGGAACCCGGCGCCGCCCAGGATCGTGATGTGCATGGCGTTCCCCCTTTATTGGTCAGCCGAGCACTAGCCGCCGCCCGCCGCCCGCGCAATTGTGCGGGCATGACCGAAGCCTTGCCGTTCCGCTGCCTGCCGAACCCGCGCCGGGGCGCCCCGGGGATCGTGGTCTTGCCGAACGGAGGGTTCCGGCGGGCACGGGCGGACATCTCGGCATGGCCAGGCTTTGCTCCCACCCCGCTCCATGCGCTGCCCGCGATCGCGCAGGAGGCCGGGATCGCGGCGCTCCATCTTAAGGACGAATCGGGGCGCTTCGGGCTGGGCAGCTTCAAGGCGCTGGGCGGCGCCTACGCCGTGGCCGGCGTGCTGTCGGCAGAGCTGGCCCGGCGCGGCGCGGCGCTGTCGGCCACCACGGCGGACCTGTTCGCCGGGCGCTTCGCCGCGGAAACGCGGACCATCACCGTCGCCTGCGCCACCGACGGCAACCATGGCCGCAGCGTCGCCTGGGGCGCGCAGCGGTTCGGCGCGGCCTGCGCCATCTTCGTGCACGAGGGCGTCAGCCAGGGGCGCATCGACGCCATCGCCCGCTTCGGCGCCGCGATCCACGTCGTGCCCGGCAGGGACGACGACGCGGTGCGCGCCGCGGCGGCGGCGGCCGACCGGCAAGGCTGGTTCATCGTCTCCGACACGTCCTGGCCAGGCTACACCGAAATCCCGCGCGACATCATGCAGGGCTACCGCGTGATGGCGGAGGAGGCGCTGGACCAATGGCCCGGCCCGCCGCCCACCCATGTTTTCATCCAGGGCGGTGTCGGCGGCGTCGCGGCGGCGGTGTCGGTCTCGGCGCGCACCCGGCTCGACCCGGCGCCGAGCCTGGTCGTCGTGGAGCCGGAGCGTGCCGCCTGCCTGCTGGCCAGCGCCGCAGCCGGGGCGCTCACGCCGGTTGCTGGCGGCCTCGACACGGTCATGGCGGGCCTGGCCTGCGGCGAGCCGAGCCTGATCGCCTGGCAGGAACTCGACCGCGCGGCGTCCGGGATGGCGAGGAACGCCGCGGCGGTCGATGCGATGCGGCTTCTGGCGCGGGAGGGCATCGTGTCCGGCGAGTCGGGTGCTGCGGGCCTCGCGGGCCTGCTGCTGGCGGCGGGCGACCCGGCGGCACGCTCGGCCCTGGCGCTCGGCCCCGACAGCCGCGTGCTGGCCTTCAGCACGGAGGGCGCAACCGACCCGGCGCTGTACGCGCGCCTGGTCGGGCCGGCGGGTGCATCGGCCCCGCCATGATCCTGCATGCGGTCGAGGCCGGGGCAGACCGCGGCGCCGGGCCGCCCGTGGCGCTGCTGCACGGGCTGTTCGGCGCTGCTGGCAACTTCGCAGCCATCCAGCGCAGGCTCGCCGCCACCCGCCGGGTGATCGCCTTCGACCTGCGCAACCACGGCGCCAGCCCGCATGAATTTAGCATATCTTATGCCGCCATGGCGGAGGACGTGCTGGACAGCTTGGCGGCGTTGGGCGTGCCAAGGGCGGCGCTGGTCGGCCACTCCATGGGCGGCAAGGTGGCAATGCGGGCGGCGCTGCTGCGGCCGGGCCGGGTCAGCCGGCTGCTGGTGGCCGACATCGCGCCGGTCCGCTACGGCCCGGCGTTCCGCGGCATCGCCGACGCCATGCTGGCCTTGCCGCTCGGCCCCGGGCTGACGCGGGCGGCAGCCGACGCCGCGTTGGCGCCCGCCGTGCCGGACCCGGCGGTGCGCGGCTTCCTGCTGCAGAACCTGCGGCTCGGCCCGGCGCCCGCCTGGCGCATCGGCCTGCGGGAGATCGCGGCGGGCCTGCCGGACATCGAGGGCTGGGACGCGCCGCCGGGCCTCCAGTATGCCGGGCCGGTGCTGATGCTGCGTGGCGAGCGGTCCGACTACGTGCGGCCCGAGCACCGGCCGGCGATCCGTGCGCTGTTCCCCACCGCCCAACTCATGACGCTGAAAGGCGCCGGGCACTGGCTGCACGCCGACGCGCCGGACGTTTTCGTCGAGGTGGTGCAGGCGTTCCTCGGCGGCTGATCAGTTCGACTGCTTGATCTTCTTTCCTTCGTCCGAGGCGCGCCACAGATACCAGGCGGCGGTCGAGCGCCAAGGTGCCCAGGCCTCGCCGATGGCCGCCAGCTCCTTTGGGCGCGGCTGGGCCGGCAGTTGCTTGATCAGCCGCCAGCCTTCCCGCACGCCGAAGTCGTCCACCGGCAGCACGTCCGGGCGGCCGAGCGTCGCGATCAGCACCATCTCCACCGTCCAGCGGCCGACGCCGCGTATGGCGACCAACCGACGGATCAGCTCCTCGTCCGAGAAGGCGGCGGCGCTCTGCAGAGTGGGCACCGTGCCGGCCACGGCATGGGCGCAGATGTCGCGGAGGGCGGCGATCTTGCTGCCGGAGAAGCCGCAGGCGCGCAGCGCCTTGTCCGGCGTCGCCGCGAGCTGGTCCGGCGGCGGGAAGGCCGGGCCGGGGTGAAGCGCTGCCAAGCGGGCGAGGATGGCCTGGGCGGCACGGCTGTGCAGTTGCTGGTGCGCGATGGCGCGGACCAGCGCCTCGTAGGGTTCCCGCGGGGTCGGTGCCGCGGTGCAAGGGCCGATGCGGGCGATTAGCGCAGCGAAGGCCGGGTCCGCGGCGGCGAGGTGGAGGGCGGCGGGGTGATCGGCGTCGTCGGGCATCCTGCTTCCTCCCGGCCATTGGCCGCTTGCCAGCACGCCCCGGTCATGGACTACACTGCCGCATCGGCGCCGGCACGGCCAGGGGTGCGGCGCCGGCCGTCGGGGAGGCAGTTCGTGCGCCGGGTGCGGATCGAATCGATAAGGGACGAGGCAGCCGAGGAGAACCGGCTGACGGCAAGCTTGGCTGGCCTGGCTGTCGCCTTGCTGGTGGTGGTGGCCGGCCTGTTCCTGATCCAGCACCTGCGCGACAAGGCGCGGGTCGAGGACTGCCTGATGTCCGGCCGCTTCAACTGCGACGCGGTGCTGGGAAGCGCCGCGCGCTGAGGCGCCGTCCGGACCGGCTTGCCCCTTGGACGCGGCTGGGTGTCGTGCCGCTTTACATTCAAGTCCCAAGCTTTTCATCAACTCTATAGTTAACAGCACGTTAAGCGCTGGCACGCTGGTTGCAACGAGGTCGTTACGTTTTAGAAAGGCGATCATCTTGTTCCTGCAAAAAGCATCATCGGCCGGCTTGGCGGCGGCATTGGCAGTCGCGCTGGCCTCCGCGCCGGCCGCCGCCGACCCGATCGTGCTCGACCCAAACTTCGACGCCACCGACAAAACCGCCAACCAGAACGCTGGCACCGGCAGCTTTTTCATCTCGAACTGGACGCCGAACGGCTATGCGTCCAACAGCACCGCCGATTCCGGCCAGTACGATAATGGGAAGGCTGCCACCAACATCGTGGGCTTCCTTTCGGGTGCCGGCAGCTCGCTCAGCCAGGTCGTCCAGGGCTTCGTCGCCGGGCGGACCTACCGCATCTCCGTCGGCGCCGACGCCCGCGCGCAGCCGCAGACCAATCCGACGTTCACGATCAGCGCCGACAGCCAGCAGATCCTCGCGCCGACCACGCTCACGCCGGTTGACCCCCTCAACACCTTCAACACGGCGTTCACGCCCATCCAGTCCGACACCTTTGTCGCGGCCAACACCTTCGTCACGATCAAGTTTGCCAACACCTCGACGTCGAACAGCCAAGCCTCGACGCTGCTGACCGCAGTCTCCGTGTCCCAGGTGCCTGAGCCGGTCAGCCTGGCCATCCTGGGCGTCGGCCTGGTCGGCATCGGCATCGCCCGGCGGCGCTCTCCCGCCTGACGCCCGGCGGGGGGGGGGGGGGGGGGGGGGGGGGCGGGCGGGGGGGGGGGGGGGCCCCCCCCGCCCCCCGGC
>CAXUJE010000060.1:18473-20269 GCA_964251035.1 uncultured Acetobacteraceae bacterium
GCGCCGCTCCCCCCCCTGACGCCCGGCGGCCGGCGCGCGCTGGCGGCAACCTTGACACGTTGCCGCCAGCCCCGCGCCGGGGATCTCTCGTGACTGGTTGCCACCCTGATGACTTCTGCAATGGCGCGGCTTGCGGAGCCTGCCTCGATGCTGGTCTTTGGCCTGTTCCTGTTCGGCAACCTGTTCGGCGGCATGACTGTCATTGGCTGGATCTGCCTGCTCTTCATGGCGCTTTCTACCAACGCGCCGGAGGAGATGGCGCCCGCGGCCCGCCGGCCGGAGCCGTTCATCTACGCCCCCCACCTTCATCGCGCAGGCCGTCGTGCTGCAAGCGGATGGGCATGACCCCGCTCCCCGACAAGCCGCGGTGCCGGTGCTGCGCGCCCTTCCCGCCGACCGCTGGATACCGCGTACATGATCACCTTTCGGGAACCCTGGTACATGCACACCCTCGCCATCGCCATGCGCCTCCACATGGGGCAAGTGGACAGGAGCGGCGCCCCTTACTGGAAGCATCTGCAAAGCGTCGCCTTCCGCCTGGCCGACCGCTTTCCGGACGCGACCCGCGACCAGATCGAAGCCGCCCTGCTGCACGATGTCCTTGAGGACGCGCGCACGGAGGCCAACCAGTTGCGCGGCCACGGCGTGCGCCCGCGCGTGGTCGAGATCGTCCAGGCCGTCACCCGCGACGACCCTGCCCGCCTGGCCTACCCTGGACAGGACGCCGCATTCGTTGCCAAATATGGCCCGGCGCGCGCAATCCTGGAGGCGGCGCTCAGCTAGGTCCTGCGAGCCTTTCAGGTCGAACCAAGAGGGCCGCCCGGGTCCGGCGCCCCCGGCCCGTTTCAGGGAAGCCTGGTCCGACCGCGCGCAGAGTGTCCAAGCCGCCCCGTTCCTGCGAAGCTTGGCCGGACCCGCCGCATCGCGGCGCGGCCGGCGTGGCAAGGGGACGGCATGGCAGTACGGCTGAGCATCGACATCGGCGGAACCTTCACCGACCTGCAGGTGTTCGACGGGCGCACCGGGCGGTCCGGAAGCGTGAAGACGCCGACGACGCCGGAGGACCCGTCCATCGGCCTGATGGCCGGCATCGACGAGGCGGCGTCCCGGTTCGGCTTCGCCCTGGCGGATGTCGGCCTGCTGCTGCACGGCACCACCATCGCCACCAACGCCGTGCTGGAGCGCAAGCTGCCCCGCGGCGTGCTGCTGGCGACCGAGGGGTTCCGCGACGTGCTGGAGATCGGGCGCCACGCCCGGCGCGACATCTATGGCCTGCGGCAGCAACGCGCCGAGCCGCTGATCCCGCGGGAGCGCCGCCTGGGCGTCGCCGAGCGGATGCGCGCCGACGGCAGCGTCGAATGTGCCCTGTCCCCGGCGGCGGTGGAGGGGGCCGTCGCGATGGTCCGGGAGCTGCGCGCCGAGACGGTCGCCATCAGCCTGCTGCACGCGACCGTCAACCCGTCGCACGAACAGGCGCTGCGCGACGGCATCCTGCGCGCCTGTCCGGGCCTGCCGGTCAGCACCTCCTCGGAGGTCAGCGCGGAGATCCGGGAGTACGAGCGGACCTCGACGGCCGTGCTGAACGCCCTGCTGGTGCCGGTGGTGCGCGGCTACCTGGCGCTGCTGGAGCGGCGCATGGCGGAGCGCGGCCTCACCGCCCGGCTGCTGCTCGTGCAGTCCAACGGCGGCGTGTGCAGCCCGGCCGTCGCGGCGGCCCCGCCGGGGCCGGGGATCAACCGCGGCTCGGGAATGCCGGCCGCGCGTGCCGCGGCCAGGCTGGTCAGCAGCACGGCGGC
>CAXUJE010000061.1:0-20190 GCA_964251035.1 uncultured Acetobacteraceae bacterium
GCCAGGACCGCGGCGGCGTGGCGGCGCAGGCTGGCTGCCGCCGCGCGCCGCCCGGCGGCGCGCTCCGCGTCCGTGCTGCTGGCCAAGGCGGCCGACGCCGCCCGGGCCTGCCGTCCCGCGTCCCGCAGCCAGGCCGCGCAGGGGTCTGCTTCGTGGTTCATGCGGGCATTCTTGCCGCGTCGTGGACGGATGCGCCAGGGGACATGGATCGCGCGATGCCGCTCAGGGTTTGACCGCCTTCAACGAATAGGACAACGGCAGCCATGGTTGGTCCGGCAGCCGGTAGAGACGGCCTTCCGTTTCCACCATGCAGCCGAATTGCTTCCAAGCCAGGGTGTCGTGCTCGTGCAGCATCGTGAGCCGCAAGCCTGCGTCCAGCAGAGCCTGCACGACGTTTGCGACGGGATGGATGAACTGGTGGGTGCGGGTGTTCGCAAGCCGTGCGGCTGGATCGGCGTAATCACACGCATCATCGATGACGATGGCGCCCGATTGGAAATATGGCGCGAACCAGCCGGGCATTCCGTTGGCGCCGGCAACGCCGTCGTCGAAGACCAGTGCTGCCGGATGGGCGTCGGCAAAGTAGAACTCTCCGCCCGACGCCAAGAGGCTTGCGACGACGGCGGCCCAGGCCCGGATGTCCGGCAGCCAGCAGATCGTGCCCCAACTGGTGAACACGCGGCCGAATTCGCCTTCGACCGCCGCACGCGCCTCGTAGATGTCCGATTGCACGAAGGCCGCATCGATGCCGATCTCCGCGGCGAGGCCGCGTGCCGCCGCGATGGCCGGTCCCGAGAAGTCCAGGCCCGTCACATCGGCGCCCTTCTGGGCGAGCGCCAAGGTGTCGATGCCGAAGTGGCATTGCAGGTGCAGCAGCCGTTGACCCGCCACCGGGCCAAGCTCGCGCTCCTCAATGGCGTGCAGGACGTAGTGGCCTCGCCGCAGCAGGTCCGTCTCGTAGTCGGACCCGGGCGCCAGGTGGACCGCCACGCGCTCATCCCAGTTGGCCCGGTTGAGGCGGCGCCATTCGGGTTCGGACATCATGAGGCTCCCCGGCCGGTCATCCCCGGTGGGACGGCCGGTCCGGTCTTTCTAGGACAGGGCTGTCGCCAGCACCAGGTCGTCCCGATGCACCATCTCGTCCCGGCCGCGCCAGCCGAGCAGGCGCTCGATGTCGTCCGACCGGTGCCCGGCGATGCGGCGCGCGTCGGCGCTGGCGTAGGCGGACAGGCCGCGGGCCAGGGTGTCGCCATGGAGGTCCTGCACCAGCACGGCGTCGCCCCGCTCGAACTCGCCATCGACGCTGCGGACGCCGGCGGGCAGCAGGGAGCGCCCGGCAGCCAAGGCACGGGCGGCGCCGGGATCGACGATCAGGCGCCCGGCAGGCTGCAGGCTGCCGGCGATCCAGCGTTTGCGGGCGCTGCGCCCATCGGGAGTCGGCAGAAACCAGGTGCAGCGCCCGCCCTCCGTCAAGGCGCGCAGCGGGCGCGCGACCTGGCCCACCGCGATCGCCATGGCGCAGCCGGCCTGCGTCGCGATGCGGGCGGCGGCCAGCTTGGTCCGCATGCCGCCGCTGGAGTAGCCTGGCGGCGGGTCGCCACCCATCGCCTCGATCTCCGCCGTGACCGCGGGAACCTCGGGGATGTGCCGGGCCGCCGGGTCGCGCTTGGGGTCGGCGGTGTAGAGACCGTCGATGTCGGACAGCAGCACGAGCTGGTCCGCCTGCACCATCTCCGCCACGCGCGCAGCCAGGCGGTCGTTGTCGCCGAAGCGGATTTCCGCCGTGGCGACGCTGTCGTTCTCGTTGATCACCGGCACGCAGCCGAGGCCCAGCAGGGTGGTCAGCGTGGCGCGGGCGTTGAGGTAGCGGCGGCGGTCCTCCGTGTCCTCCAAGGTGAGCAGCAATTGCGCCGCGACCATGCCGTGCGCGGCCAGCGCCGTTGTCCAGGCCTGCGCCAGGCGGATTTGGCCCACCGCCGCCGCCGCCTGCTTTTCCTCCAGCCGCAGCCGGGGCTGCGACAGGCCGAGCGCCGAGCGGGCCAGCGCGATGGCGCCCGACGACACCACGATCACCGACGCGCCGTGCGCCCGGGCATGCGCGATGTCGGCGGCGACGCCGTCCAGCCACGCCGTGCGCGGCTCCGCCCGGTCCACGACCAACGCGCTGCCGATCTTCACGACCAGCAGCCGGGCCTGGTCCAGCCGGGGCGTCACGCGAGTTCGAGGGCGGCGGGTTCCGCGCGCGCCGCGTGGACCCGGCCCATCAGCGCGCGCAGCACCACGGGCAGGTTGTCCTGCGTCACGCCGGACAGCAGCATGACTTCCTGGCCCGACGCCTTCTCCAGCGCGGCGCGGCGCGACATAGCCTCGCGCGGGGTCATCGCGTCCGACTTGTTCAGCACCAGCAGCTCGGGCTTCTCCGCGAGGCCGCCGCCATAGGCGCGCAGCTCCTCCCGCACGGTGCGCCAGGCGCGCACCACTTGGCCCCCGGCGCCGTCGATCAGGTGCAGCAGCACGGCGCAGCGCTCCACGTGGCCCAGGAAGCGGTCGCCCAGCCCGGCGCCCTCATGCGCGCCACGGATCAGGCCGGGGATGTCGGCGATCACGAACTCCTCCGAATGCGACAGCCGCACGACGCCGAGCTGCGGGTGCAAGGTGGTGAACGGGTAGTCCGCGATCTTCGGCCGGGCGGCGGAGACGACCGACAGGAACGTGCTCTTGCCGGCGTTCGGCAGCCCGACCAGGCCCACGTCGGCGATCAGCTTCAGCCGCAGCCAGACCCAGCGCTCCTCGCCGGGGTAGCCCGGCGTCGCCTTGCGGGGCGCGCGGTTGGTGCTGGACTTGAAGTGCGTGTTGCCGTGGCCGCCATCGCCGCCGCGGCACAGCACGACACGCTTGCCGGGCTGGTCGAGGTCGGCCAGCAGGGTTTCCTTGTCCTCGGCGATGATCTGGGTGCCGACGGGGACCGGGATCACCACGTCCGGGGCGCCCGCGCCGGTGCGGTCGCTGCCGGCGCCGTTGCCCCCCTTGGGGGCGCGGAAATGCTGGGTGTAGCGGAAGTCGATCAGGGTGTTGAGGTTGTGCTCGGCCACGAAGATGACATCGCCGCCGCGCCCGCCGTCGCCGCCGTCCGGGCCGCCGAACTCCAGGAATTTTTCCCGCCGGAACGCCACCACGCCGTTCCCGCCGTCGCCGGAGCGGAGGTAGATCTTGGCCTGGTCGAGGAACTTCATGAAACTGTGCCTAGGAAGCGGGGCCTGAAACGCGAAGGGGGCCGGCTTGCGCCGACCCCCGTTCCGTGTGCGGCGAGCGGTGCTGCGCTACTCGGCAGCCACGGCCGCCGGCGGGGTGGTGTCATTGGCTGCCTGGGGCGCGGCTTCGGACGTGGCCACCGGCTCGACCGAGACGTGCACCCGGCCCTCTGCCTTGCGCTGGAACTTCACATGCCCGGGCACGAGGGCGAAGATCGTGTGGTCCTTGCCCAGGCCGACATGGAGGCCGGGCTTCATCTTGGTGCCGCGCTGGCGGATGATGATGTTGCCCGCCTCCACGGCCTCCCCGCCGAACTTCTTCACGCCGAGGCGGCGGCCGGCGGTGTCGCGGCCGTTGCGGGACGAGCCGCCTGCTTTCTTGTGGGCCATTCGCTTGGTGCTCCTTAAACGGGGGCCGGTTCTGCCGCGCCGGCATCGACGTTCGTGTCGGCGATGACATCGGTGGCCGGGGCCTCGATCTCAACCGGCGCTTCGGCGGTTGCGGGCGCGGCCTTCGGCATGACGTGGCCGTCCGCGGCGATGCCGGCCACGCGGAGCACGGTCACGTGCTGGCGATGCCCGTTCTTGCGGCGGCTGTTCTGCCGGCGGCGCTTCTTGAAGATGACGATCTTGTCGAGCCGGTCCTGCGCGATCACGGTGGCGGTGACGGTGGCGCCGGGCACGAGGGGGACGCCGATGGTGGTGCCGGCGTCGCTGCCGACGGCAAGCACGTCGCTGAAGGTGATGGTCTCCCCGGCGTCGCCGGGCAGTTTTTCCACTTTCAGCACGTCATTGGGCATGACGCGGTATTGTTTTCCGCCAGTGCGGATCACTGCAAACATCGCTGATTCCTGATCGGCAGTCCCGGCGCGCCGGGCAGCCCTTTTTGTTGGCATGGGGCACCGGCGGGCGCCGGGTGCCGAGCTGCGGGTTATACGCGGGGCGGGCGCCGTGTCAATGTGGTTGCAGGCGGGGTGGCGGGGCATTATAAGCCGCGCCCGGACGGAGAGGTGGCCGAGCGGCTTAAGGTGGCGGTCTCGAAAACCGTTGTGGCGTAACAGCCACCGTGGGTTCGAATCCCACCCTCTCCGCCAAGTCATTGAATTAGTTTGTTGATTTGACTAGTTTATTTCAAGTTATGCTTAGTATGTCCCCAGCCTTGTCCCCATGTTCGTTTGAGCTAAGGCAGGGAACCGGTTTCGTCAGGCCTCGTCGCCCCGCTGTTGTCCGGCGGCTCAGTTCAAGCATGGGGGCACGTCGCTCGTGCGTGATGGAGCCTGCGGCTCGGTTCTTATGGCCCGTCCGGCGCGTGCCTTCTCCAGCACATCGCTGAGCTGTCTGTGCAGCCTGTCCGCCTCCCGCGCGGCATTGGTCCACCAGTCTGTGGACCAGATGCGCAGGATGCGCCAACCCAGCGTCTCCAGCACGTGCTGCCGCAATCGGTCGCGGTCCCGTGCGGTGGCGCCCCGGTGATAGGTGGCGCCGTCGCATTCCACGCCGGCGAGGTAGCTTCCGGCGGCATCCGGGTCGACGACGCCGAGGTCGACCCGGAAGCCGGACACGCCGACCTGCGGGTGTGTTGCCCATCCCATTCGCCTCAGACGCTCGGCAACTTCGGCCTCGAACGGGCTTTCGTGGTCGCCCTGCGAGCCTTGCGCGGCTGTGGCGAAGGATCGCGCCCCGTGTTCGGCGAAGAGCAGGAACTGCTTGAGATGTCGGACGCCCGCAGCACCGGTCCGCGACAGATCCAGCTGCTCCGCCCGCACGCTGCCGAATACCTCGAGCCGTTCCCGCGCCCGCGTCACGGCGACGTTCAGCCGCCGCTCACCGCCCGAAAGGTTGAGCGGCCCGAAGTTGAGCGCGATGCGCCCCGTCGCATCTGGGCCGTAGGTCAGGGAGAACAGCATCACGTCGCGCTCTTCGCCCTGGATGCCTTCGAGGTTCTTGACCAGGACCGGTTCGGCCACCTCGTCGCCGAAATGCCGCTCGAGCGACGGGTCATCGCGTCGTGCTTTGTCGAGCAGGTCCTCGATCAAAGTCTGCTGCTCGGCGTTGAACGTGACGATGCCTAGCGAACGGGGTTCGGGCGCACGCAGCACGGCCAAAGCCTCGGCCAGCACGACCCGGGCCTCACGCTCGTTGGTGCGTCCAGCGCCCCGGGCGTAGACGCCGTCTGCGACATGGCGGAAGGACACCGCGTCGTCCCGGGTGACGGGGGATGGGAAGGTCACCAGCCGGCTGCCGTAGTAAACCTGGTTTGAGAAGGCGATCAGGCTTTCGTGCCGGCTGCGGTAATGCCAGGTCAGCTCGACGGTGGGAATGCCGGCGCCGAGGCACTCGTCGAGGATCGAGTCCAGGTCATGCGTCTCCACCTCGACCGCCGCCCCGTCCTCCTCGCCGCTGCGCCGTTCGAAGAAGCTGGTCGGCGGCAGTTGCCTCGGGTCGCCCACCACGATCACCTGGCGGCCTCGCCCGACGGCGCCGATGGCGTCCCACGTCG
Organism: uncultured Acetobacteraceae bacterium; assembly: GCA_964251035.1. GTDB lineage: Bacteria > Pseudomonadota > Alphaproteobacteria > Acetobacterales > Acetobacteraceae > CAHJXG01. The sequence goes on from CAXUJE010000061.1 coordinate 5,752, forward strand.
TGATCTGCGACGCCTCGTCGAAGATCACGAGATCGAACGGCTCCGCCTCCGCGGGCAGGTACTGCGCCACCGACAGCGGGCTCATCATCAGGCAGGGCGTCAGGCGGCGCAGCGCCTTCGGCATGCGCGACGCCAGTTGCCGGACCGGCAGGTGGCGCTGCCGCTTCGCAAGCTCACGGGTGAGCACGGCGTATTCGGGGTCGGCCTGCCGCGTCGCCGCGTTCGGGATGGCGGAGGCGATGCGTGCCCGGGCGAGACGGCTGGACAGGTCCAGCATGCGCGCGTCCAGGATGCGGAACCGCTCGATCCGCGTCTCGTGCCGGGCTGCGACGAAGCTGCGCAGCTTGGGCGACGCGTCGACGGAGAGGTCGATCCACCAGCGGGCGTAGTTCGCCTCCAACGCACGGACCGCGTCGTCCGGCCCGACAACGCCGTCCTCCATGGCCTGGACCAGCGGCCGCAACCCTTGCGCCGCGGCCGATTGCGCCACCCCACGCCAAGCGCACCATTCCTGGATCTGCTGTGCGGCACCGGACCATCCAGCCAGGTGCCGCGACAAGGCGGCGAGCCAATCCGCCCGGTCCCCCGCCGCCAAGCGCGCGGCCGGGGTGCCGGCAAGCCCGGCCACGGCGTCCAAGGCGGTGGCCGCCGTATCCCAGGCCTGGGTCAGGCAGGCCAGGATCGACCCGAGCGAGCCGGACGGCGCAAGCAGGTCAGCCGCTTCTCCGACGAGCTGACGGATGAGCGCGCGCAGGCCGGCGAGCTCGGCCGGGTTTCCTGTGCAGGACGCGGCAACCAGCCGGATGCGCTGACCCCATTCATAGGCCGCCTGCACCCGTGCGAAATCCGTGTCGAGCCCACGCCAAGCCCGGCCCAGCGCCGCCGTGTGCGGCGTGGCCGCAACGGATGCCTCGATTTCCTGCAGTTCCACCAGGCGGTCGAGATCGGGGCCGCAATCGTCCGGCACCGCGCCGCTCGCCTCGAGCGCCAGCCGCTTGCGCACGGACCGTTGCCCCACCATCCGCACCAGCGCCCATCTCTCGCCGGCCGTGCGCCACTCGGACCGCAATGCCGCAAGCGGCAGGGCATACACGCCGGGCCGCCAGGAGCCGGTGAGAGCCTGGCGCACGCCGCGATGCCGGTCTGCCTGGGCCGCCACCGCCCGCACGGCCTCGTGCAGGTCCGCGGCGCCATCCGACAATGCCCAGGCGGCCCCCAGACCGATCGGCTCCGTCAGCAGCCCCGCCAATGCCACCAGCCGCTGCAAGCCCGTCCGTGATCGAGGATAGCCGTCGAGCTTGAGCATCCGGCAGGCGGCCGCAACCGCCTCTTCCAGATCGTCCAGCCTTGCGACCGCGTCCCGCGCCGCCTCAAGCAGACGCACCTGCCAGACCGGCGACCACTCCGCTTGCTCGATCCCGGCCAACACCGGCCCGCGCACGGCGTCGCCGGCCCGGCGCAAAACCTCACGCGCCTCCTCCACCGCCTCGACCAGCCGTTGCCAATCGCCGGCGTCGTGCACGTCCGAGTGGGGCCATGAGAGCGCGATCTGCGGCACGCCGCCGTCGTCCGCCCGCAGCACGGTGCCGATTGCCCGGAATGGCGTCCACCCGTTCCGCCCGGGGCGGTGCAGCTCGCGCACATAGCCGTTGAGCTCCTCGCGCAGGGTCGCGAGGTCGGCCTTCGCGGCGGCCCAACCTGGGCTGTGCTCCGCCTCGGAGGCGGACTGCGCCCGTTCCAACTGCCCGAGCACAGCGGTCTTGTTCACCTTGCTGGAGAACAGGTCCAGGCAGAAATCTGCCAATCCGACCTGCCTGAGCCGCCGCTGCACCACTTCCAGCGCCGCCCGCTTCTCCGCCACGAACAGGACCGTGCGGCCCTGTGCGAGCGTGTTGGCGATGACGTTGGCGATCGTCTGGCTCTTGCCCGTGCCGGGCGGCCCGATCAGCACGAAGCTTTCGCCCGCCGCTGCCCGTGCCACCGCCCGCAGCTGGGACGAGTCCCCCTCCAGCGGGCAGAGCAGGTCAGCCGCGGCCAGCATGTCGTCTAGCGCGCCGCCGGCCGGGTGCCGCTCCCCGCTTCCCCGTTCCCCGTTGCTGCCCTCGGGTGCTGTCCCGTCCATGAGCCGGCGCGACACCTCGTTTCCGCGCAGCGCGTCGGCTCGGTCTGCCAGGTCCTTCCACATCAGGAACTTGGTGAATGACAGGGTAGTGAGCGCCACCTCGTCCCGGACTTCCCAGCCCCGGATGTCGCGCAGCTTCGACCGGAAGGTGTCCATGATGGCGGGCACGTCGAACCCGGCCTCGTCCTCCGGCCGCCGCTCGGCCTCCAGCGCCGGGAAGCGGATCGCGAATTCCTGGCGCAACATCTCGAGCAGCGTCGAGTTCAGCCGCGTTTCGTCGTCATGCACCCGCAGGACGAACCCGGACCGCACGCTCGGGCGCTCGAGAACGACCGGCACCAGGATCAGCGGCGCTCGGTATGGCGTGTCGCGATCCCTTTGGTTCCACAGCAATGTCCCGATCGTCAGGAACAGCGTGTTCGAGCCGCCTTCCTGCTGGTCGGTGCGCGACTTGCGGTAGATCTCGGTCAGGGCAGCCTGCAGCGCCGCCTCGTCCCGTCCCACCACCAGTTCGCCCTTGGCCATGGCTTCCCGTGCGAAGGAGAGGTTGGCGTCCTCCTGCAGCCGGTTGCGGTGCAGAGCCGCGCTGCGCGGGTCGGCCCCGGTCATCAGGTCGGGCGAGGGGCGGAACTTCAGCGGGGCGGCACGGCCCCGGCCACGCATCTCCGCCAGCCGATCCTCGAGCTTGGCTGGATCGGGGCAGTCCAACCATAGCACCTGGCGACTGGACGCCGGCAGGTTCAGCAGCCGGTTGCGGCCAGACAGGTCCAGCAGTCGCTTGCGCCAGCGCGCCAGCCGATCCTCCGCTGTCGCGGGCGGCGCCTCCTCAGATGCCGACATGTCGTCGCGCAACGGCGGCGCGTCCTCGATGACTGGCAGCATGGCCTTGGCCACCTCGGCGCCGGCCTGGAACGCGTAACCAGTCGCGGCACTGGCCAACGGCAGGATGCGCCGCTGGCGGGCACGGTGGATGTCGATCAGGCCTTCGAACTCGGCGTCCTTCTCCGGTTCGACATGGGCCGCGCCGGCGAGCGTTGCCTGTTGGAAGCTGGGCTTGCGGGAGTGGGTCACGCCCGTTGTCTCGAACAGCTTGAGGTCGTCGAGTTTCAAACGCGTCCGCAGCCCCGGCGCATCGTCGACGGTGGATGTCCCGAAATCGCCCCGCGACAGCCACACGCCGGCGAAGGCGTGCTCCCGCTGCAGCACGATCAGAGGCCGCAGCCCCGTCGCCTCCATGCAGGAGCAGAACAGCACCGCCAGGTCGAGGCAGGTTGCCAGCCGCTCCTCGCCGATCTGCCGTGCCGCGCGGATGCGCTGGCCGCCTCCGACGAAGGACGGCGGCGGGTTGACGTAGCGCACGTCCATCCGGCAGACCGCGCCCCAGATCGCCTGCGCCTGTTCCCAGACGCGGGCCTTGCTTCCTTGATAGCCTTCGAACGAGTCCGCCTTCCCGCTGGCCCGCAGCAGGTCGGAGGCATCGTGGATGATGCGGGCGACCGCCGGGTCATTCGGCTGGACGAAAGCGGCGAGGATGTCGGGGATGCCAGCCGTGCCGCCCCACTCGTTGTGGGCGAGGATGCGGATGTCCTGCGTGAACTCGCCAACAACTTCGCCCCCGCTGCGGGCAACGAGAGATACCGTGCCGCGGGTCGCCTCCGACAAGCCCGACAGGAACGGCCCGTCGACGGGAATGTCGAGGTCGTCGAAGGCTCGGATCTGGCCGGGCGCCAGTCCCGCGACCCGCCATGTCCGGGAGCGCAGGACAGGTGGTTGGCAGCCGAGTTCGATCTCGACGTCCCCCAGTGCCTCCTCGCCCGCGTTGGCGACCGACAGTTCGGACAGCATCGGTACGTGGTTCTGCCACAGCGCCGCATTCAACGCGGCTTGGAAACGGGCGGCAATGCGCGCACTCGGCGGGGCGGGCCGGGACGTGTGAGCCGGATCGACCTCCGTTATGGCCTGCGGTGGCGGCGCCTGGTGATCGATGCTGCCGTCGAGTTCGTCCTGGGTCATCGATCCGTGCTTGCTGTTTCGTTGTTTCAGCAAACCATTTTGAGGGCACTTGTCCAATGACAGATGGACACGCGGCCGGCCATGTTCTGTGCGGATTTGTAGGTTCCAAGGAACAGATCGCCGAGGAGGCGGGGGAGAGCGCGACGGCGGCAGCCAAACGGTTCCCGATCGGTTGCTCGAGCGCGTATCGCTGATCGCCGGCTGCACGACTCGCGCCCGATTCGTGACTTCACCCATGACAATCAGGCGGAAGCTGCAGGTAGTCCGCAAGCCGTCGCGCATGGTGCGGCAAAACCGAGAGACTGCGAACGCAAAGGCGTAGCTGGCGCTCAGCCCACTCGTCGGCAAGCGGCACGGCCCAGATTGCGAGGGTTTGGGCCGCGCCATGCGCGGTTGTCTCCGGCACGATGCCCACGCCGACGCCCGCCTCCACCATCCGGCACACCGCATCGAAGCTGCGCAGCCTCACCCGCAGCTTCGGGCGGCGCCCGAGACGCGCGGCCTGTTCGGCCAGAAAGCGTTGCAGGGCGCTTGCTTGGTCCAGCCCCACGAGATCCAGGTCAAGCACATCCGCAAAGGCAATGCGCTCAAGCCCGGCCAGTGTATGACCATGGGGCACCACCAGCACGAAGCGGTCGGTACGGAACGGATAGGTTTCCAACCCGCCCGAGTCTGCCGTCGCGGCGACGATGCCTAACTCCGCCACGCCCTCGGCCACCAGACCCACGATCTCGTCGGACAGGCGTTCCTGCAGATCCACCGTGACCTGCGGGTGTGCTGCAAGGAACCGGCCCAGCGCCTCGGGCAGGAACTCGGTCAGCGCGTTCGTGTTCGAAAGCATCCGCACGTGCCCCGCCGCCCCGCCGCCCGCATAGGCCTCCAGCTCCTCGCGCATCTGCTCGGCCCGCGCCAGCAGCGCCCGGGCGTGTCCGAGCAGGGCATGGCCGGCGGGGGTGGGCGTGACGCCGCCCCGGCCGCGGTTGAACAGCCTGGTTCCCACGGCAGCTTCCATGGACCGCACCCGCGTGCTCGCGGCGGCAAGCGCCAGATTGGCCCGGGCGGCGCCGGCCGTGATGCTGCCGGCCTCGGAGACGTGGCGGAACAAGCTGAGGTCGGCGAGGTCGAGGCGCATGGCGCCTTCGTGCAACGCGAAGGCTGGGTCGTGCAATGGCGCATTTCCTCGCGTTCGTCCGCCTGCCAGCTTCGTGCCGGATGGAGAGGGAAGCGGGAATGGGCACGAACGGTCTGGCGCTGCCAGCCGTGCTGTCGGCGGCGACGGTCGCGCTCTGGGCGACAGCATGGCTGCCGGAGTACTTGGTGGCGTTGCTGTTCTTCGCCGCCGCGATGGTGCTGCACGTCGCGCCGGCCGAGCTGGTGTTCTCCGGATTCCTGTCCTCCGCCTTTTGGCTGGTGCTGAGCGGCTTCGTGCTCGGGGTCGCCATCCGCAAGGTCGGCCTGGCGGACCGGGCGGCACGCCTGCTCGCCGCGCATCTGTCCGGCTCCTGGCTGCGGCTGGCCGGCGGCGTGGTGCTGCTGACCTACGCCCTGGCCTTCGTCATGCCGTCCAACATGGGCCGCATCGCGCTGCTGATGCCGGTCGTCATGGCGCTTGCCGACCAAGCCGGGCTTAAGGAGGGCAGCCGGGGGCGGACCGGTTTGGCACTCGCGGTCGGCTTCGGCACGTTCCAACTCTCGACGTCCATCCTGCCGGCCAACGTGCCCAACCTGGTCATGGCCGGCACGGCGGAGACGGCCTACGGCATCCACTTCGCCTACCTGCCGTATCTGGCGCTGCACGCGCCCGTGCTGGGCCTGCTCAAGGGCGCATCGCTGGCTGCCTGCATCTGCCTGCTGTTCCCGGCCCGACCGAAGCTTATCGTCGCCTTCCCAACAAACGCGCCATTATCGGCCGCGGAGCGTCGGCTCGGGCTGCTGCTGCTGGTGACGCTCGGGCTGTGGATGACCGACACTGTTCACGGTATCCAACCGGCATGGGTTGGCTTGGTCGCTGCCTGCATCTGCTTGCTGCCACGGGTCGGCTTCATCACCGGAGACGAGTTCGCGGCCGGCGTCAACGTCCGCACCTGCATCTACATCGCCGGCATTCTCGGCCTGGCGGCTCTGGTCGCACACAGTGGCCTCGGCGACCTGATCGGCCGTGGCCTCGTCGCCGTAGCCCCGCTGGATCCCGCCGCTCCCTTCCGCAGCTTCGCCTCCCTGGTCGGCATCACGACCCTGCTCAACTTCGTCGTCACTGCCAACGGCGTCCCGGCACTGTTCACGCCACTGGCGCACACGCTGGCCGACGCCTCGGGCCTGCCGCTGCTCACGGTGCTGATGGTGCAGGTGATCGGCTATGCCACGCCGGTGCTGCCCTACCAGGCTTCGCCCATCGTCGTTGCGATGGGCATGGGCCGGGTGCCGGCCCGCGACGGCCTGCGGCTGTGCCTGGCTTTGGCGGCTGTCAATTTTGCTGTGCTCGTTCCGCTCGACTACCTTTGGTTCACACTGCTCGGTCAGCTCGGCTGAGCACGGAAAGCGCACACCCGCGACCTGCTCCATGCCGTGCTGCCCACCGCAGCGGTCTTCTGAACCGGCAGCCGATGCGCGAAGGGGGAGCGAGAGCGACAGCCGGCCGCTCACATCAACCCGTCATATCCCAAGAAGCCGACGGCGTCACCGCAGGTCACGACCGGCACGTCGTCGGCGATCTCGGCCAAGCCGTCCGTCTGCGTCAGCGAAGTGAGCACGCCGGTGCCCTCGATCGGATGCTTGTGGGCGTGGAGCCTGCCATCCGGCCCTGGCGCCAGGAGGACCCGCACATACTCCCGCCGGCCGGCCTTCTTGCGGTAGCTGAACGCGGCCGGGACCGGGATGGCCGATGGCGGCCGAACCGCGGCGCCCCCCAGGGTCGCGATCATCGGATGGGCGATCCGCACGAAAGTGACGAATGCGGCGACCGGATTGCCGGGCAAGCCCAGGAACGGAACGCCGCCGACCTCGCCCATCGCCACGGGGCGGCCGGGCTTGATCACCAGACGCCAGAACACCAGACGCCCCACGGCCTCGACCGCCGACCGCACATGGTCCTCCTCGCTGGCCGAGACGCCGCCAGACGTCAGGACCAGGTCACGCCCGCGCGATGCAGCACGCAGCCTGGCGGCGATCGCCGCCGGGTCGTCGGGCAGGATGCCGAAATCTGTGACCACGGCGCCGGCGCGCCGGGCCAGCGCCGCGAGCAGGATGCGGTTGCTGTCATAGCGTTGCGCCGGGCCGGGGCGGCTGCCCGGATCGACCAGCTCGGCGCCCGTCGAGAACAGCGCGACGCGAACCCGGGTCCGGACCGCAAGGGTCTGCGGGCCGAGCGCCGCGGCCAGGGCCAGATGCTGCGGCCGGAGGCGTGTCCCGGCCAGGAGGGCGCACACGCCTGCCGCGATGTCCTCGCCCGCCGGGCGCGTGTTGGCGCCGGCCTGCAGGCCTGGCGGGAAGCGGACGCCGTCGTCAGCCGCCTCCACGTCCTCCTACATGAAGACGGTGCCGGCGCCCGGCGGCAGCGCGGCGCCCGTGAAGATGCGAACCGTCGTCCCCGGCGGCAGGGGGTCGGCGACGCTGCCGGCCGCCAGGCGCCCTGACACGCGAAGGAGCGGCCGGTAGGCCAGGTCTTCGGGCCGGACTGCATAGCCGTCCACGGCCGAGTTGGCGAAAGGCGGGAGATCGACCGGCGCCGTCAAGTCGGACGCCAGCACCCGTCCGTCCGCGTCGTTCAGCGGCAGGTGCTCGGTACCGCTGCTGCACGCCACGGAGTCCGCGATCAGCGCCCATGCCGCATCGACGCTCTGCAGCTTCCCCCCAAAGGCGCAGCAGTCGTCGGAAAGTTGCGGCGGAGAAGGTCAGGACGAAGCCAAGGGTGATGAACAGCGGCCGCGCGCGGCTGGTCTGGCCCACCAAGACCCCAAGCAGGATGGGCAGCATCGGCAGGATGCAAGGGGCCGCCACGGTCAGCACGCCAGCAGCAAAGCCGTCACGGGGATTGTCCCAGCCTGCTGCGCCGGTCAGTCATCGGAGGCGAAAGTGCCGACGGCCACCGGCGCTGCCTGCCAGCTTTCCGGGAACAGCACCTCCAGGCTGCGCACCTTCGGCAGGTCGTTGTACACGATGTAAGGGGCGTCGGGATGCCGGACGAGGTAGTCCTGGTGATAGGCCTCGGCCGGGTAGAACGGGGCCGCCGGGTCGATGCGCGTGGCGATGGGGCGGCTGAAGGCGCGGGCTGCCTCAAGCTGCGCCACGTAGGCCCGCGCCGTCCGCTCCTGCTCCGGCCCGTCCACGAACAGCTCCGAGCGGTATTGCGTGCCGCGGTCCGGCCCCTGGCGGTCCACCTGCGTCGGGTCGAGCGCCACTGAGAAGAAGATCTGCAGCAGCTTGCCGTAGCTGACGCGGGCCGGGTCGAACGTGACGCGGACCGACTCCGCGTGCCCGGTCGCACCGCTGCTCACCTGCTCGTACGTTGGGGAGGGGACTTGACCGCCGGCATAGCCGGACACCGCCTTGACCACGCCCGATACATGCTCGAACGCGGCCTGCACGCCCCAGAAGCAGCCGCCGGCGAACACGGCCGTCTGCAGGCCGGCGCGGGCGGGCGCCACATCCAGCGCCGGCGGCGGCAGCGCCCGGGCTGCGGTCTCGGCATGGGCCGGCGGCTGCACCACCCGCAGCGACAGCGCCAGGGCGGCCGCGCCGGCGACAACGACGAGACTGGGCATGGAGACACGGATCATGAGGATGCTTTCGCTCAAGCAGTTTCGGGATGGAACGACAACGCCGCGCCGTTCATGCAATAGCGCAGGCCCGTCGGCCTCGGGCCGTCGTTGAACACGTGGCCAAGATGGCCGCCGCACCCGCTGCATAGCACCTCGGTGCGCGCCATGAAGAAGCTCCTGTCCTCGGCGGTGATGACGCCTCCTGAAAGCGCCTGCCAGAAACTTGGCCAGCCCGTGCGGCTGTCGAACTTTGCCTGCGAACTGAAAACCGCTTGGCTGCAGCCCACGCAGCCATAGCGCCCCGGCCGGACCTCATGATCGAGCGGGCTCGATCCCGGCATCTCGGTGCCCTTGCGGCGCAGGATGGAGTATTGCTCCGGGCTGAGCAGATGCCGCCACTCGTCGTCGGGCTGCACAACACGAAAGACCCTCGCTTCGGCGGCCGTCATCTGCCGCGCGGAGGCAAGCCATGCGGCCAATCCAAGGGCCGAGGCGCCCACCAACAAAGCCCGGCGTCGCATCATGTCACGCTCCTCTCCGTTGCCTGGCATTCGCGCGGCAAGGCTGGGGAGTTACAGGGGTGGATCACCTGCCGGCTGCACCGCATCGCTTTCCCTTGCCGTGGTCGAGCACGGCAGTGCCCGAACGATTGCGCGAAGGCCGCCAGGTTGCGCCGTTTCCGTCCATTCGTCATATTCATTCGGACATAGCGCGCCGCGCGTCAACAAGTCCAGTTCAGCCGCCCCGCTGCCGTCTCACGATCCCGGAATGCAGTCGTCCTCGCCGCCGCAGCCGGACTGGGCTAGGCTTGCCGTTCACCACGGGACCGGAGTTCCCATCCGATGACCGAGACCCGTTCCTCCGTCTGCCCGCATGACTGCCCCAGCACATGCGCGCTCGACGTGGAGCTTCTGGACCGGTCAACGATCGGCGCGGTGCGCGGGGCGGACAATCCCTACACGGCCGGCGTGGTGTGCAACAAGGTCGCCCGCTACGCCGAGCGGGTCCATCACCCAGACCGCATCCTCCATCCGATGCTCCGCGTGGGACCGAAGGGACGCGGCGAGTTCCGCCGGATCGGCTGGGACGAGGCGCTCGACCGCGTGGCGGCCGGCTTCACCGAGGCGACTGCGCGCCACGGGAGCCAGGCGGTATGGCCCTACAGCTCCGCCGGCACGATGGGGCTGGTGAACCGGGACGGCATTTTCCGCCTGCGCCATGCCATGCGTTGGTCCGGGCGCAAGGGCACGATCTGCAGCACCATCGCGACGGCCGGCTGGATCGCGGGATGCGGCCGGGTGAGTGGGTCCGACTCGCGGGAGATGGCGCTGGCCGACCTGAACGTGCTCTGGGGCACCAACCCGGTCTCCACCCAGGTCAACGTGATGGCGCACGTCACCCGCGCCCGGAAGGAGCGTGGGGCGAAGCTGGTCGTGATCGACCCCTACCGCACCGGAACCGCGGCGGCGGCCGACCTGCATTTGGGCGTGCGCCCCGGCACGGACGCGGCGCTCGCCTGCGCGGTGATGCACTGCGCCTTCCGCGACGGCTATGCCGACCGCGCCTACATGGCCCGCTATGCCGACGACCCGACCGCGCTGGAGGCGCATCTGGCCACCCGCGGGCCGGACTGGGCGGCCGCGATCACCGGCTTGCCCGCCGCCGACATCGAGGCGTTCGCCGCGCTCTACAACGCGACCCCGCGCGCCTACCTCCGGGCCGGGTTCGGCTTCACGCGCGGGCGCAACGGGGCGGCGTCCATGCACGCCGTCACCTGCCTGCCGACCGTCACCGGCAAGTGGCAGCACGAGGGCGGCGGCGCCCTGTGGAACAACAAGGGCATCTATCGCTGGGACAAGTCGCTGATCGAGGGCGCCGCCCTGCGCGACCCGGCGGTGCGCGAGCTGGACATGAGCCGGATCGCCAGCATCCTGACCGGCGATGCCGGCGCCCTGCTGGGCGGCCCTCCCGTCCATGCGCTGCTGGTGCAGAGCGGCAACCCGGCCTCGGTCTGCCCCGACAGCAACCGCGTGCGGCAAGGCTTGATGCGCGACGACCTGTTCACCGTGGTGCACGAGCACTTCATGACGGAGACCGCGCGCTACGCCGACATCGTGCTGCCGGCGACGATGTTCCTGGAGCACGACGACATCTACCAAGCCGGCGGCCATAGCCACATCCAGATCGGCTTGCGGGTGATCGACCCGCCTGGGGAGGCACGGTCCAACCACGACCTGGTCTGCGCGCTGGCGCAGCGTTTCGGCCTGACCGACGCGAGCTTCTCGATGACCGGGCTGGAGCTTGCGGATGCGACCCTGCGCGCCTCGGGCTACCCGTCCGCGCAGGACCTCGCGGCCCGGCGCTGGGTGGACGTGCAGCTTCCCTTCCACAAGGCGCATTTCCTGGACGGGTTCGGGCATGCGGACAAGAAGTTCCACTTCCGGGCGGATTGGCGTGCGCTCGGCGACGTGGAGGGCCGCCTGCCGCCCTTGCCCGACTGGACGCCGCTCACGGACCAGGCGACCGAAGAGCGGCCGTTGCGGCTGGTCGCGGCGCCGGCACGGCAGTTCCTGAACTCCACCTTCACCGAGACGCCGACGGCCCGGAAACGGGAAGGGCGGCCGCAGGCGTTGATCTGCCCGGAAGACGGCGAGCGGTTCGGCATCGCCGACGGGGCGCTGATGCGCTTGGGCAACGTCCGGGGCGAGGTGGTGCTGCACGCCCGCCATGTGCCGGGGCAGACACAGGGCACCGTGATCGTGGAGAGCATCTGGCCGGCCAGCGCCTTCGGGGGCCTGCAGCATGGCATCAACGTGCTGACCAGCGACGAGCCTGCCCTGCCCGCAGGCGGCGCCGTGTTCCACGACACCGCCGTCTGGATGCGGCCGGAGATGGCTGCCGTAGCGATGGCCGCGGAGTAGGCGGTGATGGGCGCCGTGCCGTTCTGACCCAAGGAGTTCCAGCAATGGATTACGCAAGGCTTGGCTCGCCTGGCCTTGAGGTTTCCCGCATCTGCCTCGGGTGCATGACCTATGGTGCGTCCGACCGCGGCAACCATGCCTGGACCATGGACGAGGCGAGCAGCCGCCCGCTGATCCAGAAAGCGTTCGAGCTGGGCATCAACTTCGTCGACACGGCCAACGTGTATTCTGACGGCCATTCCGAGGAGATCGTCGGCCGCGCCGTCCGCGACTTCTCGCGCCGCGAGGACGTGGTGATCGCGACGAAGCTCAACGGCCGGATGCGCCCGGGTCCGAACGGCGCCGGGCTGTCGCGCCGGGCGGTGTTCATGGAGATCGACAACAGCCTTCGCCGCCTCGGCACCGACTGGGTGGACCTCTATCAAATCCACCGCTGGGACCCGGCGACGCCGGTCGAGGAGACGCTCGAGGCCTTGCACGACGTGGTGAAGGCCGGCAAGGCCCGCCACATCGGCGCTTCGTCGATGTACGCCTGGCAGTTCGCCAAGGCACTATACACGGCGCGCCTGCACGACTGGACCGAGTTCGTCAGCATGCAGGACCACCTCAACCTGCTGAACCGCGAGGAGGAACGGGAGATGCTGCCGCTTTGCGCCGACCAGGGCATCGGCGTGCTGCCGTGGAGCCCGCTGGCCCGCGGCCGCCTGACGCGCGACTGGGACGAAACCAGCGCCCGGCAGGAAAGCGACGTGTTCGGCAAGACGCTTTATGCTGGGGCCGAGTCCGACCGCCAGGTCGTGCAGCGCGTGGCCGGAATCGCAGCACGGCGCGGCGTTCCGCGGGCACAGGTGGCCCTGGCCTGGGTCGCGCAGAAGAGCGTCGTCACCGCCCCGATCATCGGCGCGTCGAAGCCGCAGCACCTGGACGATGCGGTCGCCGCCTTGTCGCTTGCGCTCACGCCGGAGGAGATCGCCATGCTGGAGGCGCCCTACACGCCGCACCCTGTCTTGGGATTCAAGTAGTGACGGCTCAGCCGTGCGCCGAGCTGGCCTCGATGTCGTCGAGGCCCTTGTAGCGGTAGAGGACCACGGACCCGGCCCAGGCCGCGGCGAACAGCCCGATGATGACGAGACCCAAGGTGCCCATGTTGTCGTTCAGGGCGCCGATGGCGCCCCAGAACGGCCCTTGCAGCTCAAGCTGGTCGCCGAGCAGCCCGAGCGCCTCGACTCCTCCGACCAGCACGGCCACGACGACCGACGCGGCGGTGAGGGCCAGGTTGTAGGCGAGCTTGCGCATCGGCTTCACGAACGCCCATTCGTAGGCGCCCAGCATCAGGATGCCATCGGTCGTGTCGATCAGCGACATGCCGGCCGCGAACAGGGCGGGGAACACCATGATGGACCACACCGGGATGCCCTGGGCCGCCTGGGTTGCCGAGATGCCGAGCAGCGCCACCTCGGTCGCGGTGTCGAAGCCCAGCCCGAACAGGAAACCCAGCGGCGCCATGTGCCAGCTCCGGGTGATGAGACGGAACAGCGGCCGGAACAGCCGGGCGAGCAGGCCGCGGCTGTTCAGCAGCAGGTCGAGGTCCTCGTCCACGTAGCTGCCGCCGCGGCGCACATGCTGGAAGGTCCGCCACACGGCGCGCAGCACCACGACGTTGGCGGCGGCGATGGCGAACAGGAACAGGGCCGAGACGCCCGTGCCGATGATCCCGCCGACTGCCTTGAACTGCTCGAAGGAGCCTGCCAGGGCAGTGGCCGTGCCGGCGACCCCTGCGGCGGCCAGGACCACGACGGTTGAGTGCCCGATGGCGAAGTAAAGTCCGACGCTGACCGGGCGCTTGCCCTCCTGCCTCAGCTTACGGGTCACGTTGTCGATGGCCGCGATGTGGTCGGCGTCCACCGCGTGCCGCAGGCCGAAGCCGTAGGCCAGCAGCGCGGTGCCGAGCAGGACAGGGTGTTTGCGGAACGCCAGCACGGCCCAGGCCCAGGCGGCCAGGTTGCCCAGGACCAGCAGGGCATAGATGCCGACGATGGACCGGCGCAGGCTGCCGGGCTGTCTGCCAAGCAGTCGCTTCAGCAAGGTGGGCATGTCGGTCAGCCTCGGACGGTAGGGGCATTGCAGGCTATCCGAGTCCCTGGCTGGGGGCCATGCCCGCCGTTTTCCCGGGCGCCCGCCACGGCCTCAAATTCGCGCCGGCCTGGCTGCGTGAACCGCGAACGCCGGCTATCCTTGGTGCGCCGACGTGCTATCGTTGCGGCTGCGATGAGACCTGTGCGTCACCCTAGCCCGCGCTGCTCCGCCCTCGGCCTGCTCATGGCCGTGCTGGCGCTGCTTGGCCAGGTCGCGCTTGGCTCGGCCGTGCCCGCCCAGGCGGCATCTTGGGTCCCAGACCTGCTTGCCTCGCCCTCCGGCGATCTTCCGATCTGTCATTCGGGCGCACCCGGCACCTCTGACGACGGGGCGCCGGCGGGCCACGCGCACCACGGGATGCAGTGCGCGCTGTGTCCCGCCTGCCATGCGCTCGCGGCAGCCGCGGCGCTGCCCGTCCCGACCTCGGGGGTGCCGGCGCCGCCGGCCACGCTGGCCGCCCGGCAGGCGCTGCCGCCGCCCGCGCGTGGAC